>DATNML010000094.1:0-2400 GCA_035602315.1 Candidatus Dormiibacterota bacterium
ATCACGAAGTCCGGCGAGCAGGGCGCCTTCGGCGGCGAGCTGCTCACCATCAACTTCGGGCCCCATCACCCATCGACCCACGGCGTGCTGCGCCTGATCGTCGACGTCGACGGGGAGCAGATCCGGCGGATCAAGCCGGTCATCGGCTACCTGCACACAGGGATCGAGAAGCAGATGGAAGCGCTGCGCTGGCAGCAGGGCGTGGTGGTCACCGACCGCCACGACTATCTCTCGCCGCCCATCAACAACCTCGCGTACGCCCTGGCCGTCGAAAAGCTGATGGGCGTCGACGTGCCGCCGCGCGCTCAGGCGCTGCGCGTGATCATGTCCGAGCTCACGCGACTCTCCTCGCACCTCGTGTGGCTCGGAACGAGCGGAATTGAGCTCGGCGCGATGTCGATGCTCATGTACTGCTTCCGCGAGCGCGACACGATCCTCGACATGAACGAAGAGATCTCGGGTTTCCGGATGCACACGTCGTACATCCGCCCAGGAGGCGTGTTCGCCGACGCGACGCCACGCTTTCTCGAGATGCTCGACGCATTCATTGGGGCCATGCCGGGGCATATCGACGAGTACGAGAACCTGCTCACGATGAACCCGATCTTTCGCTCGCGCACGATCGGAATCGGACGGCTGGCGCCTGAAGACGCCAAGGTTCTCGGCGCGACCGGACCGATGCTTCGCGGCTCGGGCGTCGACTGGGACCTGCGTAAGGCGATGCCGTACTCGGGTTACGAGACCTACGACTTCGAGGTCGCCATCTCCAACGACTGTGACTGCTACGGGCGCTACCTCGTGCGGGTCAAGGAGATGCGCGAGGCGGTCAAGATCCTGCGTCAGGCGCTGGACAGGCTGCCGGACGGGCCGGTCAACGTCGACGACCGCAAGATGCTGCCGCCACCACGCGAGGAGCTCGAGACCTCGATGGAGGCGGTGATCCACCACTTCAAGCTGTTCACCGAGGGCTACTCGGTGCCCCCCGGCGACGTGTACGTAGCGGTCGAGTCGGGTCGTGGAGAGAACGGCTGCTACGTCGTCAGCGACGGGACGCACAAGCCGCGGCGGGTGAAGTTCCGGGCCGCGTCGTTCGTCAACCTGCAGGCGCTGGAGCGGATGGCGCTCAACCATATGGTCGCGGACATGATCGCGATCATCGGCACGGCGGACACCGTGCTCGGAGACGTCGATAGGTGAGCGTGCTCTCCTCTCACCTCATTGACGAGATCAAGGCTCTGCCGGCGCGGTATCCGCAGCCGCGCTCGGCCGTGATGCCCGCCCTCGACCTGGCGCAGGAGGAGCTCGGGCACCTAACGCCGGAGGCGATGAGCGAGGTCGCGGTTGCGCTGCAGCTCGATCCCGGATACGTGGAGGGTGTCGCGACCTTCTATACGTTGTTCCACCTCGAGCCGATCGGCCAGCACCGGTTGTACATGTGCACGAATCTCAGCTGCGCGCTGCGCGGCGCCAACGAGATGGTGGATCACGTCAAGCAGGCGATCGGCGTCAAGGAGGCTGGGGAGGTTTCGGCGGACGGCCTGTTCAGCTTCGAGGAGGTCGAATGCCTTGGCGCGTGCGAGTTCGCGCCGATGCTGCGCATGGATCACGAGTATCACTACGACCTGACGGCGGCGAAGATTGATGCTCTCGTCGCGAAGAGGAAGTCATCTTCCGGCTCAGGGCCGGTTCCACCTCCCCATCCCCCGCCTGCGGCGGGGACTTCCCCACAAGTGGGGAAGCCATCTACCACGAAGGCGGGGACTTCCCCACAGGTGGGGAAGCGACCTATTAGGAAGAAGACGGGTGGCTGAGCTGCGCGGGTCCTCCGGCGAGGCGCCCAATCACGTAGTCACACGGTGGTTCGGCACACCCGACCTGCACCGGCTCGCCGTGTATGAGGCCAAAGCCGGCGGGTACGCAGCGCTGCGCAAAGTCCTGCTCGAGATGGCGCCGCCAGACGTGGTCGGCGAAGTCAAGAAATCAGGCCTGCGAGGGCGCGGCGGCGCCGGCTTCGCCACCGGCACGAAGTGGAGCTTCATCAACCGCGACGCGCCGGGCGCGAAGTATGTGGTCGTCAACGCCGACGAGTCGGAGCCCGGGACCTCCAAGGACCGCTACATCATGGAGAACTCGCCTCACATGCTCCTGGAGGGCATCATGATCGCGGCCTACGCCGTCGGCGCCAACCAGGCGTGGGTCTACATCCGGGGCGAGTACGACGCGCCGTACCGGATGCTCGTCGAGGCCATTGCCGAAGCGCGCGACAAGGGCTACCTCGGACCCAGGCCGATGGGCAAGGACTACCCGCTCGATATCCAGCTCTACCGGGGACACGGCGCCTACATCTGCGGCGAGGAGACGGCGCTGCTCGAATCGCTGGAAGGCAAGCGCGCGCAGCCT
>DATNML010000095.1:0-10742 GCA_035602315.1 Candidatus Dormiibacterota bacterium
TCCCTGGTGGACATCCAGGCCCGCTCAGCCAAGATGCAGCCCACACGCATCCTGTGGGGAGTGGACTCATGCAAGGCCTTCGACGGCCTGTTTTCAAACGTCGCGGCACGGTTCGGGACGCCGGACTTCTGGGGCCGATACCTGACCAACACGATATGCCCCGGCATCAGCGGGGCGGAGATCTCGCTCGCCGCCAGCCATCACTTGGGCATCCTGCCGATCTACAACGCCTATAACTGCTCCAACGTGGTCGGGTACGACACCGGCAAGGGCTATGCGGCTGCAGCCACGGGCGCCGCGGCCGGCCTCGGCATTCCTCAAGGCCGAGCCATCGCCATCGACATCGAGCCGCCGGGCGACGCTTGCCCGGGCGCCGTCAACGTGGACTCCGGGTTCGTCCAGGGCTGGTACGACGGGGTGTCCGCCGCCGGCTATGTACCGACCTACTACGGCAACGGAACCGCCGGAAGCGAATTCGCGTCGGCCTGGTGCGCGGTGGTCAGCGCCCAGCCGGCGGTGGCGACCGGCTCCTACCTGTGGTCGTTCCAGCCCTCGCTCCTGGGCAACTTCAACCGTTCCAACGCACCCGGCTACGCTCCCAACCAGACCGGTTGCGCCGGCAACATGGCCGCCTGGCAGTATCAGATCGACTCATCGATGTCGGCCCCGTCGGATGTGGACCACGACGAGGCGCTCTCCACGCTCCCGCTCTGGTATCCGAAGGCTTAGTCCCAGCTACCCCGTCGTCGCCTCGAGGCCCTCGCCAAGAGACCTTCCGGGTGGCGGCGGTCCCCCGGGCGTTCTATCTACTCAGCAGCAGATCTTCAACCAAGGGGGCGCAGAAATGGAGCACAGAGATACCGAGATCGTTCGCGACGACGTCAATGGAACCGTCCGGGAGGAGTCGCACGTGACCCAAGGCCCGGCCGGCTCGCCCATCGCGGATTCCGCAGCGCTCGTCAAGAGCTTCAACCCGGCTCGGCGCGCCACTGAGGTGACCTATCTGGTGTTCGGCATCATCGAGGGGCTGCTGCTGATCCGCATGGTGCTCAAGCTGCTTGGAGCTAACCCCCAGGCAGGGTTCTCGACGTTCATCTATGGCCTGACCGACGTGTTCATGGCCCCGTTTCGCAACCTGCTTCCGACCGTCGGCAGCTCAAGTGGCGCCGTATTGGAGACTTCGGTCGTCATCGCCATCATCGTGTACGCGCTTATCGGGTGGGTCGTGGCGCGACTGATCGCCATCGCCTTCTTCCGCAACGTGACGGTTTCTCAGCGCAGCTCGCGAGGCATCGGCGGCCCCCGACCGGACTGAAGGTCGCAGGTAAACATCAAGCCGGGCCCGTCGCCTCGCCAGCAACGGGTGGTTAACCAGCGCGCAGGCCGGGCGTCGCCGCAAGGTCTCTGATGTCCTGCACCTGGCATGTGATCCAGCGCGTGATGTCGTTGGTGCGGACGACCTCACGCGCAGCCGCGTTGCGCTGCTTCTTGTCCTCTGCGCTCATCACGATCCCTCGATGCATCGCGTCCGCGGTGGCCATGATGTCGAACGGGTTGATCGAAAGCACGTGCGGGTTGAGCTCTTCATGCGCGCCGGCGTTCTCCGACAGCACGATGACTCCGTCTGCTCGGTTGACGAGCGCGCCCTCTTTGGCGATCAGGTTCAACCCGTCATAGACAGGGTTGACCACCAGGACGTCGAAGTTGCGCAGGGCGGCCATGGCTTTGCGCATGCTCTCGCCGAACTCCAGGCGTACGGGCAGCCAGCCGCCGCTGCCGTACTGGCTGTTGATCCGCTGCACCACCTGGCGCACGCGGCGAACGTAGTGGCGGTAGGCGGCAACGTCCTGCCTCGAGGGCTGCAGGAAAGCCCAGAACTGAACCTTCCCCTTCAGTTCAGGATGATGCATGAGGAGCTTCTCGTAAGCGAGGAAACCGCGCACGATGTTCTTTGCCGGGTCTGTGCGGTCGATCCTCACGATCAGGTGCTCGGGCCGCCAGTCCCGCAGCTTGCGCTCCTCGACCATCACGCCGTGCGAGAACGAAAGCCGCGTCGTCGATGCGACGTCGATCGAGATCGGGTAGTTGCGCACGTAGACGACACGTCCATCGATCAGCACCGCACGCTCGCGGTCGTCGACCGCCAGACCGAGGTTCATCTCGCAGGTCATGAGGAAGTTGCGGACGTCTCCACTTGACTGGAAGCCGATGATGTCGCCGCCGAGCAGGCCGTGGAGGATCGCGTCGCGCATCTCGCGTGGCAGCACCTTCCAGTACTGAGGTGTGGGCCACGGGATGTGGACGAAATGCTGGATGATCGCTCCCGGCACCAACTCGCGCACGAGCTTTGGCACCAGGTACAGCTGATAGTCATGCACCAGGACCAGCGGCCGATCGGGCAGGTGGCTCGCGACCTCGGCGACTCGTCTGGCCACCTGCTGGTTCACCTCGACGTAGCCGTTTGTCCACGCGCGGTGAATCCGGCCGTTGATGACCGGCTGCTGGGCGAGGTCCCACAGATAATGTTGGGTGAACCACAGCACAGGGTTGGCGATCACTGAGTAGTACTGCTCGTACTGCTCGGGAGTCGGAGTCACGTAGTGGAGTCGTGTCTCGCCGCGAATCAATGGGACGGCGGACGTGGGACCCTGTCGTTCGACCAGGTCGCGCTCGGCGTCTGTGCGCGCGCACGCCACCCACTCGGCCGCGGTCACCTCGGCCAGGGTCAGAAGTGCCGTGATCACGCCGCCCGCTCCGCGGGTGAATCCGCCCTCTGGCCGGGGCTCGTGCGGGGCGCGGTTGGCGACCACGATCGCGGAGTTGTGCGGCAGTGTGCGCGTCACGTACGCCCGCATCGACGTGCCCGGCCTTCTGCGCTCGACGCTGTCCAGAAAAACGCTGTCGCTCATGGCGAGGGCCTGGGTGTTGCCGGGGCCGGTGACGCCGGTGGAGGCGTGGGCGACGCCGGGGGTGCGGAAGGACTGGGCGAGGGCGATGGTGAAGGGCTTGCCGCCGCCGAAGGCGAAGCAGACGGCGACGCGGACGGCGACGCCGTTGGGCTGGCGGAAGGAGAAGCGCTGGGCGAAGCAACTGCACTCGGTGTTGCGTTGCAGCCTCCCGCAAGGAAGATGTACTGCGTGTCCCTGCCGTTGCAGCCGAGCGTGATGCCGGCCGGCTGCGCGAACCAGTTGCGCATGTTCGTGGGCAGCGCGTTGACGAAGCGCTTCATCACGCTCTTGCCGACCTGCTCGCCGTAGGCGGTGATGAGCCCGCCACCGCCATTCGGCGCTGTGTTGCCGACCCACACCCCCGCGACGATGTCGGAGTTGTAGGCCATGATCCACGAGTCCGGGATCCCGCCCCGGCCGTTGTCGCTGGTGCCCGTCTTGCTCGCCATCTGGCGGTTCCAACCGAAGCCCCACTGGTTCTGGTAGTCCTTGAGAACCCCGGTGATCAGATAGGCCTCGGCGGGCGTCAGGACCGCCGTCCCGGAAAGGTTGTCGTGCTTGTAGACAGCCTTGCCCGAGCCGTCATCCACCTGGCGGATGACGCTCAGGTCGACCCGCTGGCCCTGGTCGGCGAACACCTGGTAGCCCTGGAGGTGCTCAGCCAGCGTGACGCCGCTCCCACCGATCGCCGTCGACAGGCCTGGGTCTAGATGGCTCTTGATTCCCATCTGCTGGGCCAGGCCGATCACGTTCTGCATGCCCTCCATCTGGCCGACCTGAACGGCGGGGATGTTGCGCGAATACAGGATCGCCGTGCGCGCCGGGACGTCGCCCATCCCGCCGTTGTCGAAGTCGTGCGGCGTGTAGCCGTTGAAGTTGGTCAGCTTGTCGTGAAGGACGGTCGCCCACGTGATCTTGTGGTCGCGCAGCGCCGCCTCGTACACGTACGGCTTGAATGACGATCCGGGCTGGCGCTTCGCCAGGACGACGTCGTACTGCCCGGCGATCGCATCGTTCCCGTAGTCGGCCGAGCCGACCCAGGCCAGGACCTCGCCCGTCTTCGGGTTGGCCGCCAGCAGCGCCGAGTTGTTGACGTGTGTCGGCGCGAGGTCTCGCACGCCGTCGACCACCGCCTGCTCAGCGATCTGCTGAAGGTTGAGGTCCAGCGTGGTATGGACGGTCAGCCCACCCTGCTGGATGGCCGCTGACCCGAACATCGTCTCGAGCGTCGACAGCACGTGGTCGACAAAGTGCGGCGCCTTGCTCTGGCGAGCCGAGGCCTGGATCTTCAGCTCCGCCTTGACGTCTTCGCTGGTGGCCTTGTCCGCCTCCGCCGAGCTCAGCTTGCCTATCGCCTGCATGCCCTGGAGCACGTAGAGCTCGCGGTCGTGCGCGAGGTCGTAATGCTGCACCGGGTCGTATGCAGTCGGCGCCTGGATGAGGCCAGCGAGGAACGCTGCTTGCGCCGGCGTGAGGTCCTTGGCGTCCTTGTTGAAATACGTGTTCGCCGCCGCGCCCATGCCGTACGCGCCGTGGCCGAAGTACACGCGGTTCAAGTACATGGTCAGGATCTGGTCCTTCGAGTAGCGCTGCTCGACCGTGATGGCAAGCACCATCTCCTGGACTTTTCGGGTCACGGACTTCTGCGGCGTGAGCAGCTGGATCTTGACCAGCTGCTGCGTGATCGTGCTTCCTCCCTCGTTGAGCCCACGTGACGTGACGTCCACCCACAGCGCCCGCGCGGTCGAGCCCGGATCGATCGCACCGTGGCTGTAAAAGTTGCGGTCCTCGGCTGCGAGCACGGCGGCGGGCGGATATGGGCCCATGTCATGCAGGCTGACGTTGATGTGATAGTGGCCGGCGGGATTCCAGTCTTCGATCAGGTTGCCGTTGCGGTCGAGCACCACGACGTCTCCAGCGGCCAGCACGTCCTGGCTGGGATCGGGCAGGTCCCGGACGGCCCACAGCACAAACAGGGTCGCGGCCAGAAAGACGATCCCGATGGCGCCGGCAATCCACGCTCGCTTAGCCCACAGCCATCCGAATGGCCTGACCCAGAGTGCTTGCCGGCCGCCACGACTGGTAGGTCCGGAAACCACCCTTCGCGCTCCTCCTCCAAGCACTTGTTTGGGCGTGGCGGAAGTGCCCGCCCTGAAGCGCTTCGACAGGGAAACGCCGGGTAGGACCCGCCTACTCGGCTGTGGGAAACCGGCCTTAGACGGTTCTAGCTGAACTCCACGGCGATATACGCGTAGCCGTTCGCTGCGACGACCCACGCCGTCGCCGCATAGCGGTAGGGGCCGAGGATGTTGGCGCGATGCTCAGGGCTGTTCAGGAACATGGTGTTGAGCTGCCCGTCGTTGACGCCTCCCGTCCAGTAGCCGACGTTTTCACCTGCCTGGTGGCCGAGACCGCAATTGAGGTCGAGGTTCGGTCCGTTGGTGTGTGAGATGGAGCCCTGGGCCGCCATGCGCGCGGCATTGCTCCGCGCCACGTTGGCAAGGCACCCGTTCCAGGTGAGCGGTCCGAGGCCGTTGGCCGCGCGATCCTGGTTGATCAGCGCCTGCTGCGTGGACCCGACAACGATGGGAGGCGGAGCGGGCGGCCTGGGGGCTGGTGGAGGCGCCGGCGCCGCTGCCGGCGGGGCGGCTGCTGGTGGGGCGGGTGGCGGCGGCGTTGGACTGGGATCTGGTTTTGGATATCTGCGCTGAGGCCATGGGTCGTTCGGGCTGAGATCCGCCGGGATGTTGGCGGCCGCGACCGTGGCCGGCTTGGCCGCGGTGAGGGTTTGGCTCGCGCTCGGGTGTGCGCTCACGACGGACCGCGCGCCAACGCCAAGCGCGAGGACGACCACAACTCCAGCAACCCAGGATAGAAATCTCATGATCGGCCGCTGAGTCTGACGGGCGGCTTGCGCTTACCCGGCGGGGATCAGGTAAAGGCTTGTAAAAGTAATCGCATATAGGCCCGCATGGCCCATATCGGGGCGGTTAGTGGCCTATTCGGGCAGGCGGCTCTTCAATCGCTCGAATCCCATCACGAGCATTGTTTCCGCAATCCGCTCCCATCCCGACGAATGCGCCCACATGAACGCCATCGCTCGGAGGGCGAACTGGAGCGCCTCGTAGACCCCGAACCTCTGCAGGGTCGCTCCCGGCCGGAGCTCCACGTAGCGCTTGAGGAAGCGAACCCGCAGCTCTTCCGCGGCCACCGATTCCTGCCAGCTCTTAGGCGACGAGGGCATGATGTAGGCGCAAAACTTGCCGAGGTCGTAGCTGGTTTCGGCGATCGCGAAGTAATCGAAGTCGAGCAGTGTCAGCTCGCCGTTGTGGTGCATGAACTGGTCGTACTTCATGTCTCCGTGAGTGGGCAAGAATTCTTCGTCGTCGGTCTTTCGCACGCGGTCGCGCATGTGAGCGATGAGGTCGAGCAGCATGAAGTGACCAGCCGGGAGAACGTACCTGAACTGGTCGGCCACGCGATCAAGGCGCGCTAACTCTTTCTCGATCGTGATTCGCTCGTCGGTCTCGAGGCCGGACTCATGGATCACGGCCAACGCGTCAGCAGCCGCAGGGCCGGCAAGCACGAACTCGGCGCTCATGCGGTTTCCCCCCACTGGCCGGCCCTTGACTCGTTCCTCCAGCAGAAGCCCGAAATCTTCTACAAATCCAAGCGGGCGCGGCAGGTTCAGGAAGCCGGGGTAGAGCCTCGACGCCTCCCATAGGCCCTCGACGATGCGATACGTGCGCAGCCCGCGGTTGCCGGGCTGAACCTTGCCGTAAATGCTCACGGTTGAGGCGGGCGTATCCACTGTGTAGCGCAGAATCGCGCCGACCTCTGGGACGTATCGGACCTGGTCGATATGAACTCGGCGCGCCGCGGCGAGAATCTCTGCGGTCTCCCGGAGTCCAAGCAGCAATCCCGCGATACGGACCGGGTCGGTCGCGGCAGGAAGACCCGGCATGGAGGGGTCGTATGGATAGAACCAGTAGGCGTGCTGGGTTTCGGGAAACAATCGCGGGTAGCCCAGGCCATCGATCGGGTCGCAGCGGCGGCCGGCGCCATGACGTATGAGCCGGCCACTCAAACGCTCCCACGCTTCGGGGTTGAGCGCGCCCTTGGCCACGAGCTGCAGCCGGCGCTCCTCTTCGTCCTTATTAATGGTGATCTCGAACAGCGTCCAGTACCAGTCGGGCGGCTCGACCCTCGATGACCGCCTGCGGACAGCCTTGATTTCCCAGCCCGTGCCGGCCAGCACATCCTCTACGAAGGTGGTGACGGAGGCCTTGTCTGTGGCCTCCTCCATGGTTACAAGCGATGCAGTTTGCGTTGTCATGTCAAGGGATTGCCCTACTAGGGAACGCTGAGCGGGGCGTTCTGCGACATATCCCCAGAAATATTGGGGTCCATGTCCGGGATGGCGGCGAGGCAATCGCTCATATCCACGTGGAGGTGGGCATTGGACACGTTCGGCGAATTCTTAGCGAGTCGACCTGCGCTCGTCCGGAGGGTGGTCGTCAACGCTTTCATCCTCATGGCGGGGGTTCTCCTCATGTTGGCGCGGACATCACCCGCGCTGGCTGCAGACAACTCTCATGGGCAGGGCAAGTCCCAGGACAGGACCAGCACATCGGCGGTGGCTCAGCGCCAGGACAGCCCCACCCAGCACAGCGACCACCAGATCGGTGGGAGCGGCGATGGAGACAAGAGCAAGACCAACGGCGGCGCCAGTGGCCAGGCGCCAAAAGCAAGCAGCCCGCCGGCACCGGCGAGCAGCAACAGTAGCTCTGCGCCGAAGGCAACCCAGCCCCCGACGAGGGCGAACGAGCCCGCGCAGACGAGCCTGGCGAACGCCAGCGATCACACCAGCAATGCGGCTGCAAGTTCGAACGCCAAGACGAACGGCAACCCGAGTGACCACGCCACGGTCGCCGTCAAGGCGAACGACAACTCCAGCGACCACGCCACCGTGGCGGCCAAGGCGAACGGCAACTCCAGCGACCACGCCACCGTGGCCGCCAAGGCGAACGGCAACTCCAGCGACCGCGCCACCGTCGCCGCCAAGGCGAACGGCAACTCCAGCGACCACGGCACCGTCGCCGCCAAAGCGAACGGCAGCGCGAATGGCGACGTCAAGGCCAGCGGCGACACCAAGGTCAAGGCGGACGCCGGCGCCGGCGTCACTGTCAAGGGCGAAGACAAGACCAAGACCAAGACCAAGGTCAAGGTGCAGGTACCCGTGAAGACAGACGACGCTGACAGCGCGAGCACTGGTCCCAGCACAGGCGCAACCACTAACAGCACCACGAGCACGGGCAACGCCGGCGTCGCGGAGAACAGCACCGGCAGCGTCAACGCGAGCGCGGCGAGCGCGAACGGCACGACTCCTCCGGTTGAGAACAGCACCGGCTCGGTGACCGCCAGCGCGGCGTCCGCCAACGGCACCACGCCTCCAGTTGAGAACAGCACCGGCAGCGTCACCGCGAGCGCAGCAAGTGCGAACGGGACCACGCCTCCGGTTGAGAACAGCACCGGGAGCGTCACCGCGAGCGCAGCGAGCGCCAACGGGACGACGCCTCCGGTTGAGAACAGCACAGGGAGTGTCACCGCGAGCGCGGCGAGCGCGAACGGCACGACACCTCCGGTCGAGAACAGCACCGGCTCAGTGACCGCGAGCGCGGCGAGCGCGAACGGCACGACTCCTCCGGTCGAGAACAGCACCGGCTCGGTGACCGCCAGCGCGGCGAGTGCGAACGGAACCACTCCACCGGTTGAAAACAGCACCGGCAGCGTCAGCCAGAGCGCCGCGAGCGCGAACGGAACCACTCCACCGGTCGAGAACAGCACCGGCAGCGTCAGCGCGAGCGCTGCGAGCGCGAACGGGACCACGCCTCCGGTCGAGAACAGCACCGGCAGCGTCACAGCGAGCGCGGCGAGCGCCAACGGGACCACCCCTCCGGTCGAGAACAGCACCGGCTCAGTGACCGCGAGCGCGGCGAGCGCGAACGGCACCACACCTCCGGTCGAGAACAGCACCGGCAGCGTCACCGCGAGCGCGGCGAGCGCGAACGGCACGACTAATGCTGGCGGCGGCGTTAGCGGCACCGGCACCGGCACCGGCACGAGCCCGACTGGCTCAGTGCTCGGAGCCACGGCAACCGGCGGCGTGAGCGGCTCTGGGGTGTCCCTGGCCAACACGGGAGCCCCCATCGCGGGAGGCATCCTTGGGGCCATCATGGTCCTGGTCGGAGGCATCGGCCTTCGGATCCGGCGGCGCCGATAACCACCAACTAAACTGGCCGGGCTCGCACCTCGCGAGCCCGGCCTTTCATTTTCTGGGCCGAGCTCGCCCTGATCTTGAGTAGCGGACCCTCTCCGGGCGTTTCTTAGACGTGCCTCCTTCGCAAGAAGGGGGCACACCAATTCTTACGGCTTTCGGTACACCGCCGCATATACCTCACTTGTACGGCGACGAACGACACCTCCAGGCGATTTGATGTAACCCGTACGAACTCGCCTGGAGGGGAATTTGGAGCTAGTGGCGTTGCCGGCGGACAACGGACCTGAGCCGACGCTCGTCGGGCGTGATACCGGCCAACGCAAACCCAAGACGCGGACTGTGCAGCGCCTCGAGCGAGCCCAGCAGGCTGCGTTTGCCGCGTTGGGCGCCGTCTCCTCATACCTCGACGCGGACGAGGAGCTGCCTGCCTTTTTTGGCCGGCTGAGCGAATCCGTCGCCGGCCTGGTCGGTGCGCGCCGCGCAGCTTTCTGGCGGCTGGGAGCGCGGGACGTTCTTTCGCTGCAGCCGAGAGCGTTCGGGTTTCCCGCCAACTCACCAGTCCATGAGCTGCGGATCGAGCTCGGCGCAACCGAGCAGAGCATCATCGAACGGATCGCCTTTCGCGATGAGCTCGACCTCGTCCAGGGCACGTCACCCGAGCTCGACGCCCTGTGGCGCGAGGTTGGACTGGTCGGCATCAAGAACTCGATCGCGGTCTCCTGGCGGGCGGGCGACCGGCGGATCGGAGTCGTCGTCGCCTATGACTCCCGCCGCGGCTTCAACTCCAACGACCTCTGGGTCATGCGGCTTGCGGCCATGGCGACTGGACTCGTCTGGCAGTACAAGGAGGCTGAGGACGAGCTGGGCACCACTGCTGTCCGGCTCGAAGAGGCGGTCGCCGCCCGCCGCCGCCTGATGAACAACATCGCTTCGGGCGGCGATGAGGCCCGCCGGCGCTTCGCGAGCTCGCTCCACGACGACTCACTGCAGCTCCTGACGGCTGCCGAGCTGCAGCTGGAACGGATTCGAGCTGAGGCCAGTGGCAGTCACCAGGCGGTTCAGTTCGATCAGCTAAAGGGCACCCTCCACAAGGTGGAAGACTCGCTTCGCCGGCTGCTCACGAACGTGAGCACCGAGACGCTCGAGCTCAACGTCGACCTCCACCAGGCGATCAGCGAACGCCTCGAGTCTGTTCGCGTTCACTCCGGGATCGAAACGCAGATCGACCTGCGGCTCCCGCAGGAAATCCCGGCCGCCATCCAGGCGATCGTGGTCAAGAATGTCGCCGAAGCCTTGACCAACGTCGAAAAGCACGCCCACGCGACGCGCGTGCTCCTGGCCGTGGAGCCGGTCGAGGGCGGGATCAAAGTCGAGGTCATCGATGACGGCGCCGGCTTCGTCGTGGCCGAGTCCGTCCACATGCCAGGCCACCTGGGACTGCTGGCGATGAAAGAGCGGGCGCAGCTGGCGGGCGGTTGGTTCCGGATCGAAAGCGAACCCGGTTCGGGAGCCAG
>DATNML010000096.1:0-2088 GCA_035602315.1 Candidatus Dormiibacterota bacterium
CCCTCCCCCCGGGAGGGGGAGGGGAACCGCCATACGCCTGTCGCGGGTTCCGCGCTGGGCGCTGAACGAGGAGCGCGAGCTGGCGCTGGACGACGTGCTGGTCCACGTGGCGCGCACCTGGCAGGTGGCGGTCGTCGGCCCGCTGCCGGCGGGCGGCGAGATCGATCGAACCGATGTCGTCGCCGGCGTCCTCCCCACTACATCGACGTGGGCCGAGGTGCCAGTGGTGCGGAGCGACGGCACGACCCTGGCCTATGTCGCAGCGTGCCTGATCGGTCGAAGCGCTGACAGCCGCCAGGCGGCAGCTGACCAGCCCCCGTTCACCCTCGCGGGCGAGGTCTTCGAGAAGAGCGGGCACGCCGACCTGATCAGGATTTTTCTGCCCTTCGGATCTGACCTGAACAGCCGCGCAACAGGTGTTCTCGAGGTCGGGTACCACCGCTCATACGAGCGCAGACCGGACTGGGGCCAGATCGAAGCGCTGCGCGCGGCAGCCGCGCAGGTGGCCGTCGCGGTCGAAACCGCGCGCCTGTACGAGGAAGCGCGGCGGCACGGCGAGGAGCTCGAGCTGAGCGCGGACGTCAGCCGCGCGATCGCATCCTCCATCGACCTCGATCAAACCCTGAGGCTGGTCGCGCAGGGATTGGTGCGCCTCGTCGACGCGTCGGTGTGCCAGATCGCTCTCTACGAGGAAGATCGCGAGGGGTGGTTCGGCGCGGCCGCATCTGATCAGGAGGAGTTGTGGCGCCGCCAGCACGGGGAGCGCTCCGAGCCCTCGTTCCTCTTCGAGGTGCTCGACCGAGGCGAGCCGCTGGTCATCGAGGACACCAGCGCCAGCGATCGCGTGACCGCCTCGTACGTCAAGGCATTCGGCGTGCGATCTCTCCTCGCTCTTCCCCTCGTGGCCGACGGCCAACCCATCGGCGCGGCGGTGCTTGGTGAGCGCGACCATCTGCGCACGTTCAAGCCGGAGGAGGTGGAGCGGATCCAGGGCCTCGCACTGGGAGCCGCGGTGGCGATCAAGAACGCGCGCCTGCATGCGCTGGCCGAAGAGGAGCGTCATCTGCAAAAGGATTTCGTCCTTGTCGGGTTCGGGCAGTGGGGCCAAAAGGCGTATCAGCACCTGCAGACGCTGAAGCAGTTCTTCAACTTCCGCATCCACGTCGTCGAACAGGACCTGCCCGGCGCGCGCGAGCGACTCGCCACACGCGAGGAGGAAGTGCACACGCACGGTGACGCCTTCTACTGGGACGGCCCCGCGCTGCCTGCGCACGAGCAGCTGCAGCGTGAGCTGGAGTCCAGCTCGTACGTAATCACCTACATCGCCACGCCGGCAGCGACCCACCTGCCCACGCTCGCGCTGTACTACGACCTGAGCGACGTCGTGTTGATCGAGAAACCGCTCGGTTCGCCGCCGGAGGAGTACCGCGCTTTCCTGGACGCCGCGCCCGGTGGGGTCGAAATCGTGGCCGCCGACCACTACTACTTCAAGCTCGAGGTGCGGCTGCTTCAACTCCTGCTGACAGAGGAGAGGACTCTGCGCGACTTCCTGGAGAGCGTCGAGGAGATCCGCATCGAGATACTCGAAGAGCAGCCCCTGGTCGGCGCGGCTGCGGACATCGGGGTGATCGCCGATCTGATCCCCCACGCGTTCGCGATCATCTCCCTGCTCACTCCAATCGACCGCATCCACCTCGATGCAGACGCGCCGCTCTCGGTCGGGCGCCATGAAGGTCTGACGGGGCAGCGGGAGAGCTATGCGCGCATGAACGCGAGCTTCCAGAACCGTGGACGGTTGGTGCGGTTGGTCATCGACGTCGGCAAGGGAGCGGAGAATGCGAAATGGATCAAGTTGAGTGGCGAGCGCCGCGCCGGTGGTCGCAGTCCAAGCTACAAGTTCGACTTTGGGAAGGGCGAGGCGATCGATGGCACGCAGGCGACGGTGCGAGCCGCAGTGCGGAGGATTCGCGAGCCGGGTGTGCCTGACAACGCGCACCTGAACATGCTTCGGCACGTCATCGAGAAGAGGCATCCGGCGGTCGGCATCCTGTCGATCCGCGAGGCGATCAGGGCCAACCAGCGCGTGCG
>DATNML010000097.1:0-15845 GCA_035602315.1 Candidatus Dormiibacterota bacterium
CGGCAGCCCGACCGACCGCGCGAAATCGTCATCAAGATGGATTGGATTGTGGTCGCCCGACGCTTCCGCGTACGCGGCGATCTGCTCGTTGGTGAACGTGACGGCGCGACTGCTCAAGAACGAATCACGAAAAGCGCCCTCGACCGGCAGAGAGGTTGCCCTGCGCTATCGGTGGTTTCGGTCTCGAAGGTGACAAAGCGCATGCCCCGGCGGCTCACATCCGACACGACATGACCCTGGGAGGCGATCGTCTCACCCGCACGCGGGTGACGCATCCACGCGAACTCCTGCTCGGCGTGCAGCAAGCGCGAAAAGTCCACGGCGGCATCGGGGTCGCCGAAAAGCTGCGGCGCGGTCACGCCCAGCGAATAGACGGCCGCGAACGTGGGCGGAACCCCTGCCGCCGGGTCGGCGCCGATCGCCCTGGCAAACGCGGCAGCTCGATCGGCCTCGATCCGAAACTCGACGGGCGGATAGGTCCGCCCGGCGACCCCGGCCGCGCCGGTCCCGACTTCTGACATTCGCTACAGGTTAGGACCTGAAACGACGCAGCCGCGAAAGCACCCTGCGCAGGAGCAGGGGGCGAAGCTCGGTCCACGCCTCCATCACGGACGAGCGGACCGAACCCGCGAGGTCAGGAGGTGCGTAAGCCGCAACCACAAAAGCGCCCGCGAGCGCCCCGGCCGGCTCCGACGCCTCGGGGAAGGTCCTCTGCATCCGCCGGCCGAGCTCCAGTGGAGTCTCGCCCGGCCCGAGTTTGAGCCCGGCCAGCCCAGACAGCGCCAGCGTGCGTTTCCAGACGCCCATCACGCTGCGCGGTCTGAGGTACCTGGCGGCCCCGGCGAAGATCAAAAGGACGACGGCGAGCATCACGCCGAAGATCTCAGTCACAGTCCCGGCATCCGGCGCCCGAAACCCAAACCCGGATTGTGTTTGCGTGACCACGTTGGGGTCACGCGGTCCGCGAGGCGTCGGCGAGGGCACCAACCCGCCGACGACCGGAGGGGCGGTTCCGCTGGGGTCGCAGTTCGAGTCCCGAAGACACTGTGTCTGGCCCTGCGAGCCACGGGGAATTGTCTGGTAGCCGGTGTTCGTGTCCGGGGTCGGCTCGAACGGGATCCATCCGTACTTGGGGAAGTAAGACTCGACCCACGTGTGCACGTCGTCGCCGTGAACGACGTACTGGTGGGTCTGGTTGTCAAGGGTGCCCGGCCCGTAACCGTTGACCAGGCGCGTTGGGATGCCCAGCGAGCGAAGCATGTCTCCCATCGCCGAGGCGAAGTACTCGCAGTAGCCAAGCTTCGACTCGAAAAGAAAATTAGCCAGCCGGTCCGGCCCAGGTCCCACATTCTGAGCGCCCAGGTCGTACGTGTAGTGGGTGCGAAGGTAGTTCTGGATCGCGGTCGCAATGTCGTAGGGATTTGTCGCGCCGGCGTCCTTCACGATGCTAAGCGCAAGGTCGCGAATCGCCTGCATCACCTGCGGGGTGCGATACCCGCCGGGCGGCAGGCTCATGAAGGGCTGGACCCAATCCGGGTAGCCGGTGCCCGCACCCTGCAAGTCCGCCTCGGTGGCGACCGAATACTCGACCGTCACTGCGTAATTCCCGGCCGAGGTCGAGGGTTGAACGCTGTCGAGCCGGTCGATCGTCGTCAATTGATTGATCACCTGGTCTCGGGTGAGCACCTGGGTCGCGACAGCCTCTCGGTCGACTCGATAAATGTCACCGGGGTAGAAGAGGATGCTCGGGGTTAGGTTCGGCGGCCGCTGCATCCTCACCTGGAACCCCCCGAGCGCCAGCTGCAGGTAATTCTCGGGGTAGTTCATGGTCTGGTTCTTGTGGACTGATGTGCGGAGGTCGGTCGTGGGCCCAATCGGGTACCTCCACTCGCCGTTCGAGGTTGAAGTCACGTTGACGCCGCGGAAATACTTCGGGCCCGTGAATTCGCCGACGAGCTGGTAGGTGAAGACGATTTCTTTCGTGCGGGTTAGCGCTCCATTGAGCGGTACGTCGGTCACGAAACCCGTGGTCCCAGCGCCGCCCCCCCCGCCGCCGAGCACGCCGGGGTGGTTCAGCCGCAGCTGCAGCTCGGCCCAGTTCGACAACAGGCTCGATTCGATGGCCGTCGTGCGGTCGAACGTGGAGAGCGGCGGCAGTAGGATGGCCAGCACGATCAGGGCGGCCATCGCGACCAGCCCACTCTCCCAGAAGTCCCACCGGGCGTCGCCCGTGAGTTTGACCTGGGCGCGATTAGCGCTCGCGATGGACGTCGTGTAGTTGGTCCACAACAGGAGCGCGAGGGTCAGGACGAGAACAGCGAGCGTGTAGCCGTTCTGTTCACGCGGGAAGTTCACGATGGTGGTGGCGAACGCCGCCGCTCCAGGGATGAGTCCGAGCATGGGTTTGCGCCAGCGCAGCACGCACCAGCTCAGCCACGCCCCGGTGATCCACATCAGCCAGCAGATCAAGACCAGGTAGAAAGACTGTTCAAGTCCGGCGGAACCATTTGTGATCCGCGTCCACCAGGTGCCGATCAGCTGCAGGTCCAGCGCCTCCTGCGGCCATCGCGCGTGGATCTGAGGCCACGCTGCGACCACGGCGACCGCTGGGCTGAGCAGCATGCCCACGCCAAGGCCTGCCGGCCAGGGCACGGGTGAAAGGGCGAGCACCGCCATCAGGAACGCGCCGCCAAATGCGATCGAGGGAATGACATCGGTCCCGGGCGTCCATCCGGCGGCGGTAGTTGAGCGCGCGATGGTGAAGGCCAGGAGAAAGACGATCAGGGCCGACCACAACAGCCCGTCTTTGGTCGACGACCGAGCCCGGTTCCAGGCCCTTCCCGGGGCAAGCTGAATGCGGGTGCTAAGCGATACGGATTGCATCTCTCGTTCTCACCAAGCGCGCGAAGTCATCGCCTTTGCGCACGACGTAAAGGTCGACGTCCTGGCCCAGGTCGAAGCTGGGGTTCTGGTCTGGGCCGCCGAAGCTCGCCACATCGAGATAGAAGACGATCAGCGTCGAGCGACGGCCGCGCACCGACTGAAGCAATCGCACCCATGCCTCGTCTGCGCTTGGGGTGATCACGGCGATGGCGCGGCGCGGCAGCCTCCGGATCTTGTCCCACGCCAGCGTTTGAGTGAGCGGAGTCCGGCCGTCGGCCTGAGCGACGGCGAGATAGTCGAGGATCAACCGGTCCTGGCGGACGGCTCGGTGCGGCTCGAGGATGGTTCCCTTCGAGTCGTTGGCGATGAGCCCTACCTGCCGGCCCTGGGTGTGGACCTGCGACGCCATCGACGCCGCCAGGCTCACCGCGTACTCGACGGTCGATTCCTCACCCTCGCCGAAGTGCACGTTGCGGTCCAGGTCAAGCAGGATCCACAGGTCAGTCGTCAGCGGCTGCTCGAACGTCTTGGACATGAGCCGGCCGTGTTTTGTCGAAAGCGGCCAGTGGATTCGACCGAAGCTGTCGCCGGTGGTGTAGTCGCGGACGCCGCCGGTCTCTGGCGGATAGTCGGCCCACTGGCCAAAGGTCGGTGAGTTGCCCGCCTGCTGCGCGCTCGGCGTGAGCAGGTCAGGGATTGGCCTGACTCTCGGATAGACGAGCACCGACGTGCGCTGCGCGAGCTTGATCTCTTGATCGAACAGCCCAAACGGCTCTCGGACGCGGAGCGAAGCGGGCCCAAACGCCATCCAACCGCGGCGTCGGTACACGCCACGCGCCTTCCACCGCACGACGTCGCTGCCGACCGAGATCACTCGGCCCGGCTGGTAGTCCGGGATCTGGCTGAGGTCGCGGACCTCGACCCAGGGCGCGGGCACCCAGCCGCGGCGGCGCACCTCGATCGTTTCCTCGTACGACTCGCCGACAGTTGGCGTGCCCGGGTCGAGCTTTCGCGTGAAGTTGATCCCACGGATGGCGCTTCGCGGCCATGCCCATGCGATCGCGAAGAGGAGGCACAGGGCGTACGCAAACGTGTAAGCGACCTTGTACCCGGTGAGGTACGTGAAGAAGAGCAGCAGGCCGATGGAAGCGGCGAGGGCGACCTTGCTCATGTCCCCAGCCTAGATGCGGGTGTTACCCGTCGTATGCCATCTGGGGAACGTGCTCGCGCTCCAACAGCCCGGCGACCAGCTTGCCGGCGCTCTGGCCCTGCATCTCGGCATTCGGCCTCAGGATGATGCGATGCGCGAGCACCGGTTCGGCGAGCGCCTTGATGTCGTCCGGCAGCACGTAGCTGCGTCCCAGGATGGCGGCCAGCGCCTGGCTTGCGTGAAAGAGGTTGAGAGTTCCCCGCGTGCTGGCGCCCAGCGCAACTTCCGGGTTGCCCCGCGTGCGGCCGACGAGCCGAGCGATGTACTCGCGAAGCTCAGGCTTGACGAACACCTCGCGCACGGCGGACTGGGCGGCCTTCAGCTCGTTGGGCGAGACGACCGGCTGGAGCTCGATCATCGGTGACTCGACCTTGTGCTGGTTGAGCAGGTTGGCCTCCTCCTTCTCGGACAGATATCCCAGCCTCACCTTCATGAGGAACCTGTCGAGCTGCGCCTCTGGGAGCGGGAAGGTGCCGGAGTATTCGACCGGGTTCTGGGTCGCCATGACCATGAAGGGCTTGGGCAGCGGATGCGTGTCGCCGTCAATCGTGACCTGGCGCTCCTCCATCGCCTCAAGCAACGCAGCCTGGGTCTTCGGGCTCGCGCGGTTGATCTCGTCGGCGAGCAGGACCTGGGCAAAGACCGGCCCAGGCCGGAACTCGAAGTCGTCGAGCTTCTGGTTGAAGGCCCGCACGCCGGTCACATCGGACGGCAGCAGGTCGGGCGTGAACTGGATGCGCCGGAACGTGCAGTCGAACGACCGGGCGAGGGCTTTGGCGAGCATCGTCTTGCCGACGCCAGGCACGTCCTCGATGAGCAGATGGCCCTCGCAGAGGAGGGTCACCAAGCAGAGCCGGACCTCGTCTTCCTTGTTGACGATCGCGCGGCCGACATTGGACATCACGGCGCCGGCAACGCTTGTGACTACTTCAGCCGCCCCCACAGCCGCGATTATAGGTTCGTCACGGGCAGGTCCCATCGCAGTTCAATACGCTCGGAAGGTACCTTTGGTTCCGCACTTCGTTACTCACGTCAAACTCACAGCGTCATGTAAGTAGTGATGAAGCTCTGGGTGTCTGGACTCGCGGCGCTCGCCTTGGCAGCGTGCGGCTCGGCCGCAGCGACGCCAGCGCCGGTCGGGACGCCGTTGAGCGTCAACCACCTCAAGTTCGCTGTGATGGACGCCATTGGCCCGCCGGTCTATTGCGATCGCGATTTCTATCCCCTCGCTCGCCCCGGCGGCGAGCAGGCCAGCGCCATCGCCCAGTACCCGCAGATCCGCGCCGACGCCGAGCTCTTCTCGACCATCGTCGCGCACGAGCACCTTCCCTCAGGCGAGCTCACCGATGACCAGAAGCTGGTGCTCTACCGTGCCTGGAAGCTTCTCGGCGCGGTGACTCTGACTCAGGCCGGCAGCAGCTACTCGTTCTCGTATCGAGTGCTGTCGAAAAGCGGCACCGCCTCGTACCTCTTGGTGACCGGGACTGTCCGCGTGGACGGAGTGGTCACTGTGAGCTCTCGCACGCCGACTGGCGCCCCGAACTGCCCAATCTGCCTCGCGGCCGCAACTCTCATCTCAACTCCGGAGGGCGATGTGCGCGTCACGGACATCAAGCCGGGCATGGTGGTCTGGACTTCGAGCGCCGCCGGCGCCAGGGTCGCAGCTCCGGTCCTCGAGGTGGGCAGCACGGAGGTGCCCGCCGGCCACGTCATGGTCCACCTCGTGCTGTCCGACGGG
Organism: Candidatus Dormiibacterota bacterium; assembly: GCA_035602315.1. Taxonomy (GTDB): domain Bacteria; phylum Chloroflexota; class Dormibacteria; order Dormibacterales; family Dormibacteraceae; genus Palsa-870. The sequence continues at coordinate 5,832 of DATNML010000097.1, forward strand.
CGGGAGCTGCTCGCGTCGCCGGGCCACCGCACCGCGGATCGACGCCAGCTCGGCTCGCTCGCCGCCGGCGACGCGCTCGACGGCTCCAGGATCACTCGCTGGGAGCAGGTTCCCTATTCGGGCTACCGGACGTACGACCTCCTGCCCGCCGGAGCGACCGGGACCTACTGGGCAAACGGCATCCTGCTGTCCAGCACCCTCACCGATCACGCGCTGAGCAGTACATAAACCACCCAGATCTCGGTGAAACCGGGTCCGTCGAGCTGAAAACCGACACAGTCCGAACTGCCCTCGAGTTTGTGGGCGGCCGTTGGCTTGGACGGCGGGTGGCTCACGGAGATAGTGCTGGACGGGTGCTGTTGGGCCGATCGGCCATCGACTGTGTCGCTGCCGACCACCGATCCAGTGGCGTAGTTGCCCACGAAGGTCATCGGTTGATTTGTTCTGAGGTCATTCTGCCGCCTGAGCGTCGTGGAGCATTGCGAGGGCAAGTCGGAAACCCGGTTCGATCAGGGGAGTCAACAGATCGGCGAAAGTCCGCTCGCTGATCGCGCTGCTCGCCGAAGGCTTGACCTCTGCCACCTGCTGCATGTCTCACCTATTCCTGTCGCCCGGCCCGCGATTTGTTGCAGCTAGCTAGGAAACCTCTTCTTCCTCCACCAGGCGCAGGTGACCGCTCACGTCGAGGCCGAGATGCCGTGCAAAGAAGCCCGCCACCCGCTCCACGTACAGCGGGCGGTCGGCGAAGTACGCGCCCGTGTGTGGAGCGCCTTGCACGATCCAGATCTCGCGCGGCCCTCGATACGCGTCGTAGAGCCGGCGGCTGTGATTCACAGGGGTGATGTCGTCGGAACCGCCATGAATGAAGAAAAGCGGCCGCGGCTCGAGCGAGCTCAGCACGTCGCGTGGGCTGCATTCCGAGATCCGATGGCGCGTACGCATCCACAACATGACGCCCGCCAGCCACACGAAGGGTGAGCCCGGCAGCTTCGACGCGCTGCGGACGTTTCCGATCAACAACGTGCGCAGGTCGCTGAACGGGCTGTCGAGCACCAGCGCCTGGACGCCCGGCTCGCCGGCAGCGCCAAGCAGCGAGACGACCGCGCCCATCGAGTAACCGAGCAGCCCGATCCTCGCGTTCGGGATTCGCTTCCGAGCGAAGGCGATCACCGCCTGGAGCTCCAGCACCTCCTTGATGCCGAACGTGATCGGCGCGCGGTCGCTGCCAGGCATGCCGCGGTACGAATAGAGGATCACGTTGAATCCTTTGCGCCACAGCGCGGCCGAGATGCCGAGCGAATTCTGGCGCTGGCCCTTGTGACCGCCCGAGACGATGATCGTCTGCGGCGACCCAGGTTGTCGAAAGTGCCACGCACCGAAGTTCACGCCATCAGCTGTGACCAGCTCGACCTCTTCGGAATCGGCCTGGAACTCGAACGGTGTGAAGGTGAAATCGTCGAGGCCGCTAGGCGGGTCGGGCACGAACGCGCGCCGATACACCTGATAGGACAGGGCGATATACAACACCAGCACGACCGCGCCCACAACAGCCACGTATGCCACTTGACTGAATCCCAAGCTTAGGCCTAATGCGGCGGCGTGGACTTCGCGGGCGCCGCGGTACGGCCCGCCAGGGCCTCCTCGTAGCGGCCCAGCACGAACAGCAGCAGGCTCAGCCGGTTCAGCCATCTACGCACGTGCTGGTTCTCGAGGCCACCGGCTCGCTCGAGTGACACGCACCGGCGTTCCGCGCGGCGCGCGATGGCGCGGGCAAGGTCAAGCGCCCCCGATGCCGGGGTGGCTCCAGGCAGGACGAAACCGTCCGGCATGGTGACCGACCCCTCGAGCTCGGCGATCAGCGCGTCCAGGCGCTGGACACCCTCTTCGCCGGCCTTGGCGAAGGAAGTCCCGGAGGCAGGGTTGGTGGCGACCTCAGCTCCGAGCGAGTAAAGGCCGCGTTGGAGCTCTTCACAGATCGCGCGGACTCGGGGATGTGGACTCAGCGATTTGGCCAGCCCGATGGCGCTCGAAGCTTCGTCGATGGTTCCGTAAGCCTCGATTCGCGGCTCATCCTTGGAGGCGCGGCCGCCGCCGAGCAGGCCCGTGGATCCGTCATCTCCTGTTCCCGCAAGCTCGAGCATCTTCTTCTTGCGGGCGGGCACTCGCTGGTTACTCGAAGACCCGGCTCAGGTCGTACAGCTCCTTGGGCACTCGTCGGGTTTCTCTGACCACGTCCGCGAGCGGGACCACCTCGACATCGCCGTTGCGCCGGATCGGAATCACACCGCTCTTTCCGGCGACGATCAGCTGGACCGCCTCGACGCCCAGCCTCGTCGCCCAGATCCGATCGGTCGGCGAGGGCGTGCCTCCCCGCTGCAGATGCCCGAGCACGGTCACGCGAGTCTCAAACCCGGTTTCGCGCTCGACGTTGGCCGCCATCAGGTCGCCAATTCCCCGCTTGGCGAGCCGCACGTGGCCGAAGGCATCCTTCTCGGCCTGCCCGCCACTCTCTATCTCCAGCTCCGGGATCTTCGCGCCCTCCGCCACGACGATGATGCTGAAGAGCTTGCCTTCGCCGCGCCGGCGGTACATGTGGGCGACGACGTCCTTGAGGCTGACCTCAAACTCGGGGATCAGGATCAGGTCGGCGCCGCCCGCAACTCCCCCCATCAGCGCCACCCATCCGGCATCGCGACCCATGACCTCGACCACCATCACGCGATGGTGAGCGGAGGCGGTGGTGTGCAGCCGGTCCAGCGCCTCGGTGACGACTCCCACGGCGGTATCGAAGCCGATGCAGAACTCAGTCACCGCGAGGTCGTTGTCGATCGTCTTGGGCACGCCAACGGTCGGAAAGCCGGCTTCGTGCAGCGCTGCCGCGACGCTCAGGGTGTCGTCGCCACCGATCGCAACGAGGGCGTCGATTCCGTTGTGTCCAAGCGCGCGGACGACCCGTGCGATGCCGTCCTTCTCCTTCAGCGGATTGGTGCGCGACGTGCCCAGGATGGTTCCACCCATGGGGAGGATGCCGCGTACGCTCGCCGGTGTCAGCTCGTCGATCAAACCCTCTTCGAGGCAGCCCGCCCAGCCGTTCTGCACACCGCTGACCCTGTGGCCCAGCTGGAATGCACGCCGGGCCACCGCCCTGATCGCCGCGTTCAAGCCCGGCGCGTCACCGCCGCCGGTGAGGACTCCAATTCGCACGGAGATAGGTTAGTGGGTCACGGCTCCCTATCAGCCCCCGCCAGCTTTCTCAAGAGGTCGGGCAGCGTCACGTCGCCCAACGAGCCCCGGAGCAAGTCGGCGTGACTCAGGTCAAGACTCGCCGTGATCGAGTTGGGGATCGCGACGCACCACATACCCGCTCGCTTGGCCGCCGTCACCCCGTGCGGCGAGTCCTCGATGGCGACCGCCTCCCAGGGCGGCACCCCAAGGCAGGCCAGCACCGCGACGTAAAGATCGGGGGCGGGCTTGACGTTGGCGACGTCGTCCCGGCAGCTCACGCAGTCGAACCTCTCGAGGATTCCAAGTCGGGCGAGATGGCCCCTGACCCAATCCGCGGTGGAGCTCGACGCTACGCCGAGCTTCAACCCGAGAGCCTTCGCCTCGTCGATGCGCTGGACGACGCCTGGGAGCAGCTGTTTGGCCAGAACGAGCTCCGTCCTCCGGCTGATCCGGCGCTCGAGGACCTCCTTCGGCAGGGCACGTCCGAGGCGCTCCTCGAGGTGGTGCTGCGGGTGGAAGCCGATGGTGGTCGAACCGACGATCTCGACCCATCGCTCGAACGGCAGCTCCTCGCCATGCGCTTCGTACACCTCGACCCAGGACCGGTAGACCGGCTCCTCGGTATCGAGGATGAGCCCGTCGAAATCAAACACGACCGCGCGAATCAAGCTGTCAAATCTACCTATCCATGTGCCAATTGCTTAGGATCGGCCCTGCCGTGTTCTCGAGTGACCGATATGCCTGAAGAATTGCGCAAATCGGCCGCCCGGCAGGCTGATCGCGGCACAGCACGGAGCTGGGTCGGAGCTGCTCTGCCAGGCCTGGCGCTGGTTTCGGTCGCGGTCATGATGTTCGTCCTCTTCGGCGTGCTCGACGCCATTCACTACCACTCGATCAAAGACTTCTTCACGCCCGACCCGGTCGCAGCGGGCGCCGTGCTGGGCCTGGTCGGGGGCGCCGAGGGCGTGACCCTGAGCATCGTCATCGTCGCCGTTGTGTTCGGCATCCAGACGACCTCATCGCGCTACTCGCCCCGCATCATCGGGATCTTCACGCGCAATCCGCTCAATGCGCTGGTCCTGAGCCTGGCCCTGGCCTCGATCCTCTATACGTTCCTCGTTCGCGGCGAGGTCAAGAACACCTCGGCCGTTCCGATGTGGAGCGTCGGCATAGCCGTGGTGCTTGCGCTCATCAACTTCGCCATCCTCCTGCCCTACGTCAGCTACATCTTCGAGGTGATGCGGGCGGAGACCTTGGTTGAAAGCATCATGCGGCGGGCCAAACGAGAGCTGCGTGCCGCGACCAACACCCGCCATGCCCACCATCGCCGGGATGCCCTGATGACGTCGATCGCACAGGTTACGGACATCGCATTCGGCTCGATCCAGCTCGGCGACATGCCGGTGTGCGTCCTCAGCATCGATGTTCTGGGTCGCTTCCTGGCTGACGACTACCTGGCCATCAAAAAGGGCTTCCCCTCGGAATGGTTCCAGGTCGGCCATGCCGACATGCCCGGCGCTTCTGACCAGATCGTCGCCGAGGTGAACCGCGCGCAGACGTGGTTCGCGTACACGATCATGTCGAGCTTTGTCGACATGGTGGGCCTCACGCCGGTTCATCGCAAGGAGGCCGTGCATGCCATCGCCGTCGCCACGCGCGACGCCGGCATCGCCGCCATCCAGGTCGGTGACCCTGAGGTCGCCGAGCTGTGCATGCGATTCTTCAACACCTACCTGCGGGCCGCCATCAACCGGTCTGCGCCGACGTTCGCCTCCGGGATCATGAACGAGTACCGTCGGTTCGCGATCGGCGCGCTGGAGTGGCGCCCGGACCTCTCGGTCGAGGCAGCCGCCCATATCCTTCGCTACGGACGCCACTTCGAGGAGGCAGGCATGCCGGCGACGCTTGGAGCGGCCGCCGAGGACGTCGCCGACCTGGCGATCGAAGCCCGCGCCCGCGACCCACAGGTCTCGCTCAAGCTCGCGCGCCTGCTCGTGCGCAACCTGCTCGACCTGACACCGAGCGCGCGACCGATCGGGCTCAACGGAATGTTCAAGGGTGTCGCCAAGCTGACCTTCTGGGCGATGGCAGCCGATCAAAGGGACGTTGCTCGATTGTTGGTGGAGGGCATGGCGGCAGCGCCCCCCGACTTCGTGGATGCGGCACTCGACCGCATGGAGTCGATGGAGAACGGCCTGTTCTGGGAGGTCAACGAGCGCGTGATCGCATTCGACTGGGTCGAAAAGCCCCTTCGCGACGAGATCCCCCGCCTGCGCGCAGCGCTGCGCCGAGCCAAGGTTTCGGGCAAAGAGCTGGCCGCCGAGCTCGAGAAAGCTCCTTTCGTTTCTGACCTCGTTCCGCCCGAGCCAGGTCCAGCCGTGAGACCTGCACCCAGCGCAGCGGCAGCTAAAGCGGAGCCGGCTGGTTGATCATCGCGGTGGAGGCCGTGTCGAAATAGTCGAGGAGCGCCTTGCGGACCGCAGGCGCTAGGTTCAGCGATTCGACAGCGGCAGTCATATGAGCCAGCCAGGCGTCGCGTTCGGCCTGGCCGATGTTGAACGGCTGGTGCCGAAGACGCAGGCGTGGATGGCCGCGGCTCTCGCTGTACGTGGTCGGCCCACCCCAGTACTGGATGAGGAACAGTGTCAGCCGCTCCCGGGCGCCCGCGAGGTCGTCCTCCGGGTAGACGGCGCGCAGGACCTCGTCCGTCGCCACTGAAGAGTAAAAGCGTTCGACGAGAAGCCTGAAGGTCTCTTCTCCACCGGCCAGCTCATAGACGCTCCGATTCAACATTCGCTTCAACCCTGCGTCTTGACGCCAGCGCCGGCGAGGATCTCGGCCGTCGGACGCACGATCGCCTGGGCGGCCTTGAGCCCGGTCTTCGCCAGGTAACGCTCGACGATCAGCCGTCCGACGGCATATCCGCCCATGTGTGGAACTCCGGCGGTGCGCAGGCCCATGCGCTCAGCCACTATGTCGCCAAAGACATAGGGCGTCCAGTCAGGAAATGAAATCCCGGTACCGAAGGCTCCTGTGACCTTGTCCAACGCGTCGTCGAGGACGGGACCGGTGACTCCCGCGTACCACGCTCCCGTCGAGTCAGCACCACACACCTCGACGGTGAAAACCTCGGCCAGGCCTTCCTGGATCACCCATTCCGCGAGGTTGAACCGAGTCTCGACGTTGGGGGTGCGCAAGTTGTGCACCAGCTCGTGGACGCCGCACGCGCCGATTCGCGTGACGTTGTAGTCGGTGGGCCACGCGACCATCCAGATGCTTCCTGGCACCGCTCCAATGCCGTAATAGCCGAGGGTGCGCTCCATGAACACCGGGTCGTCGGGGTTGCCGAGAGTCAGCACCACTTCAATCGTCTCCGGGTGCCTGAGGCCGGGCAGGACGGAGCGCTGGTACTCCCAGGCCCGGCCCAGCTCTCGGCGGAGCTGCCCCCACGCATCGGCGGCCACGAGCCGCTTCCAGGCCACCGGGTAGCGAGGGTCGTCGACGCTGACGCGGAACCCGTCGCCGTGTTCATGGATCTGCTTGAGCTGAGTGAAAGGCTGCTCGTCAAACGCCGAGATCCCGCGCATCGTGGCGAGCGCGTCGAGGCGGGCGGGGGCGGGCAGCGTGAGCAGATGCGTCATCGCAGCCGCGTCGTCTCGGACGTTGATCTCGATCTGGTCGTCGGTGGTCATCATCGCCGCTGCCTTACTCTCCCATGGCAATTGTGGGCATGACCAACGCGCGGCGAGGAATTCTCGGCTTGCTGCGCGGGTGGGCGCCGTTCGTTGGACTGCTCGTGGCGTACGAGCTGATGCGCGACGCATCATCAGCGCTTGGGGTGCCGCCACATAATCTTGCCGCGCTCGATCGCCACCTCTTCGATGGATACGAACCCACACTGATCCTGCAGGCGGCGGCAGCACAGCTCGCCGATTCCGACCTTCTTGAAGACGCCGGCACGCTGATCTACGGGGCGCATTTCCTGCTGCCCATCGCGGTCGGGGCATGGCTGTGGACCAGAGATCGCGTCGGCTTCGAGCGTTTTGGCTTCACGCTCGTGATCCTGTGCGCGATGGCCTTTGCCACCTATGTTGTCGCCCCGACAAGTCCACCTTGGCTAGCACAGCCCTCGTCGGTTCGCCACGTGATCGATGACGCGATCCAGCGAAGCGGCCTACCCCAGGGCGCGGTCTGGCTGTACTCCCACCACGACTACAACCTGTATGCGGCCTTCCCCTCGCTTCACGCCGGGTTCCCGGTCGTCGCCGCCGTCGCGGCCTGGCAGCGAAGCAAAGCGCTCGGCGCGCTCCTCTGGGTATGGGCAGCTCTGGTGTGGATCGCGGTCGTCTACCTCGGAGAGCACTACGTGTCGGACGTCGTCGGTGGCATCGGCTACGCAGCGATGGCGGTCGCCATCGTCAGGGTGGTCACGGCACGCCGGGCGCCGGTCGCGCTCGCTGAACCTCCTCTAGTTCCGAGTAGCGCTCCATCGCAACTTCACTCGGAAGAAACCATGCCAGCCCGATCGTGATCACTACGAGGATGACGTGAGTCATGAGAGATCGCTGCAGCCCGATGGAGTCGGCAATCGCGCCGTTGATCGGAATGCCGATGGCTCCGGTGACGAAACCGAGTCCCATGACTAGGCCCGAGGCCAGACCGGCCCGCGAGGCCATCAGCTGCTGCGCCATCAGCAGCATGAGCGGCGCAGTCGAGGCCGCGAGAAAGCCGATGAGGATGCCGGTTGCGAATGCCCACGGTCCGGGGAAGAGCGTGTAAAGCAGGATCGCCGGCGTGCTCAAAACCAGCGTCGCAACGATCACGGTGCGCCGTCCATAGCGGTCAGCGAGGGTGCCGCACCCCACCGTGCCGGCGGCGCTCGCCAGCACCAGGGTGGCGGCCAGAGGCCCGTAGAACTCTGGGCCGTACCCGAGCTGCTTGTACCAGGTCGGCGTGAAGGCCTGGAACACGTTGACCGTCCAGCTGCGAGACATCATTACCCCGATTACGACGGCCAGAGCCGCAACCGGCACCCTTCCTGCGGCCGCTACCACCGCACGCGAAGGTCCGGCGCCGCCCTGCGCCGTGCCGCGCATGCGCCACAGCAGGTAGCCGCCGGTGACGAGGCCGGGGATGACGAGCAGCCCGGTGCCCTGGATGCCGAAGGCGTGGAACAGCAAGATGCCGATCAGCGGACCCACCGCTACGCCGACAGTCCCGGCCGTCACGTAGATGGACATGCCGAAACTCCGACGCCAAGCGGGCAGCAGGGCACGCACGTCGAGTGCGGCCATTGGATGAAACGCGCCAGAGCCGAGCCCGGACGCAAAGGCCAGCAGGACGAGAAGGGGAAAGCTCGTCACAAAACCGACGAGCGAGAAGGTGAGGGCGGTCCAGGCAAGCGCAAGGCCGGTGAACCGCGTGCCGAATCGATCGGCGAGGACGCCGAACAGCGGCTGGGACACGGCAGCCATGCCGCTGTACGCGAGGCTGACCAACCCGACCGTCGCCAGGCTGAGCTTGAACCGTCCGATCAGGAGCGGAAAGAGGATTGGGATGACACCGACGTAGCTGTCGACCGTGAGGTGGCCGAGCATGAGCGTGAGCAGCTTGCCGTTGCGGAGAAAGTCCCTCACTACTGAAATATGAGGGAAAACCCGAATGGTTTTCCCTCATCGCGAGTGCGGCTACGCCGCAGTCCCTGCTCCCATTCCGGTATACGGATGGGACTTGACTAAGTAGTTACTCCCCGCGACACATGGTGGCTTTCAAGCCCGATTGGGGGACGGCCGGAGTAAATCCGGCCTGGACACTACGTCTAGGGGAGGGGGCGGCCGGGTCGGCGCCGGTCGGACAGAGCCAGCGCCCGGTCAGCGGCACCAGCTCCATCCGCGGCGGTGACCGTCGTCCAACTGAGCCCGACGCCGGGGCGGTGGTAGACAACGCGCCAGGGGTGCAACTGGCGGCCATCCTTGCCCTGGATTCTTACGGCCCCGTCATAGACGGTCATTGGGTCGGAGGCTAATCGCGGGCGCCTTCGCACGCCATCGTGAAAATTGATGAGCAGCGCCATGGAAACCCAGCGCCCCTAAGGTTGAGTGGACTAGCGCGGCGTTGGCGGCTGGGTTCAACCCAGCCGCAACTTTGTCTGTAACCCTCCTCGCGTTGCCAGGCTTCAGACTCTCAAACAGCCCATCGATATACCGGAATGGGAGCAGCCACGCGCGAAGCGCCTGGCGATGCAATCAGTAAGTCCCATCCGCGTCGCCGCTTTGCGCGCAGGGAAAACCATCCGGGTTTTTCCTCATATCTCATTCGGGTTTTCCCTCATACTCCCGCGGTGGGCGAGCTTCTCTACTTGAGCCGCGCGGATGTCGAGCGGCTGCTCGACGTCGACTCGATGCTCGACGCGTTGGGCGAGGCCCTTGTCGTCTTTTCCTCCGGGATCACGTCCGTCCCGCCGCGTTCGGCGGCACGCGTTGGTGACCGCGGCCTCGTCGGGGTGATGGCGGGCTATGTGCCCGGCATCGCGCTCGAGGTGAAGCTCGTCTCGGTCTTCCCCGCCAACCACCACCGCGGAGTGCCCTCGCACCAGGGCTTGATCACCATCTTCGACGAGGACACGGGAACCCCGCTGGCGGTGATGGACGGCACTTACATCACCGCGATCAGGACCGGGGGCACGGCCGCAGTGGCGGCACGGCTGCTCGCCCGCGAGGATGCGTCAGTGCTGGCGATCCTCGGCGCCGGCGTGCAGGGCGGCGCGCACCTCGAAACCTTCACGCGAGT
>DATNML010000098.1:0-6555 GCA_035602315.1 Candidatus Dormiibacterota bacterium
ACCTCTCGAGCGTTGGGCGAGCTGGCTCCCGGTTTCGCCGCGAGCCGCCGAGGATTCAGGACCTATGCGGCTCTCGTGATCGCGGTGGGTGTGCTGTGCGTGGGCCTGGCGATGACGGCTCAGTTCGTTCCACTCGGCGCAGCGCTTCTGGGGGTGGGAGCGCTGCTGTTCGGTATCGGATCGGTGATCGCAATCGCCGGCGAGATTGAGACCTACCGAGCGCTGAAGCGCTAGGCCCCTAGATGGGCAAGCCGCTTCGCTGGCCGGACGCCGCGGCGGGTCTGGCTCTCGCTACGGTGGGCACACTTGCCGCTGGGGCTGCGCCCGGGATGCGCTGGCTGCCGGGGATTGTCGCGGCATTCGCCGCCCATGTATGGCTGGCCATTGTCGCGCTGGCCTGGTACCTCTGGCTGGGCAGGAGATTCCCTGTTGGCTCGCTGGCCCGCCGTGAGCTCCTGCCCTGGTCTGTGCTCTGGCTGCTCGCTGTTGTCGGGAATTTGCTGCAGGCGTTCAGCTCACCACCCAATGTGGTCCGCCTGCCGGCGCCGGCGATGCTGGCCGCCGAGCTTTTACTCCTCGCCCTCGTCGTGGGGCCAAGTGAGGAGCTCATTTTCCGAGGCCTGATTCAAACCGGCATCAATGGCTCATTGCACAGCCAGGTGCGCGTGCTGGGTTGGCCACTGCGGCTGGGAACCCTGCTGGCGGCGGTCGGTTTCGGCCTGTGGCACCTGGTGAACCTCACCTATCAAGGTTTGGGCCCGACGCTCGAACAGGTGTTGGTCGCGACGCTAATCGGATTGGTGATCGGCGTCGTTTACGACCGCACGCGCAACCTGATCGGCGCCGCGATCTTGCACAGCCTGCTCGACCTCACGGGCACAGTAATGCCGTGGGTTGCGTATTGGGTCGTCCATCGCTAGTCGAGCGTTTGCGAATCAGCTAGACGGCGATGCCGTGCGCTTCGTCCCGGCGCTGGTGGGCGCCGACGCTGGCGGGTCGTGCCAGCGCCGCGGCGCAGATCATCGACGCCATCTCGGCTGCGTCGGCGGCGACCGAAGACACGCCCCCTGAGCGCAGCGTGGCCAGCGCATCCTTCAGCGCCGCGCCAGTCCTGAGCACCCCGGCGGCCGAGTCGAGCACGGAACTGATCTCCGCGACCGTGAGCTCGCCGCGCCGCCAGGGCCTGGATCGGCGCGGGCTGGCGGTCTGAGAGGCCGACGTCTCGACCGCCGCGGCGGCCGCCCGGCGGCCGAAAGCTGCTGCCTCCAGCAGCGAGTTGCTTGCGAGCCGGTTGGCGCCGTGCACGCCGGTGCGGGCACACTCCCCCGCCGCATAGAGTCCGGCCAGCGATGATCGGCCGTCGAGGTCGGTCACGATGCCGCCCATGGTGTAGTGAGCCGCGGGCGCGACCGGCACGGGCTGGATGAGCGGGTCGATACCGACGCGGCGGCAGTTGCGGATGAAGTTGGGAAAGCTGTGACGCAGGACGTCCGGGTCGAGGTGGACGGCTGAGAGGAAGGCCCGACCGTGATGAGCCGCTACCGCTCGCGCGACCTGGTCGCGCGGCAGCAGTTCGTCGACGAATCTCGCGCCTGCATCGTCGACGAGCACCGCCCCGGCGCCGCGAAGGGCTTCGGTGATCAAGAAAGATTCGGGACCGTCGAACACCGTCGGGTGGAACTGGACGAACTCGAGGTCGGCGACGCGCGCGCCGGCACGGGCGGCCTCGAGGATCCCCTTGCCGTTGCTGATGCGGCTGTTGGTCGTGCGTCCATAGAGGCCGGCGTAACCACCGGTCGCGAGCACGGTGGCGCCTGCGACGACTATGAGGCCGCCGGAGAACGCAGCGCCTGAACATGAGTCGTCACCGATCAGCGAGTCCAGCCGTGCGCGAGATCGCGTGATCCGCGGCTCGAGCTCGATCGCCGTCCGCATGAAGCCCATCAGCGTGCTGCCGCTCTGGTCACCACCCAGATGAAGGACGCGTGGCAGAGAATGCGCGGCCTCGCGTGCGCTGCCCCCGTCGAACCGGACGCCAAGCGACTCGAGCCAGCGCACGGTCCCCGGACCCGCGGAAGTGAGCATTGCCACCGCGCTTGGGTCACAGAGGTCTCCGCCCGCGGCGAGCGTGTCGAGGGCGTGAAGTCGAGGCGAGTCCTCGGGCAGCGTGGCGGCCGCGATCCCGCCCTGCGCGCGGTCGGACGAGCCGTGGGCCGCCGAAACCAGGGCCACTGATGCGCCGAGGCGCGCCGCCTCGAGCGCCGCGGCCGAGCCGGCGAGCCCGTCGCCGACCACCAGGAGGTCGGTTCTGATTTTCCTTCCCCCGCCAGGGGGAGGGTTAGGGTGGGGGGCCGCGGTCACAGTTCGACCATTCTTTGAATGGCGCCGCGTGCCCTATCGGCCACGTCCTTCGGGACGGCGACCTCGAACACGTCCTCGCGGAGCGAGGTCAGCAGCTTTTCGAGCGTGATCTTCTTCATGTAGCGGCAGATCGCGCGCTCGCTGGCGGCGTAGAAGCGGCCCTGAGGCGCCTCCTTGGACAGCCGGTGCATGATGCCGAGCTCGGTGGCGACGACGAAGCTGCGGTTCGGGTGCTGCTGGGCATGGCGGACCATGCCCTCGGTGCTCAGGATGTGCGTCCGGTCGGCGTCGATGTCGCCGTTGGCCTTGAAGTACATGCACTGGCTGGCGCAGCCACATTCCGGATGGACCAGCAGGTCCGCATCGCCGTGCTCGCGGCGAGCGCGATCGATGTCAGCGGGCCGGATCCCGGCGTGCACGTGACACTCGCCCTGCCAGACGTGCATGGTGCGGCCGGTCACCTTTTCCAGGTACGTGCCAAGGAACATGTCTGGCAGAAACAGGATCTCTTTGTCCTCGGGGATCGCCCGGATCACGCGCTCGGCGTTGCCGGACGTGCAGCAGTAGTCGCTCAGCGCTTTGACCTCGGCGGTCGTGTTGACGTAGGAGACGACGATCGCGCCGGGGTGCTCAGCCTTCCACGCGGCGAGCTGAGTGGCGTTGATCGTGTCGGCCAGCGAGCAGCCCGCCGCCAGGTCCGGAATGAGCACTCGCTTGCTCGGGCTCAGGATCGCCGCCGTCTCGGCCATGAAGTGCACACCGCAGAAGACGATCACGTCGGCGTCCGTCGCGGCCGCCTGGCGGGAGAGTCCGAGCGAGTCGCCGACGTAGTCCGCGACGTCCTGGACCTCAGGCACCTGGTAGTTGTGCGCGAGGATGACCGCGTTGCGCTGGCGCGCGAGCTCGCGGATCTCCGCGCTCATGCTTGCGATGTCACGCGGCAAGGTCCGACGCGAGTACTCGGCTGCATCGGATGCGAGGTCGATCTGCTCTACCGCCATGTCTTAGTGACCTCCAGGCTCAGGTCGAGCGCCGGCGCGGAATGCGTCAGCGCACCTACGGAGATGCGGTCCACGCCCGCTTGCGCCGCCGCCACCGCACCCTCGAGCGTCATCCCGCCAGACGCTTCCAACCTCGCTCGACCGGCCGTGATTTCCACGCTGCGACGCATCTGCTCGGGTGACATGTTGTCGAGGAGGATGGTTTCGGCCCCGGCATCGAGCGCCTCGCCCAGCTGCTCGAGCGTCTCGACCTCGACCTCGATCGGCATCCGGGCGCGCCGAGCTCGCTCGATCGCCGCGGTCACCCCTCCCGCGGCGGCGACGTGGTTGTCTTTGATCAGGATTGCGTCCCACAGGCCGTCGCGGTGGTTGTTTCCCCCACCGGCTCGGACGGCGGCGCGCTCGAGAAAACGTAAACCGGGAGTGGTCTTGCGCGTGTCGAGCAGCGTGACCTTCGGATAGGCGGCGAGCGCGTCCGCGTACCGTCGCGTCACCGTCGCGATGCCTGAGAGCTGCTGCAGGAAGTTGAGGGCCGTTCGCTCGGCGGTCAGGATCGAGGCGAGTGGACCGGTGACTCGCGCGACCTGGTCGCCCGGCTCGACGCGGACGCCATCCTCGAGGAGCTCCTGGTAGTCGCATGGCGGGCTGACCAGCTCGAAAACCCTGGCCGCCGCATTCGCGCCCGCGAGTACGCCGGGCCGGCGAGCGACGATGACCGCTTCGCCCAACAGCTTCGGGTCGACTACCGCGTCGGTGGTGATGTCGACGCCATCAACTCCGAGGTCTTCCTCGAGGGCATTGCTCACCAGATCGTCTAGATCAGTAGTCCGCTGCGCGGTGCGGTCAGGCTTCGATGAAACCATCGGGCTCCTCGCGCAGGCCGAATGCCTGCTGGGTGAAGCGGAAGAGATAGGCGCGCTTGCCGCGCACGTTGCGTTCCTTGCCGGTCGGCTCGATCACGCCGCGGTCGACCACCCTGCGCCAGAAGTTGCCGCGGTTGATGGACAGCCCGAGGACCGCCTCGTAGACATGCTGCAGCTCGGTGATGGTGAACTCCGAGGGCAGCAGCTGGAAGCCGATCGACGAGTACCCGACCTTGCTGCGCAAGCGGCGCACGGCGTAGTCGACGATCTCGCGATGGTCGAACGCCATCTCGACCGGCAGCCGGCGCACCGGGTGCCACTGCTGCTGGCCTTGTCCGGCCCGCGCCGCGCACGATTCGGCCAGGGCGGTCGGGACGATGGCGATGTACGCGACGGACAGGACATCGCCACGCGGGTCGCGGCCGGGGACCACTACCTGGCCCCTGGCGTCGACCTGCTGCGGACGGTCAAATGTCTTCAGCTGCTCGATCCAGCCGCCCTCGATCCCGGTCACGATGGTCTGCAGCGCGCGGGCCTGGGTGTCGAGCGAGACGGCGGGCTGGCGCAGGCTGCCCGGTAGGGACCAGAAGCCTGGATATGGAGGTTCGGTTCGCTCGGTCAGCAGCACGCTGAGCTCCCGGCCGGCGAGCGTAAAGACGGCCAGGTCGACCGAGATGGGCCCGCTGGACTGAGCCAACGGGTCGCCGGCGAAACTGCGCTCCACGAGACGCTCCGCCATCTCATGCTTCATCTTATCTCAATCCGAAGCGACAGTGGAAGCGATTTATTCGCGGGCGGCGAGCGCGATGGAAAGTCCGACCAGCGCGGCGGTGTCGGCGCGCAGGTTGCGCGTCCCAAGGGTCGCCTTGAGCGGGACGAGGGCAAGTTCGCGGTCCGTCCAGCCCCCTTCAGGCCCGACGATCAGCGTCACATCGGGCGGGGCATTGAGCTTGGCCAGGGTCTGGTTGACCCCGCGGGCGAGCAGGACCGGATGCTCGGACAAGGCCAGGACGTCCTGGAGCGAAGCGCGCGCGATGGTTTCCGGAATCCGCAGCCGGCCCGCCAGCATCGCAGCCTCACGGCAGATCGTCTTCCACCGCTCCGGCCTGGATCCACGGGCCACGCTCCGGTCGGCCTGGAAGACGTAGAAGGCATACGCGCCCGCCTCGGTGCAGCGCGACAGCACCAGCTCGAGCGCAGGAGCCGGCAGGTTGGCGATCGCGATCGTGATCCTCGCCACCGGCTCCGGCTGGTGGGGTCGTTCGGAAACCACCGCTCCCTCGACGCGGTCGGGCGTGACGGCGTCGAGGCGGACGGTGAGCATGAACCCGGTGGGATCGATGACCTCGATCTCCTCCCCGACCCGAGCCCGCAGCGACCGCGCCAGATGGCGCGCGTCGCCGCCTTCGATTACGGCCCGGGCGCCTTCACGTCGCGCAAAGAACGATGGCACGGCAAGTCACCTCCCCACATGTGGGGAGGTCGGCCCCGCCCGACGGGCGCGGCCGGGTGGGGAGGCGGAATCCAGGGTTTGGCGAACGACATAGGTCACATCGCGTTGAAGGTTTCGTAGACGGCGATCTGGCCTCCGCTTTTGATGATGGGGCACCCCTTGGCCATCTTCGTCGCCTTGTCGAGAGAGCCCGCCTCGAGGATGCTGTACCCGCTGGCGCGCTGGGCGGCGGGTACCTTCGTAACCGTGCCGTCCGCCTTGACCTTGTTGACCGCACCCGAGAACGGATTGCCGCCGTCGACGACGGCGGGACCGAGCTTCGCGAACCACTTGTCCCACTGCTTCAGGACCCGCGCCTGCGCCGCGGGCGTTTCAGGCATTCCGCCGCCGTAGTAGACCAGCAGATACTTCACGCCTTTCTCCTCTTCGTCTTGGGTGTGGCCCGCTGCGCGCGGTGCGGCTAATTGCCGCCGCTGCTATTTGACCGGCTTCTGGGCGCGGGCGCAAGACGCAAACGCACCTGCCCTAGCAACGCGAGCGCGGAAGCAAGACGTTCGCGGTTTGCCTGGTCGTTGAGCCAGCGGCTTTGACCCGAGGGATGGGGCAGCGGAATCATCACCGGCCGGTCGCCGAATGCATTACCTACGCGCTCCTCCAAACGTCCCGGGCCGAGAAAGCGCGCGATCGCCAGTTGCCCGACGAGGATCAGCACCTTGGGCTTGAGGTTGTGTAGCTCGGCGTCGAGCCAGTGAGCGCAGTTGGCGACCGCTGCCGGTGGCGGCTTCAGGTCGCCTGTGCCCGCAGGGTTGCGACCGGGAAAGCAGCGCATCAGGGCCGCGATGTAGGTGAGGCGCCGGAACTCTTCGGGGCTCTCGAA
>DATNML010000099.1:0-2883 GCA_035602315.1 Candidatus Dormiibacterota bacterium
GGTCTCGACGTGCTGACCGACATGCAGAAGGATCCTTCGATCAACCTCCTGGTGGAGGAAGACGAAACAGCGCCCGGCACGGAGATCGATGCGCACCTGGTCCGCACGGCCAAGCGCAAGGACTGGGCGATCATGACCAACGACTTCAACCTCAACCGCATCGCTCGCCTGGAAGGTGTGGCGGTGCTCAACCTCAACGAGCTCGCGCAAGCGATGCGGCCGGTGGCCATCCCAGGCGAGGAGATCGTGGTCACGGTGGCGCGTGAGGGCAAAGAGGCCGGCCAGGGCGTGGGCAGCCTTGACGACGGGACCATGGTCGTGATTCAGAACGGGCGCAAGCTGCTGAACCAGACCATCACCGCGGTCGTCACGTCGGTGATTCAGACCTCCGCCGGACGGATGATCTTCGCCGAGCCGGCCGGCAACAACGGGCGGCGGCCGAACAGCCGCCCCAGGCCTGAGGAGCCCAGTTGACGGTGACCGTGGGAGCGATCGTGGCGGCCGCGGGCTCCGGCTCGCGGCTCGGCAAGGGCAGCAAGGCGCTGGTCCAGCTCAACGGCCGGACCACGCTGGCGCGGGTGCTCGAGCTCTTTCTAGCGCTTGACGAGGTAGACCGGATCGTGGTCGTCGCACCACCCAGCCGGCTGGAGAACGCAGAGCGTGAGGTCCTCTCGCTGCGCCCTCGAAAGCCCGTGGTTGTGAAAGGCGGCGGTGAGAGCAGACAGGCGTCGGTTCGCGTTGGGCTCGCCGCCCTCGGAGAGTGCGACTTCGTTTTGGTGCACGATGCGGCGCGCCCGCTCGCCACGGCTACGCTCGTACGGCGCGTGCTGGCCGCCGCGATGGAGTCGGGGGCTGCGTTCCCAGCGATCTCCCCGCGCGATGCTGTCAAGCGAGTCGAAGGCAATCGGCTGGTCGAGAGCCTGGACCGGTCGCGCATCGTCCTGGCGCAGACGCCGCAGGCCTTCTCGTATGAGCTGCTCGCCCGCGCGCATCGGGAGGCTGCTGACGCCGGACTGGTCGGCGACGACGACGCCCAGCTGGTGGCCGCGACCGGTCACGCGGTGACGGTGGTTGAAGGCGAGCCGGCCAACATCAAGCTCACGACACCCGAGGATCTCGGGGTCGTGGAGGCTTTGATCAAAGAGCAGGAAGCCGCCGCCCTATCCTCCCCCTGGAAGGGGGAGGACTAGCTGGATGAAGGTCGGCATCGGGTACGACGTCCACCGTTTGAGGGCGGGTCGCGACCTCATCCTCGGCGGCGTTTCCATCGGCCACCCGACGGGGCTGGACGGCCATTCCGACGCCGACGTGCTCACTCATGCGGTGATCGACGCGCTGCTCGGCGCCGCCGGCCTGGGCGACATCGGCAAGTTGTTTCCGTCGGACAACCCGAAGTACAAAGATGCGTCGAGCCTTGCCCTGCTGTCGACGGCAGCCGACGCGATGCGCGCGGCCGGGTACAGGGTCGTGAACATCGACACCACGGTGATCGCCGAGGAACCGCGTCTTCATCCCCATCTGCATCAGATGCAAGGCAACCTCGCCCGGTCATTGAAGGTCGACGTCGGGCACGTAAGCGTCAAGGCGACTTCGCCGGAAGGCCTGGGCGCGCTCGGGCGCAAGGAGGGCATCGCGGCTCAGGCCATCGCCCTGATTGAGGAAACGTGACGCTCAGGCTGCACAACACATTGACCGGCACGAAGGACGTCTTCGAGCCGATGACGCCTGGCCACGCCCGCATGTACACGTGCGGGCCAACCGTGTGGAACTACGCGCACGTCGGCAACCTGCGCGCGTTTCTCTTCTACGACCTGGTGCGGCGCCACCTCCAGGTGAACGGCTACGACGTGACGCATGTGATGAACCTCACGGACATCGACGACCGGATCCTCGACCAGGCGATGCACGCCGGGGTGACCATAGGCGAGTACGTCAAGCCTTACGTGGCGGCGTTCTTCGAGGACATGGCCGCGCTGCGCGCGCAGCAGGCTGAGCATTATCCCCGCGCGACCGAGCACATCCCCGAGATGGTCAAGATGATCACGACGCTCATCGAGCAGCAGTTCGCGTACGTCGCCGACGGGGACGTGTACTTCCGTATCGCGAGCTTCCCTGCTTACGGGGCGCTCTCGCGCCTCGATCGGAGCGGCCTCAAACCAGGCGCGGGGGTGGCGCAGGGGGGCCGGGGGGCGTCCCCCCGCATTCGACACGACAAATATGACAAGGAGTCGATCAGCGACTTCGCCCTGTGGAAGAAGGCGCAGCCCGCAGATGAGAAGCTGGGCGCGGCCTGGGACGCACCGTTCGGCAGGGGCCGGCCCGGGTGGCACATCGAGTGCTCGGCGATGAGCAAGCGCTACCTCGGCGAGACGCTCGACCTCCATGCCGGCGGCGTGGACCTGATGTTTCCGCACCACGAGAACGAGATCGCGCAGTCGGAGGCGGCGAATCACAAGCAGTTCGCCAGGGTCTGGCTCCACTCGGAGCACCTCGCCGACGCAACCGGCGAGAAGATGTCCAAGAGCGCGGGTGGTTTCACGACGCTCCGCGATCTCATCGACGCAGGCAATGACCCGGTGGCGGTGCGCTTCTTCCTGGTCGCCAACGCCCACTACCGCACCCGATTGCGCTTGAGCACCGAGGCCCTGCATGCGTCAGCCGAGCAGGTACGGCGCCTGCGCGAGTTCGCTGAGCGGGTGCGGCGAACGGCCCCGGGCGATTCGACGGTGGATGGGTTGACGGAGCGAATCGCAGAAGTGCGGACTGGTTATCGGGAGGCGCTGGACGACGACCTCAACCTGCCCCAAGGCATCGGCCTGGTGTTCGAGCTCGTGCGGGAGGCGAACGCGGCGCTCGACGCCGAGCGAGTGGGCGCGCACGCGC
>DATNML010000100.1:0-8580 GCA_035602315.1 Candidatus Dormiibacterota bacterium
AAGACGACGTCGACCCCGTCTCCGGTGGCGCGGCGCACGGCATGGCTGAAGTCTGCCGAATCGAAAACCGCCTCCGCGCCGAGCTCGAGGGCGCGCCGGCGCTTGAGCTCCGACCGGCTGGTGGCCATCACCCGCGCCCCGAGATGCTTGGCGATGACGATCGCGGCCACCGCCACGCCGGCTCCCGCGCCGACCACCAGCACCGTCTCGTCCGCCCGCACCTGGGCGCGCGTCGTGAGCATCCGCCAGGCCGTGAGGAAGGTGAGCGGGAACGCCGCCGCCTCCGTCCAGGAGAGCCCGGCCGGCTTGCGGAAGACGTTGCGCGCGTCGATGTGAATCCGCTCGCAGGCGGCGCCGTCGGAGTGCTCGCCCAGCACTCCGAATCGCTCGCACCTGACGTTCTCCCCGGCTCGACACCAATCGCATTCCCAGCAGCAGAGCGTGGGGAAGAGGACGACCTCGTCCCCCGGGCGCCAGGCCGGGTCGCCGCTGGACTGGACCACGCCTGCGCCGTCCGCCGCGATCACGCGGGGCGGCGGGATGCGCTGGGCGCCGTGGGCCAGCCAGAGGTCGAGATGGTTGATCGACGCGGCCCTGACGGTCACCGCGACGGTGCCGGGGGCAGCCTCGGTCTTCGGTCGCTCGCGAATTCGAACCCCGGCGGGACCGATCGGTTCCTCGTACACCGCCGCCCGGCCCTGGCTCAAAATGGTGCCGGCCGCATCCGGGGCAGGGGTCATTTGCGAAACTTAACCAAAAGCACGGCAAGCCGCGCGGGCGCGCAACTTAAACTCTGGTCCTTCCGTTCAAGGGCTATGCGGGTATTGGTTTTCATCCTCACCTTCCTCTCGCTCTTCCTGTATGGCGTACCCGTGCAGGCTTCTCAGGCAGAGCCTCCCGGCCAGAAGGCGGGGAAGTACGTGAGGTGGTACTACCCGGCCCAGACGAACTACGGGCCGTACGAGGCCGGCAGCGGCGACCGGGGAATGGGGCCCTCGCCCGGTGCCTTCCTGACTCTGCCGTTTATTGGTCCGCACATCGTGACCTCGCTGTTCGATCACTGCTACCCCGACTATGGGACCAACGGCAGGGTGTGCCGCTACGACGGCACCGAGGCCTCGGCCAAGGTGGGAGGGCCTGACCCGACCTTCGACGCCGGGTATGCGCAGACGCCCGCCGGGCACGACTACCTCTACTACGACGGGCATGACGGCTACGACTACGCGCTCACCTACGAGCCGGTGGCGGCGGCGGCGCCTGGCGTCGTCATGCTGGCGAACTGGCTCGACCCCAACTGTCACACGTGCCTGAGTGGCCAGACGATCGAGATCAACCACGGCAACGGCCTGCTGACCTTCTACGGACACCTCTCCCAAATCAACGTGGTCAAGGGCCAATCCGTCGCCCGCGGTCAGGTGATCGGGATCTCGGGCATGACGGGAACCGCGACCGGGCCGCACCTCCACTTCGGCGTCTACAACATCCACCGCAGCCAGACCCCGGTCGACCCCTACGGGTGGTCCGGGTCGTATCCCGATCCCTACGGGTGGGACCAGGGAGACCTCTGGCTGACCGGCTCACCGCGGTTTGCCGACATCCCCTTGCCGAAGGTCAGCGTGACCGCAGCGGCAAACCCGGACGACGCGACAGCGATCGACGTGTCGTGGTCGAGCCCTGGCAACGGCAACTCGTACAACGTGTACGTCGGCTACGCGAACGGCGCGATGAAGCTGTGGAGCGCAAACAGGGGCGCCGGCTCCGGCGTCTTCCATGGGCACCCTGGCGCCGGCTACTGGTTCTGGGCCTCGGTCACGACGGGCCTGGGGTGGAAGGACGCGAGCGGATCGCCAATGATCAGGCTGCAGTCTTTGAATCACGCCGTCGTGCAATAAGCCAACCTCTAGAATCAGTCGGTATTGATCGCCGAGGCCTTGAAGGGCAAGACCATCTTGGTCACCGGCAGCACCGGCTTCCTGGGCAAGTCGATCGTGGAGAAGTGCCTTCGTTCGATTCCTGAGATCGGGCGCATCAACCTGGCGATCCGCTCCAGCGCGCGCCGCCCGGCTGCCGACCGTCTCGAGAAGGAGGTTCTGGCCAGCCCGGCGTTCAAGCGCTTGAAAGAGGAGCTGGGCGAGGCCGCCTTCGCCAAGCTGGTCGCGGAGAAGCTCTCGGTCATCGAGATCGACCTGGGTCGTGACGGCCTGGGGCTGAGCGACGCCGGGCGCGAGCAGCTGCGCGGATGCGAGATTGTGATCCATTCGGCCGCGGCGGTCGAGTTCGACAACCCCGCCGACCTTTCGGCGCAGACCAACCTGCTGGGTGCGGCGCGCATGGTTGAGGCGCTCAGGGCGACTGGGGGGCGACCGCATCTCGTCCACGTCTCGACCGCGTACGTCGGCGGAATGCTGCGGGGACTCGTGCGTGAGCAGGCTCCGCACGACCCTGGCCTCAACTGGCGCCATGAGGCGCAGGTGCTGACGAATTTGCGAGGCCCGGTCGAGGAAGAGTCGCGCCGTCCGGAAATCCTCAAGCGTCTGGGGCGCGAAGCGCGTTCGCGCATGGGGCCGGCCGGCACCCCGGCCGTCGCGAGGACAACCGAGCGCCTGCGCGATCGATGGGTCAAGGATCGTCTGATCGAACGCGGTCGGGTCCACGCGAACGCCATGGGCTTCGCCGACATCTACTCGTTCACCAAGGCGATGGCGGAGCACGCGGTCGTCGAGCTTCACGGCGACATCCCGCTGTCGATCGTGCGGCCGTCGATCATCGAGAGCGCACTCGCGGAACCGTTTCCGGGGTGGCTGGAAGGATTTCGCATGGCAGAGCCGCTCATCCTGGCTTTCGGTCGCGGCATCCTGCGCGACTTCTCGGGCCTTCCCGACTCGGTGCTCGACATCATCCCGGCGGACTTCGTCGTCAACACCGTGCTTGCCGTCGCCGCGAACCCGCCGGCCGATTCGGAGCCGCGCGTGTATCACGCCGCGTCGGGGAGCCGGAATCCACTGCGCTTTCGGGAGATGGAAAAGTCGGCCGAGCGATACTTTGCCCAGCATCCGCTGCGCGACCGCTACGGGCAAGCGATCGGCACCCCGAAATGGACGTATCCCACCCGCGAGGAGCTGGCCACTCGGGCCAGGACGGCGCTGCGCTTCACCGAAGGCGCCCAATGGCTGGTCGAGCGGCTGCCGCTGGGCGCGAACGTCGCCGAGCTCTCTGACGACCTCAACGCGGAGCGCGAGCGGCTCGAGCGCGGCTTGAACCTGATCCAGCTCTACGGCGTTTACACGGAGGTCGACTGCGTGTTCGACACGCGCAACCTGATGAGTATCTGGGACCAGGTTCCTGACGCGGAACGCAAGACGTTCCCATTCGACGCCTCGCTGTACGAGTGGGAGCACTACTTCAAGGACGTTCACTTTCCGACCGTGGTTCGCATGTCGCGTGTCGAGACCGTGGAGCGAAAGGGCAAGCAGCCGACCGGCAGCACTGAGATCAAGGCCGAATCGGGCTCGGTGCGTGCCACGATCGAACGCCGCAAGGGTCGCAGCGACGTGCTGGCGGTCTTTGACGTCGACGGAACGCTGGTCGAGACCAACGTCGTGGAGTACTTCCTGTGGATGCGCCTGCGCGCGCAGCCGATCGAAGAGTGGCCCGGCTTCATGGCCCAGATGCTTCGGGAAGCGCCGCGCTGGCTGTACCTCGAGCGCCGCTCGCGAGCAGAGTTCCAGCGGAGCTTCTATCGCGAGTACGACGGGCTCGACTACGAGGTGATGAAGGGTTTGGGGCGAGAGGCTCTCGACGCGGTCACGCTTCGCCGGATCTATCCGGAAGGCATGCGGCGGATCCGCGAGCACAAACGGGCCGGGCATCGCGTGCTGCTGCTCACCGGAGCGCTCGACGTGGTGGTCGAGCCGCTGGCCGAGCTGCTTGAGGTAGAGGTCGACTGCGCCCACCTGCTGGTCAAGGAAGGACGGCTGACCGGCGACCTGCAAGCGCCCCCTCCGGCAGGCGAGGCGCGCGGGACGCTGCTCGAGGAGTACGCCGCGCGCAACGGCATCGTGCTGGCGGAGAGCTTTGCGTATGCCGACTCGCTGTCGGACCTGGGGATGCTGGAGCTCGTCGGGACCCCAGTGGCCGTCAATCCGGACGCGCGGCTGTCGCAGGTGGCGGGACAGCGTGGGTGGCGCATCGAGCGATGGAAGATGGCGCCGGGAAACTGGCGGCTGCCGATGCCCGACCCGCGTTCTCTTGAGTACCGGGAGGCGGTGAGACGCTAGCGCTCCAGTACGTCCGATCGATTCCCGCGTACGCCATCGTCAAGGCAGCCGGCGGGCGGCCGGATGTCGCCACCAGCGCGCTGTCGATGCTGAAGTTGGGCGACGTGGACGAACCAGTGCTGCCCACGCCCGCGTGGGTCCGCGTCCTGCCGACGCTCAGCGGCATCTGCGGCTCGGACCTGGCGGCGATCGGCGGCCACGCGTCTTTGTATCTCGACCCGCTGACCAGCTACCCGTTCGTGCCTGGACACGAGGTCGTCGGCACGCTCGATGACGGCACGCGAGTCGTGATCGAGCCGGCGCTCGGCTGCAAGGTCCGCGGCATCGAGCCTCCGTGCCCGCGCTGCGCCGAAGGCAGGCCGGGGCTTTGCTACAACGTGACCGAAGGGCCGATCGAGGTGGGCCTGCAGACCGGCTACTGCGCCGACACGGGCGGGGGCTGGGGAGAGGTGCTGGTGGCGCATCCAAGCCAGCTGCACAAGGTTCCGGACGCGTTGTCGGACGAGGCGGCGGTGCTGATCGAACCTTTCGCATGCTGCGTGCACGCCGCTCTGCGAGGCGGCGCCGGCAAGGACGACATCGTCGTGGTGTCCGGCGCGGGGACCATAGGGCTTCTCACCGTCGCGGCGGTCAAGCTGTTCACCCCGCCTCGGCGCTTGATCGCAATCGCCAAGCATCCGACGCAGCGCGACCTGGCGCGGAAGCTCGGTGCGGACCAGGTCATCTCGCCTTCGGAGGTCTTTCAGCGCATCCGTTTTGCGACCGGCGCTCGGCGACTCGATGGGATGAACCGCTCGCTGCTGCTCGGCGGCGCTGACGTGACGTTTGAGTGCGTCGGGCGCGCGGACAGCCTGAACGACGCGGTGCGGTTTACACGCGAGGGCGGCACGGTGGTGGCGGTCGGGATGCCGGGCGAGGAGAGGGTCGACTGGGCGCCAATCTGGCAGCGCGAGCTGACGGTGATGGGCGCGTACGCGTACGGGGCCGAGCCGAAGAAGAAGGGAAAGCGCACGTTCGAGCTCGCGCTCGAGGCGGCGCCGGAGGTGCACCTCGAGACCCTGACCGGTCCACTGTTCGGGCTCGGCGAATACCGCGACGCGATCGCCTACGCGATGAGCGCAGGTAAGTTGGGCGCCGTGAAGGTCGCATTCGATCTGCGAGGATTGAGAATCTAAGGAGTGGGACCCGAGATGTCGACGAGAGATTTGGCTCACAGGTGGTCCCAGCCGAAGGAACCGCCGAGCAACGCAGGGAGCGCATCCGCTGATGCGCGACCGAGTAGCGCAGAAGGTGACGCCCGGATGGGGCCGCATGGGGGCCAAAGATCCGTCGACAGGCTCGGGGTCCACTCCTAGATGCCGAGACCCGGAGCCGTCATCGAAGTCGACCGCAACACTCCTCCCGTGCTCTTCCACTATGGCGAGGGAGTCCGGCTGGAGAAGCTCCCGCTGGGCGCACGCATCGTCTATCCGCCCGATCCGCTCGAACCGATTGCCCACGCAGAGCGGGCGATCAAGCGCGCCCTGGCCAAGCCCCTCGAAGACGATCCGCTGAAATCACTGCTCCGTCGCGGGATGAAGCTCACCATCGCGTTCGACGACCTCTCGCTTCCGCTCCCGCCGATGGCGGCGCCCGATGTGCGGCAGCTCGTGATGGAAGAGGTCATCGACATGGCGGCCGAGGTCGGCGTGGAGGACATCCACCTGATCGCGGCACTCGGCCTGCACCGGCGCATGACCGAGGACGAGATCCGCCACATTGTCGGCGAGCGAATCTTCAGCACGTTCTGGCCAGACCGCCTGTACCAGCACGACGGTGAGGACCCAGAGCTCAACGTCTACATCGGCAAGACGGCTGAAGGGGAGGAGGTCACGCTGCACAAGCGCGCGGCCGAATCCGACCTGGTCGTTTACGTCAACCTGACGCTGGTTCCCATGGACGGCGGGCACAAGTCGATGTCCACCGGCCTCGCGTCGTATCGCGGCATCCGCGCGCATCACAACGCCAAAACACTGCTTGGTTCGCGCTCGTACATGAACCCGCCCGACTCGGCGCTGCACCACTCGTGTATCCGGCAGGGCCAGCTGATCGAGGACACCGTCCGTGTGTTTCACATCGAGACGACTGTCAACAACCACGCATTTCCGGCGATCGCGAACTTTATGCAGAAGCGCGAAACGGACTGGACAGCACAGGACCAGGCGATGTTTCTTGGCATGAAGCAGCTGACCGACCTGGCGCCGCCCGCATTCAAGCGAAACATCTTTCACGCGATGCGGGCGCCCTATGGCATGACGAGCGTGCAGGCGGGCCAGGTCGACGCCGTCCACGACAAGACCATGGAGGCGGTGCGCAAACAGTTGACCGTGCGTGTGGAAGGTCAGACCGACATCGTGACGATGGGCGTTCCCTACCTTGGTCCTTACAACGTCAACTCGCCGATGAACCCAATCCTGGTCGTCTGTATGGGCGTCGGCTACATGTTCAACTTCTACCGCAACAAGCCAGTGCTCAGAAAAGGTGGCGTGCTCATCCTCACGCACCCCTGCCGCTACGAGTTCGACGCCGTGCAGCACCCGAGCTACATCGACTACTACGACGAGGTGCTCGCCGATACCCGTGACCCGTTCGAGATCGAGAAAAAATACGAGCAGCGGTTTGCCGAAGACCCGTGGTTCCGGCAGCTGTACCGGAAGTCGCATGCCTACCACGGCATACACCCGCACTACGCGTGGATATGGGCAGCGCACGGCATCGACCACGCGGGGGACATCATCATCGTCGGCGGGGAGCGGGACGTGGTCCACCGTCTCGGCTTCAAGGCCGCGAGCACGCTCGAGGACGCCTTCGAGATGGCCGAGCAAACGGTGGGGCGTTACCCGAGCGTGACGCACATGCGGATGCCGCCGATCATGCTCGCGGACGTCGAATGAAATATGAGCGAAAACCCGGACGGTTTTCGCTCCTCGCGGCGCTGCGCGCCGCTGCTCACTTTCCGGACTGGTATTAGTCAGTGACCTGGTACTCAGGCCAGGGAGGACTCAGCGGCCTGGTCCGAACGATCGGACGCGCTGCCGACGACGTGAAACGGGTGCGCCGCGCCTGGCACTGGGACACCCCGCGCCCCCATACCTGGCCTGAGGTGAGCGATGTGGTGCCCGCGCGCGCGAGCGACCTCGGTTGGGCGCGCCAGGAGCCGGTGCGGTCGATCCGCTATCTGATCCAGCGCGGCCTCCTGCTGCCGTTCACCGAGGCGATGGCTCACCCGAAGGTCGAAGGACGCGAATGGGTCCGCGAGCTCGAGCGGCCGGTGATCTTCGCCGCCAATCATTCGAGCCACGCCGACACGTCGCTCATCCTCCACGCGCTGACCGACCGGGCTCGCGATCGGACCGTGGTGGCCGCCGCCGCGGACTACTGGTTCAAGCGTCCGCTCCTTGGCAACATCGTCAGCCTGTTCCTAAACACCTTCCCGTTCTCACGGACCGGCGGCGCGCAGGCCCAGCTGCACAGCTCCAGCCAGCTGCTCAAGTCGGGCTGGAATCTAGTCCTTTTTCCTGAGGGCAGCCGGTCGCCCGACGGCCGCATCCAGGAATTCAAGCCCGGCGTTGGTCACCTCGCGAACGAGACGGGGACCCCGGTCGTTCCGATGCACATCCGGGGCGCCTACCAGGTCATGCCTCGGGGCCAGAAGCTGCCGCTCCCCGGTCCGATTCGCGTGCGCATTGGAAAGCCGATGTCGCCTGAGCCAAAGGAGGGCTCGCGCGAGTTCACGGCCAGGGTCGAGAAGGCGGTCCGCACCCTTGCCGCAGAACCGAAGCAGCCTGAGCTTCAGGGCACGTGGATCGAGCGCTGGAAATTGTCCAAGCCGCGCGAGCTCCGCTACGAGACTGACGAGACTTAGCCGGTCGGCACGACTCGGAACACGGGATGGTCGCCGGCGATGCGCTCCAGGTCTTCGGCCGGCGAGTCGGCCTTAACGCCCCTGAAGAACATTCCGACCTCGAAGCCGAACCGCTTTATGTAGTTGCGAATGATCGGCGCCTTATCGGCGTCGGGAATCTCCACCGCCTCGAAGCGCTGCACCTTGCTGCCGAGTACCAGCTCGCCGCCACCGGAGACTCGAATATTGCGGACCCACTGCGTCAGCCCTCGTGGCGAGACGAGGTACTGCTCGCCGTCGTAGGGCAGCAAGTTGACCGGATGACTGTGCCACTCCCCCGACTTGCGACCGCGCACCCTCAGGACGCGCGAGCCCCAGACGCTTATGCCGGCTCGCGTCATCAGGGCGACGGACGGGTTG
>DATNML010000101.1:0-3621 GCA_035602315.1 Candidatus Dormiibacterota bacterium
CTGCCTTACAACAAGCTCATGCACGGCCTTCGCCAGGCCGGAGTGGAGATCGACCGCAAAGTGCTGGCTGACCTGGCCGTGCGCGACAGCGGTTCCTTTGCCCGGCTGGTCGAGGTTGCCAAGAAAGCTCTCTGACCAGCTCATAAGCAGCCCGGACAACGAGATCGTCCGCCGCCTGCGGCGTCTCGCACAACGGCGCGAACCAGGTCTCGTCCTCCTGGAGGGTCCGCGCGTGCTCGCCGAAGCGGAAGCGGCCGGCCTGGAGTTCGAGCTGGTGGCGGTGCGCGAAGGCGATGAGTTCAACGCTCGCTCGAAGCAGCACGTCACCCTCACGCCGGGCGTGTTCCGCGCCGTCAGCCAGACCGTGACGCCACAGGGCGTGATCGCCATCGCCAGGGTGAGAGAGCCGGACGCCCAGGCCGCCATCGACGCTGCGCGCAGCCGCCGGTGGCCGTTGGTGGTTCTCGACGGCGTCCAGGATCCCGGCAATGTCGGCGCGATCTGCCGCACCGCGGCCGCTGCCGGGGCGCCGGCGGTGGCCGTGCTCCAGGGCTCGGCCGATCCATTTAGCGCCAAGGCCGTGCGCGCGTCGGCAGGCAACGTGTTCCGGCTGACGGTCGCCCGGGCCACGTGGGCGGAGCTCGCGGACCTCGACGGCTATGGGGCCTCCGCCTCGGGCGGCCAGCCGCTTGCGGAGGCGCCGATAGAGAATGCGGGCATGATCGTTCTTGGCAGTGAGGTGCACGGGCTCTCTCGGTCCGACCTCAAACTCGTCACCGTGCACTTGAGCGAAGGGGTCGAGTCCCTCAACGTAGCGGCAGCGGCGGCGTTGATCCTGTTCGAGATCAAGCGGAGGCTGGCCGCATGAACGACCCCGCTGCGCTGACCGCCGAAGCGGTCGAGGCCATCGCCAAAGCGCGAACTGAGGCCGAGCTCGATGCGATCGCCCTTGAGTACCTTGGGCGTAAGAACGGCCGCATCAGCAGCCTCTTGTCCGGCATCGGGAAGCTGGCCCCCGAGGAAAGGGCTGCGCTTGGCCAGTCCGCCAACGAGGCGAAGAACGCCATCGAGGCAGGGCTGGCAGGAAGGCGAGCCGAGCTCCAGGTCGAACGGCTGGCCGACATCGTCGAGACCGAGGCGATCGACATCACGTTTCCCGGCGCGCCCCTAGGCCGCGGACACATCCACGTCCTCACACAGGTCCGCCGCCAGATCGAAACCGTGCTCGAGAGCCTTGGCTACCAGGTCGAGTCCGGGCCAGAGGTGGAGACCGAGTGGTACAACTTCGAGGCCCTCAACCTCGGCGCCGGCCATCCCGCCCGAGAGAACTGGGACTCCTTCTACTTCACGCCACAGCTGCTGCTGCGTGCGCACACATCACCGGTGCAGATCCGCGCCATGCAGCGGATCAAAGAGCCGCCGATCTACATCATCACGCCCGGCCGCGCCTACCGCCGAGACGCGCCTGAGGCCACCCGCCTGCCGTACTTCAGCCAGGTCGAGGGACTGGCGGTCGACAAGGCCCTGACCGTCGGCGACATGAAGGGCACGCTGCTCTACATGATCCAGTCGCTGTACGGAAAGGAGCGCAAAGTGCGCGTGCGCCCGAGCTACTTCCCATTCACCGAGCCGAGCTTCGAGTTCGACGTGTCATGTGGGATCTGTGGCGGTATGGGCTGCAAGAGCTGCCGTCACAAGGGCTGGTTGGAAGTCGGAGGTTGCGGCATGGTCCATCCGCAGGTACTGCGCAACGGCGGAATCGATCCCACGCACTGGAATGGCTACGCGTGGGGATTCGGCATCGAGCGGATGGCGATGCTCAAGCACGACGTCGACGACATCCGCCTTTTCTACGAATCCGACCTTCGTTTCTTAGAGCAGTTCTGATGCGGGTCTCATACGAATGGCTCGGCGATTTCGTGGACCTTTCCGATGTCACGCCCAAAGACGCCGCAGAGGTCCTCACGCGCCTGGGCGTCGAAGTCGAGTCGCTGACTCTAGTCGATCTCTCACAGATCCTGATCGGAAAAGTGCTCGAGCAGATTCCGCATCCAAAGTCGAAAAAACCGCTGTGGGTCCATCAGGTCGAGCTTGGAGGTCGCGTCGTGCAGATCATTGCCGGCGCGCCAAACGCAGTCCCAGGGACAATCGTGCCGGTCGCCTTGCCGGGGACGACGGTGCCAAACGGCAACGTGGTCAAGGACATGAACATCGCCGGCTTCAAGGCGAGCGGGATGCTGTGCTCAGCGTCCGAGCTGCTTCTCAGTGACGACCACGCCGGGATCCTGATCCTGGACGGCGGCACGCCCGGCGAGCCGCTCACCACGGTCATACCCAGCCAGGCGATCATGGAGGCGGAGGTCGCGTCGAACCGCCCCGACTGCATGGGCCACCTCGGCATCGCGCGCGAGCTGGCCGCCGGCCTCGACCGACCAATGAAGCGAGACTTCATGCCTGCCTTCACCGGCACGGCGAATCCACCCGGCCGCGACCTGGTCAAGGTGACGATCGAAGAGCCCGATCTCTGCAGCCGGTACATCGGCGCGGTGATCAAGGGCGTCACGGTCGCCCCCAGCCCGGACTGGCTGCAGCGCAGGCTGCGGGCCTGCGGCGTGAGGCCGATCAACAACATCGTTGACATCACCAACTACGTGCTCCTCGAGTACGCCCAGCCGCTCCATGCGTTCGACCTCGCCAATCTGGCCGGCCCTGAGATTCGGGTCAGGGGGGCGAGAGACGGCGAGAAGCTGCTGTGTCTGGACGGCGTCAATAGGGAGCTGAAGCCGGAGATGCTCGTGATCGCTGACGCGCAGCGGCCGGTCGCGATCGCAGGCGTCATCGGGGGCGAGGAGACGGCCGTCACAGCCGGAACGATCGACATCCTGCTCGAGGCGGCGAGTTTCAGCGGCCCTAGCGTCAGGCAGACCGCGCGCACGCTCGGGCTGCGCACAGAGGCGTCCGCCCGTTTCGAGCGAGGCCTGCCGCCGGAGCTGGCGCTTGCCGGGGCGCGCCGTGCGGCGTCGCTCATCGCCGAGCTGGCTGGCGGCACGGTGCATCGAGAGTGGCCCGACGTCTATCCGCGTCCACAGGAACCGGTCCGCGTGCGGCTGAAGCCTTGGCTGATTGACGAGGTGCTCGGCATTCACGTCCCCCTCCAGGACTCAGAGGCGATCCTGATCCGGCTTGGGTTCCACGTGAAGGTGCTGGGCGACGGAGAGTGGGACGTGCTGCCGCCGGTCTTCCGGCTCGACGTGACGATTCCCGAAGACCTCGTCGAAGAAGTGGGACGCGTCTATGGATACGACCGCGTGACGCCGACCTTGCCCGGCAAGCGCCACGAGACATGGACGCCGTTGACGCCCAGCGTCGACCGGCGCCTCGACGCCGCACGCGAAGTCCTCGCCGGAGCCGGCTTTACCGAGACGTGGAATCCGGCGCTGGTCTCGGGCCGCAAGCTCGAAGCGCTGCGCGTCGCCGCGTACGCCATGCGTGTCTCTAATGCGCTGAGCGACGACATGGACACGCTGCGCACGTCGCTCCTCGCCTCGCTCATCGACGTCGTCGCTTTGAATCGCGACCGCGGACGTGACGACGTCTGCGTCTATGAGGTCGCGCCGGTGT
>DATNML010000102.1:0-2654 GCA_035602315.1 Candidatus Dormiibacterota bacterium
GTGACCCGGTAGCCGGGCGGGGGCCCGTGTGAGGGCGGCGCGTCGACCAGCACCACCTGCCGGAGGGTGGTCCCGGGTTTGGACTGGGCAGAGATCGTCACCGAGCTGGGTTCGAACTTGATCGCCGGCACGGTCTGCTTGGTCAGATCCAGGGACTGGCCGCTGGCCTGAACCAGCTGCACCTTTACGGACGGGACGTCCTGGCTGTCCTGCTGGACCAAGCCCGGAAAGTCGACTTTCGCGGTCAGGCCGTCTTCCCATGACGCCGGGCCTGTGAAGGTGACGACGCAGGGCGTGGGAGTGTCGTTGGGGCACCGCGCCGCGATCTTGGTGAGCGACCAACCGGGGCTGATGCGCGGGGGGCTCACCTGGACTGGAAGGTCCTTGGCGACGAGCTTGTCGATGTGGAGCACGTAGGGCACGACCGGGTTCTGGACCTGGACCGTGGTGAGCGCCGAATGGATGACCAGGTTGACATGAACGTTGGGGCCGATCGAGGCCTTGGTCAGGTCGAACGAGGCTGCGACGTTGCCTGAGTTGAACGTGGTCAGGGCGTCGGCCAACCCCGTGACGGTCACATTGGTCTTGGTCGGCGCATCGATGACCACGAGGTCAGGGCTGACGGCATAGACGATGTTCACGTCCTTCAGGGTTTTCTGCGTGGGCGGGTTTTGAGAGAACGCGACTGCGCCCAGCATCAGGATGGCCAGCCCGACGGCCAGGAGCTTGAGGCGCCAGTCGTCGGTGATCAGGTTCACTTGCGAAACCTGAGAAAACCGTTGCCATGGTTGAGCGACGGCACCTTCACGCTGACTCGCCTGCGCAGTCCGTCCGGGTCCAGATTGCGGGTTATCTTGCCTTCCTCGATCACTGAGATGTTTCCTGTTTCCTCCGAGACTACGAGGACCAGGGCGTCGGATGCCAGCGACAGGCCGAGGGCCGCACGGTGCCGTGTGCCGAGCCTCTCGCGGATGATGCCCTCCTCGGGCAGCGGCAGCAGGCAGCCGGCGGCGATGATCCGGTTGCCGCGGACGATGACGGCGCCGTCATGCAGCGGTGAGTTTGGATAGAAGATCGACTGCAGCATCTCCGTCGAGATCTCACCGTTGATGCGCACGCCGGTCGCGGCGTAATCCTCCAACCCGACGTCGCGCTCGAACGCGATCAGCGCGCCGGTCTTTTTGGCGCTTAGACGCTCAGCAGCGCGGATGGCCTCCGAGATCGCCTGGCTGTAGAGACGCGTGTTGTAGTTGGAGAGAGGCCGGCCGATGTGTCCGATCCGACCGAGCTGGTCGAGCACGCGGCGCAGCTCGGGTTGGAACATGACGATGACGGCGATGATGATGAAGAAGGTGGCGTTATGGAAAAGCCACGAAAGAAGTACGAGGTTGAACTGCGTGGCGATGACGCCGACGACCGCCAGCAGGATGAGACCGACCACGATCTGTGTGCCCTGGGTTCCGCGCAGCAGTCGGAGCAGAAGGTAGAGCACCACAGCAACGATCGCGACATCGAACACCTCGATGATGCCGAGGTGTCGCATGACGTCGCCGAGCTGCGCGAGGAACTGATACACCTAGTCGCTCCCAACCAGCAATGCCATCAGCGCCATCTGCGCGTAGAGGCGGTTGCCGGCCTGCTCGAACACAACGGACCTGGGCCCGTCGATGACCTCGTCGGTCACCTCCTCGCCCCGGTGCGCCGGTAGGCAGTGCATGAAGACGGCGCCAGGCACCGCATCCATGACCGCCTTGTTCACCTGGTAGGGCGCAAACGCGTTGCGCCTACCGTCCCTCTCGCTTTCGTGTCCCATCGATGCCCATACGTCGGTGTAGATTGCCGTCGCTTCGTCCGTTCCGGAAATGTCGTTCGTGAGCTTGACCCGAAGGTCGCCCGAGGTGATGCTACGCGCGCGCTCGATCACGGCGGCCTTCGGCTCGTAGCCGGGTGGGGCGACGATGGTGAGCGCGAAACCGGTCAGCGCCGAGGCCTCGATGAGGGAGGCGGCGATGTTGTTGCCGTCGCCGACGTAGACAACGTGCTGTTTCCGCAGCTCGCCGCGCACCTCTTCGAGTGTCATTACGTCGGCGAGAACCTGGCACGGATGAGACCGGTCGGTGAGGGCGTTGATCACGGGCTTGGCGGACGAGGCGGCAAGCTCGAGCAGGTCGTCGTGGCTGCGGAGCCGGGCGACTACAGCGTCCACGTATCGGTCCAGCACGCGCGCGGCGTCCGCGACGGTCTCCCGGACGCCGAGCTGTACGTCCTGCTCGGACAGGGTGGTGATGGCTCCCCCCAGCCTCGCGATGCCCACCTCGAAGGAGACCCTGGTGCGGTGGGATGGCTTCTGAAAGAGCATGGCCACATGCTTTCCCTCCAGAGGGCGGCCTTTCCACCGGCCCGACTTGATCGCGTGCGCCAGGTCGAGCACCTGGCGCAGCTCATGTGCGTCGAGGTCGGCGATGTCGAGGAAGTCACGGCCCGTGAGAGTTTCTTGCACCGAAGCGATCATGATCGCTCGCCGGACTCTACAGGCGGGGTTCGATCAGGTCGCCGGCGACGACAGGAGAGACGGCAAGATCCCGCGCGGAATCGAACTCCGGCAGGCGGATGCGAAGCCTGGAATCGT
Organism: Candidatus Dormiibacterota bacterium; assembly: GCA_035602315.1. Lineage (GTDB taxonomy): Bacteria > Chloroflexota > Dormibacteria > Dormibacterales > Dormibacteraceae > Palsa-870. The sequence continues at coordinate 2,630 of DATNML010000102.1, forward strand.
CTCTCAGCCGGAGGATGAGGTCGCG
>DATNML010000103.1:0-6158 GCA_035602315.1 Candidatus Dormiibacterota bacterium
ACCCCATCGTGCATTGCTGCTTTCTTCACCAGCCATGCGACCGGTGACGACATGCGGTATTAGCATCGGTTTCCCGGTGTTATCCCCCGCGATAGGAAAGGTTGCCCACGTGTTACTCACCCGTTCGCCGCTAGGAACTCATCTCCCTTGCGGGAAATAAGCCCTCGCTCGACTTGCATGTGTTATGCGCGCCGCCAGCGTTAACCCTGAGCCAGGATCAAACTCTCCGTCCAAAACGGAGGACCCAAGGCCTTCGCCCTGAGTCATAAGACTCTCAGAGTCTTTCCCACTCTTCAGTTGTCAAAGTGCTGGTCTTCCTGACCACCCCCGGCGCTTTTTAGGGCGCACGAAGCCTTCCGTCAGGACAACCCGCGAATTGTACCGGTCTCCAGGCTCGTATTGCAATGCCGCCCTAGACGGCGTCGCGGATGCCCAGCTCATCGAGGTGCGCCAGCAGATCGGCGGGATCCTCGTATACGCGGTAGGCGCCGGCCCTGACCAGCTCGTCGCTGCCGTAGCCACCCGACAGGAGCCCGATGCCCAGCGAACCCGCCCGCTGCGCTGCCAGCAGGTCCCAGATGCTGTCGCCGACCACAAAGCAGTCGCCCGGCGGCACGCCAAGGCGCTGGGCGGCGGCCAGAAACAGGTCGGGGTTGGGCTTCGCGTAAGCCACCTGGTCGCGGGTGACCACGGGGATGTCGGAGGGGATCTCCAGCAGGGCCAGCGGGCCTTTCGCGGTGCGCACGCTCCCGCTCGTCGCAATCGCCCACGGAACGCGCATCCCGGTCAGCGCCGTCAACAGCTCGCGGGCGCCTGGAAGCGGCCGGATCTGATCCCACAGCGGTAAGTAAGCTTTCGCGTGATTCTCGCGCAGGCGCTCCGCCTCCTCGTGGGAAAGGTTGCGACCCAGCTCCCGGTCGAGCGCCTTGATGAAGAGGCCGCCGCTCATCCCGATCCTTCGGTGAATCCGCCACACCGACAGGTCGATGCCCTCGATGTCCAGCGCCTGCCTCCAGGCCAGCACGTTCTGGTAGACGCTGTCGACCAGCGTGCCGTCGAGGTCGAACAGCAGCGCCGGCCGCGAGGACAGGTTGGGAGTGGACATCAGAAAGCCCTCCGCCCTGACATCGCGCGCGCCAGCGTGAGCTCGTCGGCGTACTCGAGGTCGCCGCCCACCGGCAGGCCGTGCGCCGGTCGCGTGACCTTGGTGCCCAGCGGCACGAGCGCTCGCTGCAGGTACACGGCCGTCGCCTCACCTTCGATGTCGGCGTCAGTCGCGATGATCACCTCCGCCACGCCCTCGTCCCGCACCCGTTCCAGAAGCTGCGGCACGTGGATCTGATCGGGCCCGATCCCATCGATCGGCGAGATCACTCCGTGCAGCACGAAGTACAGCCCGCTGAATTCAGACGTCCGCTCCACCGCGAGCACGTCGAGCGCGGACTCGACGACGCACAGCAGCGTCGCATCCCGTCGCGTCGAGGAGCAGATCCAGCACAGGCTGCCCTCGGCGATGTTGTAGCAGCGCTCGCAGTAGCCGATGCGCGCCTTGACGTCCTCGATCGCCTGCGCGAGCGAGTCCGCGCGCTGACGGTCTGAGCGAAGCAGGTGGAACGCGAGCCGCTGCGCGGTCTTCGGACCGATGCCCGGCAGTCGCGAGAGCTCCTGGATGAGCCGCTCCAGCGGCTCCGGCAGCTGCGGCATCGACGGCTACATGAGGCCCGGTGGAAGACCGAGGCCCGACGCGACCGCCTGCATCTTCGACGCGGCGAGCTGCTTGGACTTCTCCATCGCTTCGTTGACCGCGGCAACCACCAGGTCCTGCAGCATCTCGACATCCGCTGCCGCTGAAGGATCGACCGTCACCGACACCACCTTCTGCGAGCCGGTGGCAACCACGCGTACCGCGCCCCCACCCGCGCTCGCCTCGACCGTCTCGGTCTCCAGCTCGGCCTGCACCTTGCCCATCCTTTCCTGCATCTGCTGGACCTGCCGCATCATCTTCAGCGGCTCCTTCACTCCGATACCTCCTTCACCCTCGTCACGCGACCATCGAACCTGCGCACCACCTCGCGCACGAAGGGATCGTCTTCCGGGCTCGTCGCCTTGGCGGCCGCCTTCGCCGGTTCACCCTCGCGCAGGCGGAAGTCGACCTTGACCTCATCGCCCAACCATTCGCGCACGTGCGGCATCAGCTGCACTGACTGTTCTTGCGCCTTCTTGTGATGAAAGCCGTACCGGAACCATAGGATCAGGATCGACCCGTCGACCTCGGGCTGCGCGTCGAGATACGCAGCGCGCACCGTGCGATTCAATTTCTCTAGAACCTCCGACCACCCCGCAACGGGCGCCGAAATAGTCTTCACCTCCCCACCTTGTGGGGAGGTCGGCTCTGCGCGAAGCGCACTGCCGGGAGGGGAGGTTTGGACCGGTACCACCTCCGGCGGCTCATCCGTCCCCAGCTCGACCGCCAGCCGCGCCAGCGTCGCCTCGACCAGGAAGCGCGGCTCCGCATGGCGGCGCACCTCGCCGTCGAGGTGCAGCAGAGCGTCCAGCACGCTGGACAGCCGCCGCGCGGTCGCCACCTCGCGTTTCGTGAGCGCCGCCACCAACCGGTCCCGGCAGCCCTCCATCAATCCGCGCACCACCTGGCGCAGCTCCGCGCCCGCCGCATAGACCCGGTTGACCTCTGCCAGCGCCTCAGCCGCGCGCCCCGCGAGCACGTCATCCAGCAGCGAGTCGAGCAATCGCGGGTCGGCAATCCCCAACAGCGACCGCGCCGACTCGAGCGAGATCGGTCCCGACGCCAGCGGAACCAGCTGGTCCAGCAGCCCCACCGCGTCGCGCATCGACCCCTGCGCGGTGCGCGCGATCAGCTGCATCGCCTCGGCATCGACTGAGACTTTCTCGGATGCAGCAATGTGCGTCAGGCGCGAGGTGATCTGCTCCTCGCTGTGCCGCCGGAAGACAAACTGCTGGCAGCGGCCGATGACCGTGAGCGGAATCTTCTGCGCGTCGGTCGTGCAGAGGATGAACACGACGTGCGCGGGTGGCTCCTCGAGCGTCTTCAACAGTGCGTTGAACGCGGGCTCGGTGAGCATGTGCGCCTCGTCGATGATGTACACCTTGAACGGCCCCAGGGCCGGCGCAAGGTTCACCTTCTCGCGCAGGTCCCGGATCTCGTCGATGCCTCGGTTCGACGCCGCGTCGATCTCGATCAGGTCCAGGGCCGACCCCGCGGTCATCTCGATACATGACTGACACGCATTGCACGGTTCCGCGGAATCGCGCGCCCGCCCCGTGCAGTTGAGAGCCTTCGCCAGCAGTCGCGCCGCCGACGTCTTCCCCGTCCCACGGCTCCCGCTGAACAGGTACGCGTGAGCCACGCGCGCGCCCATGATCGCGCCCTGAAGCGCGCGCGAAGCCGCCTCCTGCCCGACCAGGTCGGCGAAGGTCTGCGACCGGTACTTGCGGTAGAGGCTCTGGTACTCAGGCATGAAAGTTCAAAGTGGCCGCGCACCCCCGCTTCGATCGAAGACCCCCAGCTCGCACCGCGGTCCACGGCTCCGGCCCGGATGGCTGCGGCACCCTCGGGTTCTCTCCTTACCGCTGCTTCCTTCCGGACCTGACGGGGTTCGGAGACCCGAGCTGCGCAGGTCCCGACTTTCAACGCCGTTCGCCGCGGCCAGGCTGAAAACCCAGACCTCAGCGCGGGAATTCGGTCCGGCTAAGGCGGATTGCCGGTGCAGGGTACCGCCAGCACCCCACTTAGCGCGACCAAACCCCATCTTACCCGGGCTCGGGTGCAGCCACCGGCCGGCGCGCGACCCACGCGAGGTGCAGAAAAGTCGCAACCGTGGCGATCGGGATCACCACCTCAGCCCCCACGACCACGTTGCTCGCATCCTGGTTGAAGAAGCGAAACAGGCAGATGCCCCCGACCAGGACGATGATCAGCGCCGTCGAGATCTGCCCGCTCAACGTGTGGCGCAGCTCAGGCCGGCGGTGCAGGGAGATGAGCACAAGGCCGCCGATGGCCGGCAGCACGTACCGCGCGACGATCACCGCCGCGAGCCACAGCGGAAACGTCCCGCCCAGCGCAAGCCCGACCCCGACCCCGCCGAGCAGCACCCCGTCGACCACCGGGTCCAGCCCCCCGCCCAGGGTCGACGGCCGGTCGAAACGCCGCGCCACCGTGCCATCCACCAGGTCTGTCAATCCGGCCACGGCCAGGACCACGGCCAGCGGGCCGAGCGCGGCCGCCAACGAGTAGACGAGCGCCGGCGCCGCCAGCTGGGCGCGCGTCAGGGTGACCTGGTTCGCCTCACCCGGGATGAACGCGCCAAACACAGCGACCACCGCGAACCACGCCACCAGCATCCACGCCGGACCGGGCGGCCGCGCGAGCCACACCCACAGGATGCCGAGCGCCAGGTAGACGAGGCCCCCGATGACCCCGACCCGATTGAGCCGCACGCTGACTAGTGTGGGGTCGGCAGCGTAGCGGGCGGCGGCTGGTAGGGCGCCTGCCCTGGGTGCGGATTGGCGCCGCACGGGTAGTTCGGCTCGCCGGCGCCCTTGAGGAAGATCTCGTTGTAGCCGCCGCTCGTGACAGACCCACCGTCATAGGTGCAGACCTGCCGCGTCACCACGCCCGGGGGCTGCGTCCACATCGCGGGCCACGCGTGCGACGCGTAGTACTCCTCCAGGAACGGCTTCCACACCGAGATGCCGACGTTCTCGCCGAACAGCAGCGACGTGGGGCACTGCCACCCTGACGGTGGAAAGTTCGTCGCGAGGGACGCAAAGCCAGAGTTGCACGTCGGCCCGGCGTCGATGTGCATCAATGACGCCGCCACTGCGAGATTGGGTGTGTAGCCGATAAAGATCGAGCCCGTGTACGCCTCGGTCGTCCCCGACTTTCCGGCGACCGGGCGGCTGCCCAAGCCGCCGAGGTACAGCTTCACCGGCCCTCGCAGGAGGTCGGTCATCATGTACCCGAGGTCCGGGCTGATGACCTGCGCGCGCCCGGCCGCCGCATCGAACGCTTCCAGCACGTTGCCGGCCGCGTCGGTCACGCGCAGCACCGGGTGAGCGCTCACTCGATACCCGCCGTTGTCGAAGGCCGAGTAGGCGGCCAGGTGCTCCGCCATGGAGATCGGGTCGTGGCCCAGCGTCGTCGCGACGCCGTCCGGGTTCTCGATCGCTGCGGTGACGCCGAGGTTGTGCATCAGCGAAACGACGCGGTCCCCGCCTTCCGATCCGTACGTCCACAGCGCCGGTAGATTGCGCGACTGCGCCAGTGCCGTCCGCAGGGGAATCCATCCCTCGTGCTTTCCGTCCCAGTCGCTGAACCTGATCCCGCCGATGACTCCGGTCGCGTCGTTCATCAGTGTCGCCGGCGTCACCAGCCCCGCCTGCAGAGCCGCTGCGTACGTGTACACCTTGAAAGAAGAGCCAACGCCGCGCCACCCGAGAGGATCGACCCCGGTGAGGTTGATCTGCCCGCGAATCGCCGCGTTGTTGTAGTCCGCGCTCCCGACCATGGCGAGGATCTCGCCGTCGGCCGGGTTCATGACCAACATCGCGCCCGTGTTCACGCTCCGCTTGGCGTATGTGTTCACGCCCGCCTTCACCCACTTGTCGGCCAATGCCTGCGTGCCGAGGTCGAGCGTCGTCGTGATGCGCAGCCCACCCTCGTACAGGGCCTTCTCGCCGTAACGCTGAGTGATGTACCGCACGACATAGTCGACGAAATGAGCCGTGAGCGGGTTGTGCGCCACGGGCAGCGCCTTGTGCGCCGCGACCATCTTCGTGACCAAATCGCTGTTCAAGAGCGTGTCCGCCTCCGACCGCTTCATGTCGCCCACCGTCACCATTCCGTCGAGGACCGTCCCCCACCGCCACTTCGCGGCCGAGAGTTGGTCGGGGGTGGCGAAGGGGTCGTAGTCGGATGGCGCCTGCGGCAGGCCCGCGAGAAAGCTCGCCTGTCCCCACGTCAGGTCGCTGGCGTGAACCTGGAAGTACGTCTCCGCCGCCGCCTCGGCACCGTACGCGCCGTTGCCGTAGTTGATCGTGTTGAGGTAGAGCTCCAGGATCTGCTGTTTGGAGTAGCGGCGCTCCATCTCCTCGGCGAGGAGCAGCTCGCGGAACTTGCG
>DATNML010000104.1:0-2711 GCA_035602315.1 Candidatus Dormiibacterota bacterium
CGACGGCTTCGTTGTGCCCGCTCGTGAGCTGAGAATCGATGCGACTGATGAGGGACGACTGGAGCAGGGCATATGTGGCGACGTCGGAGATCAGGAGGCCGATGACGACGAGTGAGATGACTCCGATCAGCAGCCGGCCCCGGAGGGACAGCGTCATTTTCGTGGCGTTCTGAGCACGTAACCGACCCCGCGCACGGTCTGGATGAGCGGAGGGTCATAGCGGTCGACCTTGCGGCGAAGGTAGCTCACATAGGTCTCGAGCACGCTGGCGTCGCCGCCGAAGTCGTAGTGCCACACGTGGTCCAGGATCTGGCTGCGAGTCAACACGCGACCGGCGTTGATGAGCAGATAGCGGAGCAGCCGGTACTCGGTGTTGGTCAGGTCCACGACATGTCCGTGGCGGCGGACCTCGTGGGCTTCGTCGTCCAGCTCCAGGTCGGCCAGCGCCAGCTTGCCGTCTTCACTGTCATTGCCGTGGCGCCGCAGCACGACGCGGACCCGGGCCATGAGCTCTTCGATGCTGAACGGCTTGGTCACGTAGTCGTCGCCGCCGATCGTCAGGCCGTGGACCTTGTCGTCGGTCGCGTCCTTAGCGGTGAGGAAGATGATCGGCACCTTGCTGCCGCTGCTGTTGAGACGGCGCAGCACCTCGATTCCGTCGATGTCGGGGAGCATCACGTCCAGGATCACGAGGGCGGGCGAGAACTGCGTCACCGCGGTGATCGCGCCGCGTCCTGTGGCCGCGGTCTTGACCGTGAATCCTTCATAGCGCAAGGCCATCGCGACCAGCTCGGTGATATTGGGCTCGTCGTCGACGACGAGGACTCGGGGTCCGTCCTTGTTCACAGCTTCCATGCTGATTGAGTTTCCTGGGGATTTGCTCAGAGACTCTTGAGAACCAGATTTGAATTGTCTGCGGGCTCGGGCCAACCGGCAACCCGGCGAACCCTGCCTTTGTGATCGACCAGGCGGGCAGGCAGCCGGTTCGTTTCGAGCCACGCGACCGCCTTGTGGCCCATGACGATGGCCGCGGTGGACGCGATATTGGCGTCGACGCAGGTGGCCGCCACCACGGTCGCGGTCCGCCATGGACTCTTCGCCGGCAGGCCTGTCGCCGGATCGATGATGTGATGCAGGACGACGCCGCCTCGGGTCCAACGCCTGACGGTCGTGCTCGAGGTGGCGATGCCTCCTGAGGTGATCGTGACCGTCTCCTCGTCGTCGTCGATCGGGGCGGCGCTGTCCTCGCTCGCCTGGACCGGCCAGCCTTCGGGCGGGGCCTCGCCTGCGACGGCGATGTCGCCTCCGAGGCTGACCAGCGCGCCGGCGCCCGCGATCGCTCTGCTCGCAGCGGCGGCGGCGAGGTCGGAGGCGAGGGCTTTGGCCGTGGCGCCAAGGTCGAGCTCGACGCCGCGAGGCAGGCGCAGCGTTCGCGAGTTGAGGTCGAAGCGGATTGCCTGCCAGCCGGGTATGCGCTGTGCGATGAGCTGGATCGGCTCGCCGTCAGCCGGGACGCTCGCGAAATCGGTGTCGTAGCCGGCGAGCCGGATCGCGGAACCGATGGTCGGATCAACTGCGCCGCCGGTCAGCTCGGCGCCGCGCAGCGCGGCAGCGATCGCCTGCGCAAGCAGCGGGCTGATTGTCACCTCTTGTTCCGGCGACGTGTTGAGACGGCTCAGCTCGCTGTCTTCGCGGAACCGGCTGGCCGCGAGGTCGATGGCTTTGACGACATCGTCAACGGCCGCCTTGGCCGCCAGCAGCAGCGCGGGGTTGGTGACGATCAGGCGCAGCGACGAACCAAGGGCGCGGTCGTCGGAGATTCCGAGGATAGTGCTTCTCATTTCGGGTGTGGCTTCTGCGCTTGCGCCCTGCGCAGCGCGATCGCGAGGACTGGGCAGTCGTCCACAGCGCGCTGGGCCAGCGCCATCAGGTGCGGAGGAATCGCGCCCGGCGCGATGATCGGATAGCCCCAGGAGTCGAGCCGGATCATCTCCGGCAAGATCTCGGCGCACAGGCCGCGTCCATCGCACTTGATGCGATCAATCACGAGCTCGAACTGCTTCGTCATGCCGACCGCCGCTGGTGGGCCGGATGTTGAGCGAAGTCGTCTCCGAAGGTTTTCATGGCGGACCGCAGGAACAGCACGGCCCCATCAGGGTGCTTGCATGCGCCGCGACCCAGCACCTCGGCCGACCATCGCTGCAGCCGCTGCAGGTCGCCCGGATCTGTGCCCCGCTCCGCGATCCTGGTGCAGGCGTCAGCCAGCGCCCGTAGGCCGAAGAAGCACGGTCCGCATTGCGCCGAGCTCTCGCTCGCGAGGAAGCGCATGATGCCGGCCACCTCGCAGACGGGGCAGTGACTCGATGGCAAGACACCGATCACGCCACATCCGAGCGACAGACCACGGTCCCGCAGGGCCTGCGGATCGATCGGCAAGGACCATGCGGCCTCGGTGTCGACCCACTGGCCGAAGTAGCCGCCAAGCAGCACGGCTCGCGGGGAGTGCGAGGCGCCGCCCGCCAGCTGGACAGCTTCACCCAACGGGGTGCCGACGTTCACCTCGAACACTCCTGGCGCGCGTACGCCGCCGGCGACCGTGATCAAGAGCGTGTCCGTGCCGACGCCGCTGCGGGCGATGAGGGCGATGTGAGCCAGCGTCTCGACGTTGTGGACCAGGGTGGCCGCTCCGCCGACCCCGCGCTCACGCGGGG
>DATNML010000105.1:0-3269 GCA_035602315.1 Candidatus Dormiibacterota bacterium
GGCGAGCTGGTGGCCGCGGCGCTCGTTGTCGCGACCGCGACGGCCGGCGGCGTCGTCGCGTTTCGCGACGTGCAGCTGGCCCTGACTCCCGATCTTCACGACGCCGAGATGACGGCGGCGGTGCAGTCCGTCAGCCGGCCGGGCGAGTACTGGATCAGCGACAACCCGTTCGCGGTCGCCGCGGCCGATCGCGACATCCCTGGGTCGCTGGTCGACACGTCTGGCCAGCGCACACGCGCCGGGTTGCTCACCGTCGGCGATCTCGAGGCCGCGCGCATTCGCTACGACATTCGCTGGGTGCTGGAGGACAGTTTTCGGCTGGAGGGGGTCCCGGGTTTTCACGCCTGGCTCGACGCGCATTACCATGCCGTCCAGCACCTTGGCGGCCGGGCGGTCATCTACCGAGCCATCGCCTCGAGCTCCTCGAACGTCGTCGCCTGCCCTTCGCGGAACGCAGCATCAAAAGCCGGTGCGTCGAGTTGCGCATGGATCGCGGCGAGGTCCTCATGACGAACCCGCTCGTCGGCGGGCGGTAGCACCCAGTGGCTTGATTCCAGCATGCGGTCGACCGCGCCGAATAAGCGGGCCGCTTCGGTCACCTGACCCTCCCGCAAGGAGACTCCAGCTATCCCGGCGAGGCTAGCGGCGATGTCGCTGCCGAGCCCCGAACGCCAGCGCAGCAGAAGACTCTCCCGGAACCGTGCGACCGCCGTCGAGCGGTCATCGGATTGGAGCGCGACGTGCCCCAGGTTATGGAGGGCCCACGCGACGATCATGTCGTCGGCCATCGCGCGGCCGTCGGTAAGGGCCTGCTGAAACAGTTGTGCTCCGCCGGCTGCATTGCCTTCGCACCGGCTGACCTCACCAAGGCTTATGAGGGTTATTGCGACCTGCCACGGGTTATCGATGCTCCTGCGGGTCGTCAACGACTCCCCGACGAGCACTCGCGCGCGAGCGTAGTCACCATCCACGCAGGCGAGCCGGCCAAGGCTCATCAATGGGACGCTCCTCAGGCGGATTTCGCCGAGCTGGCTGTATATCGCGAGGCTCTCGGTGAGGCGGGCGCGCGCGGAATCGTAATCCCCATGCTCGAGCGCGCCATCGCCCAGGAAGGTCAAGAGCAACGCCACGCCTCTTCGGTCACCGAGCTCTTCCAGGAGCGCCCGAGACTCGCCCATCGCGCGATCAGATATGTCCCGATCCGGGAGCGCCCCTACCGCGATGATGAGCAGCGCGTACGCCAGCTCGCGCTTCTCCCCGAGCTCGCGAAATAACTCAACGGCCTCCCTCGCGAGTGGGACAGCGACCTTTAGATCGCGTTGTCGGCCCGCGAGGACGGCAGCCGCAAGGAGGGCACGGCCCCGGCCACGTGTCCGCGCTTTCGGATCGCTGCGTCCGAGCATTGCCGTGAGAATTCCACGCAGTTCACCAATCCGACCCCGAACGCCGGCGGGACCGATCAACGAGCCGGCCAAAAGCAGGGCTTGCTCAGTCCTGCTAGGGTCCGCCTCGATCCATTCGATCGCGGCGCGGAAGTTCTCGTACTCGGCCCCGTAATCGACGGACACGCGGTCGATTGGACGAGCCCACATCGGCTTGTCGACGGCGTCATGAAAGAAATGCTCGAAGTGTCGCCGGCGAAGGGCATCGGCTTCCCCGGAGTCGACGAGCTTCTCCCGAGCGTACTCACGGATCGTCTCGAGCATGCCGTACCGGGCGACGCCACCGCGATCGAGCATCGAGACGAGCGACTTATCGACAAGGTGCGCAAGGAGCTCGAGGATGGCCTCCTGCTCGATGCCCTCGGCGGCGCAGACGGCTTCGGCCGCCTCGAGGCTCCATCCGCCCACAAAAATGGACAGCCGACGAAGCAGGAGACGCTCGGAATCAGTGAGGAGGTCGTAGCTCCAATCGATCATGGCGCGCAGCGTCTGCTGGCGGGCGAGGACGGTGCGGCTGCCGCCGGTGAGGAGACGGAATCGGTCGTCGAGCCGCTTGGCGACCTGAGCGACGGAGAGGACTCTGACCCGGGCCGCCGCGAGCTCCAGGGCAAGGGGTACGCCGTCCAGGCGGCGGCAGATCCGGACGATGTCAGCGGCGTTCTCCTCCGTGAGGGCGAACGCCGGCTGATACGAGCTGCAGCGGTCGACGAACAGGCTGATCGCCTCGTATTCACGGAGTTCATCGAGAGGTGGGAGCGTGTCGCCGTCGGGGACCCGCAGGGCCGGCACCGGCATCAGCGTCTCCCCTTGAATATTCAAGCCCTCGCGGCTCGTGGCAAGGATGGTTAGGAGCGGGCAGGCACGGAGCAGTACATCGGCGAGCTGGGCGCATGCCGCGATCAGGTGCTCGCAGTTGTCGAGGAGCAGCAAGAGCTGGCGCTTGCGGAGCCCGGCGATGATCGTCTCGACAACGGGGCGGCCGGGCTGTTCACCGATGTGCACCGCCCCCGCAACCGCTGGCGCGACCCCGGTAGGATCGGTAACGGGCGCCAGCTCGACCAGCCACACCCCATCCGGATAGCGGTCGAGGACATCGGCGGCGAGGTGGAGGGCGAGCCGGGTCTTTCCGCTGCCTCCCGGGCCGGTCAGCGTCAACAGCCTGGTTGTCTTGAGGAGATCGGCCGCTTTGGCCAGCTCCCGCTGCCTTCCAATGAAGGTCGTGGTCTGCGTCGGAAGGCTGTTTGGCGTCGCATCAAGACTTCGCAGCGGCGGAAAACTGTCGGGCAAGCCATCGATGACGAGCTGAAAGACACGCTGGGGCCGCACCAGGTCCTTGAATCGATGCTCACCAAGCTCTCGAAGGCTGAGTCCGGGCGCGAGCCCATCACGGACGAGCGACTCGGTCGTATCGGAGACCAGCACCTGGCCGCCGTGGCCCGCGGCGGCGATGCGCGCGGCGCGACTGATTTCCCAACCGACATAGTCGACGCCACTGGCGACGCTGGCCGGCCGCACCTCGCCGGTGTGGATGCCCATGCGGACGCGCACCGCCGCCTGGTGTGGCCAGTCGGTTGCGATAAGTCCTCGCTGCATCTCCGCCGCAGCGGCCAGCGCCGCGCTCGGACTGGTGAAGATGACAAAGAAGGCATCGCCCTCACTGCGGACCTCGTAACCGCCGTGACCGGTCAGCGCGTCGCGAATGATCTGGGTGTGACGCTCGAGGACCGCCTCCCACTTGTCGGTGCCGAGCGTCCGGACGCCGTCGCTCGAGCCCTCGATGTCCGTGAAGAGCATGGTGACGGTTCCGGCCGGCGCTGCGACGCTCTG
>DATNML010000106.1:0-5909 GCA_035602315.1 Candidatus Dormiibacterota bacterium
GCCCAGGATGCGGCGGAACTGGCCGCCTCCGATGCCTGGGATGAGGATGGTTCGGCCACGGCGATCGACTGGATCCGGTTCAACGGACACATGACGAGCAATGCCGCCGCCGACCTGATCGCGGTTGGCAAGAACCTGCAGCGAATGCCGGCAAGCCACCAGGCCGTCTACCAGGGCGAGATCGGTTACGCCCATGTCAAGGCATTGGCCAGGACGGCTGCGGCCGTGGGGACCAAGTTCGAGGAAGCCCCGCTGCTGGAGCAGGCGCGGGAGAACTCGCCGGGCAAGTTCTATTACATCTGCCGCCACTACCGGCACGCTGCCGACCGCAAGGGGTTTGAGGCGGAGGAGGCTGAGCTGGTGGAGAACCGCAAGCTCTTTATCAGCACCTGCGAGGACGGCACCGTGCTCCTCAGCGGGAACTTCGACCCCGAAGGCGGCGCCGCGATTCTGACCCAGCTGAAGCCGCTGGCTCGCGAGTCGGGCGCTCATGACGACCGGAGTCGGGAGAAGCGGAATGCAGATGCCCTGGTCGAGCTTGCCTCGGGCGGCGGTTCGCAGGCGCAGATCCAGGTCACGACCACGCTCGAGACCCTGCGCGGCCTGCCGGGCGCGGCGGCGGCGGAGCTGGAGTTCTCCTCCTTACCGATCTCGGCCAAAACCGTCGAGCGGCTGGCCTGCGACGCGTCGATCACGCGGATCGTGCTCGGCTCGGAGTCGATGGTGATCGACGTCGGGCGTGCCCGACGAACAATCTCCGGCCCGGCGCGCAAGGCGCTCAACGTGCGCGACAGGCACTGCACCTGGCCGGGCTGCGAGCGGGCGGCGAGCTGGTGCTCGGGACATCACCTGCAGCACTGGGTTCATGGCGGTACAAATCAACCGCCCAACCTGACTTTGCTCTGCGGCAGGCATCACTGGATGGTGCACGAGGGGAACTGGCAGATCGTTCGTGGGGATGACGGGCAAATGCTGACCATCCCACCGACCGTTACATTCGGTCCTCCCTCGCGCGGGCCCGACTAGGCGACGGCTCTACCGAATGACCGGGCGCCGATGAAGATCGCCACGATCGACAGCACGAGCATGATCGCGACCCCCTTGGTGACACTCGGGTCGCTGATCTGGTCTCGGAACACCGCACGGGCGGCGTCGACCGCGTAGGAAAGTGGGTTCAAGGCCGCGATGCTGCGCAGCCACTGCGGCGCCAGGCTCATGGGCAGCAGCACTCCTGACAGCAGCAGGATGGGAAGGGTCGCGGTAAAGACGATCGACGCATAGATGTTCTCTTCGCGCACCGACAGCGCCACCGCGTATGAGATCGATGCCGTGAGCAGGCCGATCAACGCAATCAACGCGAGCGTGATGACGACCCCGAGCGGATGGATGCTCAGGCCGAACGGTAGAGAGATCAAGACCAGGATCAGCGACTGCACGACGATCGAGAACATATCGCGCAGGGCGCGTCCCAGCAGCAGCGCGACGCGGCTCACGGGCGTCACTCGCAGCCTCTCGATCACGCCCGCCCTCAGCTCGGCGATCAGGCTGAAGCCGACCCCGGCAGCGCCGAACATGCCGAGCTGTACCAGCAAGCCCGGCACGAAGACGTTGTAGGCCCCACCCGGTGGGAACCCTTGCACCGATGCGATGGACTTGAGCAGGGGTGCGAAGAGGACGAGATAGATCACGGGCTGCAGCACACCGAGCGCAACCCAGGCCGGGTTGCGGATGAAGAGTCCGAAGTAGCGGCCGAAGACGAGTCCCGTATCGCGCGCCAGCTTCATGCCGCCGTCTCCCGCAGCGAGCGTCCTGTTTGGCGCAGGAAGACGTCGTCGAGGCTCGGCCGGTGCAGGCCGATGGTCACGAGCGTCAAACCCGCGCCGTCGAGCAGCCTCAGGATGGCCGGCATCGCGACCTCTCCGCGGTCCACATATAGAAGGACGGATCCTTCGTCGAGCTTGGCCTCCCTCACGAACGGCTGATCCTTGAGCACGTCCAGGGCGCGCTGGCGGTCGCCGGCCACGGTCAGCGTCACCACGTCGCCCGCGACCGCCCGCTTCAGCTCCTCCGGCGTCCCTTCCGCGACGATCTTTCCGTAGTCGATGATGGCCACCCGATCGCATAGGGCGTCGGCCTCATCGAGGTAATGCGTCGTGAGGAAGACGGTCGTGCCGCGGTCGTGCATACGCCTCACCTCGTCCCACACTCGCGCCCGACTCTGTGGGTCGAGGCCGGTCGTCGGCTCGTCGAGGAACAGAAGCTGCGGGTCGTGTACAAGGCCGAGGCCGATGTCGAGCCGGCGCTTCTGACCGCCTGAGTAAGTGCCTGCCTTGCGGTCGGCGCACACCTCCAGCTCGAGCATCGTGATCAGCTCGGCCGCACGTTTCTTGGCCGTCTCGACAGACTTTCCGTACAGGCGGCCCTGGAAAATCAGCTCGGTCCGCCCGGTGATCTCGCGGTCGGACCCGCCCGCCTGGCCCACGTATCCGATGCGCTCCCGGATCTGGTCCGACTGCGTGCGTAGATCGCAACCCGCAACGGTCGCGGTCCCGCCGCTGGGCGGCAGCAGCGTCGCGAGCATGCGCAGGGTCGTGGTCTTGCCGGCGCCATTCGGACCGAGGAACCCGAAGATCTCACCCTTGCGCACGGTCAGGTCCACACCGGCCACGGCTTCGACTGCTCGTTTGCGGGTTTTGAACACGCGCCTCAGCCCACGTGTCTCGATCACTGCGACTCGCTGAGTCTCTTGCACGGAGTAGATTCTCGCGGTATGCCGGGATTCCGCGGATGGCCCGAGGACTTTCAGCGATTCTTCATCGGGCTCGAGCTCGACAACTCAAAGCGGTACTTCGAGGCCAATCGCCGCACCTACGACGAATCCGTACGAGCCCCGATGGTGGCGTTGATGGAGTCCCTCGAGGACGAGTACGGGCCGGCCAAGGTCTTCCGCGCCAATCGCGACATCCGCTTCTCCAAGGACAAGTCTCCCTATAAGACGAACATCGCCGCCCACAACGGGAAAGATGGAGTCGGCGGCTACCTGTCCCTGGACAAGAAGGGCCTCACCGTCGCGGTCGGGTGCTACGAGTTGAGCTCGCCGCAGCTCACGAAATACCGCAAGAAGGTGGCCGCCGACGCCGGCGGCGTCCCGCTCGCGTCAATCGTCGCCAGGCTCGAGAAGGCGGGCTACAAGATGGGCGGAGAGCAGCTGAAACGCGTCCCGGCCGGCTGGCCCCAGGACCATCCCCGCGCCCGCCTGCTGAGGCACAAGCTCCTTTACGTCTACCGGGACTTTGGCTTGCAGCCGTGGCTTGGCTCCGCCGCCGCCAGGGCCAGGGTGGTCAAGGTCTTTGCCGACGCTGAGCCTCTTTCCGCCTGGCTGAGGAAATTCGTACTCTAGGCGGCTTTCGTTCGTTGAGGTAGCAGCCGAGATCGACGCTGCAGACCCCCGCGCCCGTTAAGCGGAGCCGCTTTACGCAAGAGAGCTGAAAACAGGTCGGTCAATAACTTCGTTAAGAACGTGAGTCAAGCGTTGTACGAGGTACGGTTCAAACGCTCGCGAAAGCGAGAAAGGAGGTGAGTGGCATGGGTCAGCGGTTAAAGGGCCGCCAGAGCGGCCAGGGAATGGTGGAGTACGCCCTGATCCTGGTTCTCGTTTCGATCGTCGTTATCGTGATTCTCTTGACCATGGGGAACCAGATCGCCAACGTCTTCTCGAACATCGTGGCCGCACTCGGCTAGAACGAACACCATTTGACGCGGGCCGGGGTGCACTTCCGGCCCGCTCCGATAGCTTTACATGCCATGACTCGGCCGTGGTGGCGTGGCGCCGTCTTCTACCAAATCTATGTCCGCAGCTTCGCCGACTCCAACGACGACGGAGTAGGCGACCTGCCCGGGATCACCTCCCGGCTCGATTACGTGAAGAGCCTCGGGGTGGATGCCATCTGGCTCACCCCCTTCTATCCGTCACCACAGAAAGACCACGGGTACGACGTCGCCGGCTACGTGGACGTGAACCCGGAGTACGGAACGCTCGGCGACTTCGACCAGCTCCTCCGGCGCGCGCACCAACTGGGCCTGAAGGTGCTCGTCGACATCGTGCCGAACCACACGTCCGACCAGCACCCGTGGTTCAGGGCCGCCCTGGCGAGTCCCGACAACCCCCATCGCGGCCGCTATCACTTTGCCGAGGGCAAGCCCGACGGTTCGCCGCCGAACAACTGGAGCTCGGCGTTCGGTGGGCCTGCATGGACGCGCGAGGAGGCCGGCGGCCAGTGGTACCTGCACCTGTTCGCGCCCGAGCAGCCGGACCTCAACTGGTGGGGCCCGGACGTGCCTGTCGAATTCGAAGCCATCATCAAGTTCTGGTTGGATCGTGGCGCCGACGGGTTCCGGATCGACGTCGCCTCGGCGCTCTTCAAGCGCGCAGACCTCGCCGACCGGCCCTTGATCCCCAACCGTGCGACCGGGACGCTCGAGCCCGACCCTGCCTTCTCGATCTTCGACCAGCCGCAGCTGCACGACGTGTACCGACGCTGGCGGCAGATCGCCGGCGGATACGAGCCCGACCGCGTCCTCGTCGGCGAGATCTTCGAACCAAGGCGCCATTCGACCTTCGTCGCGTCCGACCAGCTGGACATGGCCTTTGCGTTCATGCAGGTTCCCTGGGACGCGACGCGGTGGCGCCGCTCGATCGACACCTGGCGGCGGGCGCTGAAACCGCCTGGCACCGAGCCGAGCTGGACGCTCTCCAACCACGACGTGGTCCGGCAGGTGACCCGCTTTGGCGGCGGCAACCTCGGCCTCAGCCGGGCCCGCGCGGCCCTGCTGCTCGTGCTCGGCCTGCCCGGCCAGGTGTTCTTCTTCCAGGGCGAGGAGCTTGGGCTAGAAGAGGTCAACGTGCCGGAGGAAAACCGTCAGGACCCTGTCTTCCTACACAGCGGCGGCCGCAACGCAGGCCGCGACGGGTGCCGGGTGCCGCTGCCCTGGCATCGCGGCCTACCTAATGCGGGCTTCTCGTGCCCACTCGTGGGGAAGTCCCCGGCGCAGCCGGGGGATGGGGAGCCGGGGCTGGACACGCCGCCGTCTCCTCCGTGGCTGCCGATGCCCGCGGGGTGGGACAGGTACGCCGTCGACGCAGAGCTGGCATCAAGCGGATCGATGCTCCAGCACCACCGGCGCGCTCTGGTCTTGCGCCGGCGCCTGGCCGGGCAGCTGCCCGACCGGCTGGAGTGGTGCCCGGCGCCGCCGGCTGTCCTTGCCTACCGGCGCGGGCGCCTGGTCGTGGCCTGCAACTTCGGCCGGCGGCCGGCCGGTTTGCTTGTCGGCGGGCGCCTCCTCATCGCCAGCAGTCCGCTGGTGAGGCACCGCCGCGGCCGCCTCATGCTCCCGCCTTCATCCGCCGCCTGGTTGGACGTTTCGGCGAGTTGAGCCGGATTGCCGTGAGTGCCGGCCGCGGCAGGTAAAAGCACGGCGGCGCGGTGTCCGAAGTGGACGCTTCCACCGATAGCCAGGCTACCTTTCGCCGGTTAAGGCAGCACCAGCCGGCGGTAAAGCGTTGAACGCGTTATCGCTACCTCGGACGGGCGAATTCCGCTTCCTCCGGGAAAGTCTTAACCGACCGCTAACCTAGGTCCAAGCGCCAGGGGGTAATCTTCAATCGTGGCGGTGGGGGCTCAGGTCGAGTCGGATCAAACGGGCCCGGTGGTCCTTCCTCCTGACGTCCCCCGCTACCTGAACCGGGAGCTTTCCAGGCTCGATTTCGACGAACGGGTGCTCGCCATGGCGGAGGACGCCCGCCTCCCGCTGCTCGAGCGAGTCCGCTTCCTGGCGATCTTCAGCCAGAACCTCGACGACTTCTTCCAGGTCCGCGTCGCCGGGCTCAAAGAGCAGGTCCTGGCGGCGGT
>DATNML010000107.1:0-13564 GCA_035602315.1 Candidatus Dormiibacterota bacterium
CAAGAAGCGGCGCATTCTCGTCACCGGCGTGGCCCGCTGGTGGGGCGCGCTCGTGGTGCAGCGCCTGGTGGATGACCCCGACGTCGAGGAGATCATCGGTATCGACGTCCGCGAGCCCCGCTACGACCTGGGCCGCGCCGACTACCTCAAGCTCGACATCCGCCACTCGTTGATCGGCAAGCTAGTGCGATCCGTAGGCATTGACACGGTCGTGCACACGCTCATCCGCATCGACTCCTTCGACATGGACCCGCGACGCGCTCACGAGATGAACGTGATCGGCACGCTCAACCTGTTGGCCGGCTGCGCTGGCGAAGGAAGCCCGGTCCGGCGGTTCGTGCTCAAGTCATCCGGGCATGTCTACGGCTCGCGCTTCGACCTACCCGCCGGGCTGCGCGAGGACCACCGCTTGGACAGCAACTCGCGTCACCAGTTCGTGCGCGACATAGTCGAGGTCGAGTCGTACGTCAGCGATTTCGCTCTGCGGAATCGAAACATCTCAACGCTGGTGCTCCGTTTTGCCAACAGCCTCAATCCGGAGGAGCCCCAGCCTCTCGCCCGCTACCTCGACCTCGAGGTCGTACCGACAGTCGCCGGCTACGATCCCTCGCTGCAGCTCATCCACCGCGACGACTGCGTCGAGGCGATGGCGATCGCGACGAAGCGCGGCCCGGCAGGCGCGTACAACATCGCTTCGTCCGGACCCGAGCCCCTGTCCAAGCTGCTCGACGCGGCGGGCAAGCTGCACGCACCGCTGCTTCCGCCCATCGGGCTTGAGCTGGCCGCGTTCGCGGTCAGGAAGGCTGGGGTGGCGTTCCTTTCGCCTCAACTCCTGGACCTCCTCCGGTGGGGACGTTCGCTGTCAACGGCCAAAGCCGCCCGTGAGCTTGGATTTCGCGCCAAGCGCGACACTCGTGCGGCCTTCGAGGACTTCATCCAGGAGCGCCGCGTCCTGCGCTACGCGCCGGACCGGCACGCCTATCAGTACGAGAAGGAGCTCGAAGACTTCATCCACACGCGCCAGCTGGCTTCCGAGAACGGCGAAGGCCATGCCGACGCCGCCGCGCTGCCCGCCGTCCAGGAAACCGCTAAACCTCTCCCCCGCCGCCGTCGATCACGATCACTTCCCCGTTGATGTAGCTCGCGGCGTCAGAGGCGAGGAAAGCCACCACGCCGGCGACTTCGTCCGGCAGTCCGATCCGGCCCATCGGATTCGAGGCCAGCACGCGTTCGAGGATCGCCTCGTTGCCCCACAGCGCCTCGGCGAAGCGGGTCTTGATCACGCCGGGCGCGACCGCGTTGACTCGCACCTTGCCGCCCACCTCGCGGGCCAGCTGCCGCGTGAGCATGATGACGCCCGCTTTGGTGATGTTGTAGACGCCGAGACCGGGGCCAGGTCGCAGGCCGCCGATGCTGGCCACGTTGACGACCGTGCCGCCATGGTTTTCCATCCAGCCTTCGTAGACAAGCTTGGTGAGCATGAAGACGCCGCGCAGGTTGACCTCGAAGGTCTTGTCCCAGATCGCCAGGTCCGCTCCGAGCAGAGGGCCCATGTACGGGTTGGTGGCGGCGTTGTTGACCAGGATGTCGATGTGGCCGAAGCGTTCTATGACCGATTGCACGAGCCGCTCGAGGTCCTCCGGCCGGCCGGCGTGAGCGGCGATCGCGGTCGCCCGATTGGGGTGCTGGGCGTTGATCCGGGCGGCCTCTTCGTCCAGGTCCGCCTGCTTGCGGCTGGAGAGCACGACGGTGGCCCCCTGCTCGACGAGCGCGTTGGCGATCGCACTTCCGATCCCGCGACTGGCCCCTGTCACCAACGCGACTCGCCCTGACAGGTCGAATCGGGAGCCTTCGGGCACGGCTGATACGATAGCCAGTCTCATGGCAGTCTCGGGGAAGGCCGCCGAGGATATCCTCGAACGGATCTTTCAACCCACTACCAAGCCAAGCGCTCGGGACCAGGCCGAAGAGACGCTGCGGCACCCCAAGCGATTGGTTTATGTCGCCATGTCGAACAAGGTTTTCTACTGGCGGGCGCATATCCAGAAGTTCGTCCTCGACTCGGGAATGGTTCCTGTCAGCCCGTTCATGCTCTTCGACTACTACCTCATGCATACCGTGTCGAAAGACGTGGTGCGCGAGGCGATGAACAACCTACTCGCGCGCTGCGACGAGGTGTGGGTCTTCGGGCGGATCTCCCTTGGCGTGAAGGTGCAGGTCGGCATCGCCAAGCGAATGAACAAGACGGTGCGTTACTTCGACATCGGTGATCTGCCGGTCGCGGTGATGCCGATCACCGAAGAAACGGCACAGGAAGAGCTGAAAGACTAGAGATGAGTCACCTCCCCACCAGTGGGGAGGTCGGCGCGTAAAGCGCGCCGGGTGGGGAGGTGGACTAGCTGCCAGCCACCACCCGCCGATACCAAACCTCGGGGTGGCCCAGCTCATCCAGGCGCGGCATGTGCGCCTCACTGTTCCAAACCTCGTTCAGAACTTTCATCCCGTGCGCGTCGAAGACCGCCCGGCAGAAAGCCTCACCCCGGCGGTACTGCTGAAGCTTCAGATCAAGGCCCGTCAGTTTCCAGATCAAGACCTCGAGCGGGCTCTTGCCTGAGCTCCGCTCGCGGTATGCGGCCTCGAGCTTCTCAAAGCCCGGAAGCAGCTTGCTCCCGAGCTCGTTCATGACCAGGTTGCTGTAGCCCTCGATCACCGACATCGTGCCCTGCACCTGACGCATCACCTTCCACTGAGAAGGCAGCACACCCGCGAAAGCCGCGATGCGCGCCACGGGCGCAGTGCCCTTCTTCACCGAGTCGAGGAGCACTCGCATGGAGTCTTCCATGTAATTGCGGAGCCATGGATGCGCGGCGAACTGCCACGCATGCGTCATCTCATGGAGGATCAGCCAGCGCCGGAGATCCTGGCCGGGCAGATCAGCGCGCCGCCCCCACTCCTCGACGTTCGTCTCCACGAGGTAAAGCCCCTCTCCGCCGATCGGCTCGGCGCCCAAGAGCTGCGGATCGTACTGACCCAGCACGCGGCGCCCGACGAACGCGAGCATGAACGCCACGTAGTGGTCCACCCCGGTCCGTCCGACCTCCACCAGCAGTGAGTTGGGCATGCGCCCGGCCTCGAGCACCGGGTCGATGACCCGGCGCAGGATACCCAGGTTCAGATCGAGCCAGCCGACGCGATCGAGCGCCTCGAACTTCGGTATCGAGGCGCCTTTGGGAAGGCCTCCGACGAAATTGAGGAGCGGCTTCTCGAGCTCGGCGGCCATCACGCGGTAACCCTTGGCGGCGGCTTCCAGCTCATACCGGTCGAGGGACGGCGTTTCGAGGCGCGCGCGGGCGGCCCGCCGCACCTGGTCCCAGTCGACGAGCGCGGTGGTCCCGCCTCGCGGCCGCACGGCCTCGGCGACGGCCGCCGTCGCCAGGCCGATCAGCGCGCCATAGATCGCGGCTCTACCAACCGACCGCCTCATGCCCCCACATTAGGGAAACGCGCCCGGACGCCGTTTCGCCCCCCGATCTAGTAGATGTAGGGCCAGCTCCGATTTCGCTTGAAGACGACCTTGCAACCTTCGCAGCGGAACACGATCTGGAGGTGCCGCCTCCCGATCGCCGCCGCGTCGCGCCCACATACGGGGCAAGATGCTGTCTCCATCTGGAAAGGCGCCGGCAGGGGATCGACCTTGATCTCTAAGCGTCTTCTCTTCTTTGACATTTGCCTTCCATCAACCCGGAACCGGGAGGTTATTTAGACGTCGAGCTGCGACACGTCCAGGTTTTTCAAGCCATCCGGTGCTTCGACACCCGCGTTGTGAAGGCGCTTCAGGAGCGCCAGGATGTAGCGGACGCCGGCGAGGTTGACGTGATGCTCGCGGGAGAGCGTCTGGATGGCTTGCAGCTTCATCACGTCGCGACGCGAGTAACGCCGGCGATTGGTCACCGTCCGCTTGGGCTGAACCATGCTCAGGTGCTCGTACATCATGAGAGTCCGCGGGTGGACCTCCAGGATCTCGGAAGCCACGCTCAGCGTGAAGATCGGCTTGTCGAGATCGATGCCATCGGCGTGTGAGGCCGCGACTGCGGCCGCGACTGGGTCGCGCTGCCTGAGCTTCATATCTTTCTTGGCGGGATGGACTATATGGTTTAAGCGACTCTGAGCCTAACTTTGGGTGACAGGGGCGGTTGCAGATTCGGTGCCATTCTGACGCCGATTACCCACGACCGCGATCTATTTTTGTTAAGGATTGCCGACGAAGTGCCCGGATTCGATCTCTCCATATAGTTACTGCCGATGTCCGGGTTGCTAGGCCTCCTGCTTGTCAGCGTCTCCGTCGGCCTGAGCAACTTCGCGGGAGCGATCGGAATCGGCCTCAGCGGAATCGACGCCAAGACAAGGATTCGCGTCGGCGTGGCCTTCGGGCTTTTCGAGGCGCTGATGCCGCTGATCGGGCTCGTCCTTGGTGCTGCGGTTTCCGGCTACATCGGAAAGAACCTGGCCGGATACGTGGCGGGCGGCATCCTGATCCTCACCGGCGCTTACACGATCTGGCAGGGCCGGCAGGTTGAGCGCGCAGAGAAGGGCCCGCAGCCCCTGCGGACCCACCGCCTGATCATCACCGCCCTCGCGCTGAGCATCGACAACCTGGCGGTCGGATTCGCCCTTGCCGTCTATCACATCCAGATCGTCATCGCGGCGGTCACCATGGGCGCGGTCAGCGTTGCCATGTCGCTGGCCGGGCTCGAGCTCGGGAACCGGCTCGGACGCCGCGTCGAAGAGTGGAGCGAGGAGCTTGGGGGCGGGGTGCTCGTCCTGGTCGGCATCGCCATCGCATCGGGCCTGCTGAGGTAGCCCTACACCTACGATTACTGCGTGGCTGACCCCCCAGCTCTGGAACAGGCGCTGGTCGCCGTCGATGGCCACGTCGCCACGGTCACGCTCAACCGCCCGGAGCAGCGCAACCCGCTGTCCGCGACCATGCTGCGCGACCTCGCCACGGCTTTCCGTTGGTGCCAGCACGAAGCTGATGTCCGCGTGGTCGTGTTGACCGGCGCCGGGGACAGAGCGTTTTGCGCGGGCGCGGACCTTTCGAGTTTCGACGGCGGCATGACCGACCTCGAACGTCATCGCAGCCGCGACCTGTTCGTCGAGCTGTTCACGCTGATGGACAGCCTGGGGAAGCCGATCGTCGGCCGCATCAACGGGCACGCGCTGGCCGGCGGCCTCGGTCTCGCCTGTGCGTGCGACCTGCTCGTCTCCACCGACACCGCTACCTTCGGCACGCCCGAGATCAACGTCGGGATCTGGCCGATGATGATCCAGGCGATCCTCTCGCGCAACCTCCCGCGCAAGGTCCTGCTTGAGATGGAGATGCTCGGCGATCGCTGGACGGCGACGCAGCTGCAGGGAATCGGCGTGATCAACCGCGTCGTTCCGCACGACCAGCTCGACTATGCGGTCAACGAGATCACCGACAAGCTCGTCAAGAAGTCGCCGGTGGCGCTGCGCCTCGGCCGCGATTCCTTCTACCGTCAGCAGGACATGGAGTTCCGCGCTGCGCTCCACTACTTGCACAGCCAGTTCACGCTGGTCACGCTGACCGAAGACTCGAAAGAAGGCATCAAAGCGTTTTTCGAGAAGCGCGAGCCGGACTTCAAAGGAAAGTAGCGGTTTGACCAATTCGCGCCACCGCGAGCTCCGCGAGCGCGCGTTGAAAGGCGGCACACGCTACCTGCCGAAGCTCCGCGAGCAGCACAAGCTCACCGCCCGCGAGCGCCTGGACCTTTTGTTGGATCCCGGCTCGTTCATAGAAGACGGACTCTTCGCCAACGTCCTGGCTGAGGAGCTGCCCGCCGACGGCGTGGTGACCGGGCTCGGCACGATCGACGGCCGGCAGGTGGCGGTGATGGCGAACGACCCGACGGTCAAGGCCGGCAGCTGGGGCGCGCGCACCGTGGAGAAGATCGTGCGCATCCAGGAAACGGCGGCGCGAATTCGCGTGCCCCTCTTCTACCTCGTCGACTCCGCCGGCGCCCGCATCACCGACCAGATCGACATGTTCCCCGGACGGCGGCACGCTGGGCGGATCTTCTTCAACGAGGTCCAGCTGTCCGGCGTGGTACCGCAGATCTGCCTGCTGTTCGGACCCTCGGCTGCCGGTGGCGCTTACATTCCCGCGTTCTGTGACGTGGTCGTGATGGTCGAGGGCAACGCTTCGATGTACCTCGGGTCGCCGCGCATGGTTGAGGTCGTGGTGGGAGAGAAGGTGACGCTCGAGGAGCTGGGCGGCGCGCGGATGCACTGCACCGAGAGCGGCTGCGGCGACGTGCTGGTCGCGGACGACAAGGAAGCGATCGCGTTCGGGCGCGCGTACCTGGCCTACATGCCGCAGCGGACCGGGGAAAAGCCGGCCGCCGTCGCAGCGAAGCCCCCGCGCGCTGCCACAAAGATCGCCGAGTTGATCCCCGCCGAAGCGAACCGAGGCTATGACATGCGCAAGCTGATCGACGCGCTCATCGACGAGGGAAGCTGGCTGGAGATCAAGAAGCTGTTCGCCAAGGAGCTGCTCACAGGCTTCGCCCGGCTGGACGGGCGCGCGGTCGCGATCCTGGCCAACCAGCCCGTGCAAAAGGGCGGTGTCCTCTTCAGCGACTCGGCCGACAAGGCGGCGCGATTCATCTGGTTGTGCGACGCGTTCGAGATCCCGCTGCTGTTCCTCGCGGACGTGCCCGGCTTCATGATCGGCACCGACGTCGAGCGCCGGGGCATCATCCGGCACGGTGCGAAGATGATCAGCGCCGTCTCCGAGGCCACCGTGCCGAAGATCTGCGTGATCGTGCGCAAGGCGTATGGAGCGGGACTGTATGCGATGGCAGGGCCGGCGTTCGACTCCGATTCGGTGATCGCTCTTCCGTCAGCGCAGATCGCCGTCATGGGCCCCGAGCCGGCGGTCAACGCGGTCTTCTTCAATAAGCTCGCTGAGCTGCCTGAGGAACAGCGTGCCGCGCGCCGGAAGGAACTCGAGGACGAGTACCGCGAGGACGTGGACCTCTACAAGCTCGCCGGCAACCTCATCGTCGACGACGTGGTCGAGCCGGAACAGTTGCGCGACTCTCTGATCGCACGGTTCAAGGCTTACTCGACGCGGGTCTCAACGCGGCCTGACCGGAAACATGGGGTGCCACCGGTTTAGTAATTCACCTCCCCACCACGTGGGGAGGTCGGCTCTGCCCGCAGGGCACCGCCGGGTGGGGAGGTGGAAAGTCTGCTAACCCGCCCGATGGAATGGCACTGCGTAGTGCACCACGATCACGTAGAACGTCACGCTCGCTGTGATGACCGCCAGGTGAAACAGCTCGTGGTAGCCGAAAACGCGCGGCCACAGGCGCGGCTTCTTGAAGGCGTACGCGGCTGCGCCTAGCGAGTACTGCAGCCCGCCGAGCGCCATCAGCACGGCAGCCAACCATCCGAGCGCGGCGGTCAGAGGCACGATCGCGATCACCGCTATCCAGCCCATCGCCAGGTAAAGCGAGGCGAGCACCTGCCGCGGTATGCGCAGAAAAGGCGCCGCGCCCGCGACGCCTGCCACCGCGGAGATCCAGACCGCCGCCATGACTCCGATGCGCCACCACCCGTCCAGCACATTGAAGACGAGCGGCGTGTACGTCGCCGCGATGAAGACAAAGATGGTGGCATGGTCCGCCCGCCGAAGCCAGTCCTTCACGCGCGGCGGCCAGTTGAAGATGTGATACGTCGCGCTCACTCCGAACAGGAGGACGAGGCCGGTTCCGTAAACGATCATGGAGACGAGCTTCGCGGGGTCATTGCGCGTGATGACGATCAGGGCGACCAGACCGGCGATCGCAACCACCGCGGCCGCGGCATGCGACCAGCCGCGCATCAGGGGCTTGGCCAGCAGCTCGGCGGGCTTCATCTCACGCCGAGCATACGGGGGTCACAGCAAGCGCGAAGCAACCATACCGATGGAGAGCGCAACGACTCCCCACGAACATGCCGCCAGCGCGCGTTCAAGCGGGCGAAGCAACACCGGACGGTCCAGCTCGACCTGCGAACCGTCGTTCAAAGTCACGACGCCGGTCACCGAGCGACTGCGCCGCCTGAGCAGCCGGGCAGGCGTGCTCAACATTCGTTGCGCGTACGAGAGCGCGTAGCCCGCCGCGGCCGCCGCCAAGGCAGCGACGGATAAGCGGCCCGTCTGCGCGAAGTACGCGGTGAGCACGGGGAAAGCGCCCCACGACAGCGCGAACCAGAAATCTCCGTGGACCCTTCCCCGAAGCAGCTCCAGGTTGTAGGCAAAAACAAAAAAGACGCCCAGCGCGATGAACGGCAGCAGCCACGGGCCCAGCACCGACACGCCGGCAATCCCGAGCGCCACCGCGCCGAAGAGTCCGACGCCCGCCGCCGCCCACAGAATGCCCGCGGGGATCGCGGTCTGCAGCGGGCGGCCGCGGAGCTCGTCCAGCGCGTGCGCCGAGATGCCGACCGCGAGAAAGAAGGCGAGCAGCGTAGCGACCAACCGGAACACGCTCACCTTCGGCGCCAGGCTCGCACCAATCAGCACGTAGGAGAGGTGCCACGCGGTGTAGGGCGGATGGAGCAGCGCCCACAGGTCACGCCGCCATCCAGTGGTGTGGGCGGCGTAATACGCAGGCGCCAGCGCTTCAGGCATCACGTTTGGTTCCCCACATGACCAGGCCCCCGCCCAGGCTCATCACACGCCACCCCACGCCCACCATCCCTGCCGCCTTCCACGCATCGACGATTCGCACGAGCGGCCATCCCCGGTAGTAGCCTTCGATGTTCGGACCGAGAAAGCGCCCGACGTCCCACCAGGCGCGGCCGCCCAGCAGCCAGCCGGCGACCGGAAGCACCAGTCGCGTGTAGACCCGCCACGCGGCGCGCCATACAGAGCTCGGCGGGATGTAGAAATCGAGGCTTGCCATGTGTCCGCCGGGGCGGATCAAGCGCGCGAGCTCCGCGACGGTCGCTTCAGGGTCGGCGACGTACCGCAGCAGGTAGGTGAAGCTGACGGCGTCAAATGACCCTGCTGCGTAGGGAAGGGCTTCCGCGCGCCCTGGTACGAGCGAGATGCGGTCCGCTAAATCCGCCCGGTGCACTCGTTCGCGCCCCTGCTCGAGCATCGCTTCGCTGACGTCCACCCCGGTGACGCGCGCGTCTGTCGCCGAGGCCAGCGAGATCGCCACTCCTGCCGTACCGGTGGCGACGTCCAGGACGGTCGCGGGACCGTGCAGTGCGAGCCGGCCGACCAGCTCGCGACGCCACCGGCGGTTCTGCCCAAAGGACAGCACCTCGGCCAGCGCGTCGTACCGCGAAGGCAGGCCCTCGAACAGCTCGATGGCGAGCGCGTTGTCACTCACTCGCTGCCAGCCTACGGGGGATGGTCGCAACGCCGCAAACTGACGCCACGGTGGCGCCGCTCAGATTCGGGACCAACAGTGTTTACAGCGACCCGCAAACCGGGCGTTATCGTTGACCTCCAGGTGAGCGAACCAGCCCGCAGCGCCAAAGCAGCGGTTCCCCCGATCGTCCTCAAAGAGGTCTATGAACAACGCTTCGACGAGGTCGACCACGCCGCGAAGGAAGCCATCTGGCGCGAACTCGGCCAGTACCTGCAGCGCTTCATCGTGCCCAACGCGCGCGTGGTCGACATCGCGTGCGACCTCGGGTACTTCATCCGCAACGTGAAGGCGGAGGATCGCTGGGCGACCGACATCCGCGACATGCAGAGCGCGCTGCCCGGCGACGTCCACTTCGTTCGGGCCGACGGGCTGAGCCTTGCAGATGTCATGCCCAACAATCACTTCGACCTGGCCTTTTTCAGCAACTACCTCGAGCACCTGCCCTCGACCGAGGCAGTGCTGCAGCAGCTGCGCGTCACCTTCGCGCTCCTTAAACCGGGCGGTCGCGTCCTCATCCTCCAGCCGAACATCCGGCTGATCGGCGGCTCTTACTGGGACTTCATCGACCATCAGACTGCGCTGACCGAGAAGAGCCTGGCCGAGGCCGCGATCATGGCGGGCTTCAAGACCAAGCAGGTGATCACACGCTTCATGCCTTACACGACCAAAAGCCGCCTGCCGCAGCATCCGCTGCTGGTGCGGGCCTATCTCGCATTTCCGCCCGCCTGGTGGTTGATGGGCAAACAGACCCTCTACCTGGGTGAGAAACCGACCTAGGTCAAAAGGCGCTTCGGCGCCTTGCGCCGCCAGGCCGAGCGTAGAAGCGCCTCGACCATTTTCGGCGCCGCAGTTCGCAACGAGACCTGGACGCCCCTGACCTCCTTACCCCACAACAGCACCTGACAGGATTCTGGAGCGTCTGCCACGGCTGACTCAGCGTCAAACGGATCGATCATCACGTTCACGTGGCCGTCGTCAGGCACAGTGGCGAAGATCCGGCCACGAACCCGAAACGACGGATTACCCCAATGCTCCTGCTCGACCGTCCCCGGAAATGCCCTGGCCAATTTCCGAACCTGGTCGACAGTCATCAGCCAATCATGCTGGCTCAAAACCGGGCAAAATACCGCCATGCGGCAAACCGACGAGCTGACCCGGCTCGAGCAGAGCCTCGATCACATCCGCGAAGCACCGGCAGACGGCGGGACCGTCGAGCTCATCGCCCGGCGACCGGCCGAGGACGAGCGCGAGGTTCTGACCGAGGCTCGGCTGGACACCCACGACGGCCTCGAAGGCGACACGTGGAACGTGCGTGGCAGCAGCCGCACCCCTGATGGCAGTCCCAATCCGGACTCGCAGCTGACCCTGATGAATGCAAGGGCGGCGGCCGCGATCGCGGGTGAGCGCGAGCATTGGGCCCTGGCCGGTGACCAGCTTTACGTGGACCTCGACTTGAGCCTCGCCAACCTGCCGGCCGGCAGCCGGGTTCAGATCGGTTCGGCGGTGATCGAGTTCAGCGAAAGCCCTCACACCGGCTGCGCGAAGTTCTCAGCGCGCTTTGGCGTGGATGCTTTGAAATTCGTCAACTCTCCTGTCGGTCGGGAGCTGCGCCTCCGCGGAGCCAACTGCAGGGTCGTGGTCGCCGGCTTGGTGCGCACTGGCGACGCGATCAGGAAGCTGCCGAACTAACGAGCGTGACGATGTTCCTCATCGGGCTCAGCCGGTCCGGACCTCAATGGGACCCAGCGCGACCGGTCGAGGAACAATCCGGGTGGGCGGAGCATGCGACCTTCATGGACGAGCTCGTGGGCGCTGGCTTCATCGTCCTGGGCGGACCGCTTGCCGACGAGCACCGCGTGGTGTTCGCCGTCGAGTCTGAGTCGGAGGACGCCGTCCGCGCTACGCTCGCGCGCGATCCGTGGAGCGAGACGCATCTCCGGACCGAGGCGATCGACCCCTGGACGATCCGGCTCGACGGACGGCGACGCTAGCCGAGGTCAGCCAGACGTCCTCGGAGGACAAGTTGGTGCGCCTGGCAGGAATTGAACCTGCTGCCTTTCGGTCCGGAGCCGAACGCTCTATCCGGTGAGCTACAGGCGCTTGACAGCCAATGCAGTCTAAACTGCGCCACCCGTGGGTCGGGTTATCGCACTCGCTGCAATGGTCGCTCTCATGGCTGCATGCCAGTCCGGCTCGCATCCAGTCTTCAGCCCGCCGCCGCCCAGCCCATCACCACCCACCGAACCGACGGCGGCCATCCTGCAGTCGTCCGACATTCCGCCGGGCCTGAGCCCTTGCTTGGGGTCGGGACCCATCGACGTCTACATCACGAGCCTCGCCCATGCGGACGCGGCGCTCGCGGGCCGGGTCGCAGCTCAATGGGAGCAGCTTCGCGTCGAAGGAGCTACCGCCGCTGCGATCTCACTCTTCACGGCCAGCCCAGCCGCGTGCAGTGCAGAGCTGGGCGCGACCTCCAATGTCAAATCGATCGCGAGCCTAGTGGCGATCTTCGCGGACTCCGGACAGGCGGATCGCGCGTGGGTGTCCGGAGCTTTTGGCTTCGCGCCTCCGGCCCCTGGGGAGATTCTCGCGGGCGTCACCCGAGGGAGCGCCACAGGCCTCGGCCTGAGCTCGTGGATCTACGACCGCGCACCCATTCGGTTGGCGTGCTGGCATAAATCGGTTTTCGTCGCCCTCGTGGTGGCGAGCAACCTCGACGCGGCCGCCTTGAAGGCCGCCACGGTCGCCGTCGATGCTCGCCTAAACTGAACGGTTCGCGCGCCTGTAGCTCACCGGATAGAGCGCTTGCCTGCGGAGCAAGAGGCAGCAAGTTCGATTCTTGCCAGGCGCACCAGCGCGCCGTTCAGCGGCCGGTGAGAAACGTCACCAGTCCCGCCTCGAGCGCGACTGCGATCTTCTGCTGACCTGACGGATCGCTCGCGAGGCGCGCTTCGGCGGGGTTGGTCAGGAAGAGCGGCTCGACCAGGGCGCCCGGCATCTGGCTCGGATCGTCGACCCAACCCGCCGACATGGGCCCGAGCTCGATGAGATGACCGTATGTGCTGCCCGAGCTGGTGAGCGTCGGGGCGGCCAGCTGGTCGTCGGTCCACACGCCGCGGTCAGACGTGCGCAAAGCGGAGACGAGGGTGGCCTGAACGTTCACGGCGAGCCGGTGGCTCTCCACTGCGAAAGTCCGTGCCGAGTCGTAGAAGGTCTCCGTACCGCCGATTGACGGATCGCCAAAAGCATCGAAATGGATGGACAGCAGGGCGGCCGCCCCGGCGGCGTTCGCACAGGCCGCACGAGCCGCCAGGTCTCGGTGCTCGGCGCTGGCGGTCAGCGACCCCAACACCGAGTCCGCGGTCGAGAGCTTGATCACCGTCGAGTCCCGCGTTCGCGCCATCACCACCCGATAGCCGTCCGCTCGCAACAGGTCACTGAGCCGGGCCGCGACTGCAAGGGCGGCGTCCTTCTCCAGGACCTGTTGTCCGGAGACCATTCCTACGACTCCAGGGTCGAGGCCACCATGGCCGGGATCGATGAACACCGTTTGCCCTGAGCCGGCCTGCGTCTGAGGCAGGCTCATGCAAGCGCCGGCCTCAAGGCCTGAGACCGAGAGTTGGCTTGCGACCAGAGCGGGAGATGGTGCGAGCTTGAGATTCCCCGCGATAGCTGCCACCGTGCCCGTGGACGCGACCAGCCGGGCGGCTCCGAAGGCGAGCGTGATCACAAGCGCCAGAACGAGCGCTGTGCGAAGCAGGGGCGAAGAGCCCCGACGGCGCCGAGTGCGGGATTGGACGTGGCGGGCGTTTGCGATCGGCCCGGCTAGTTTAGCGGCACGCCCGCCGGCGGCTACTTGATTCGGCTGTTCGCCGCCTGCGCGACCTTCTTGCAGGTTGCCGCGTCGATGTTCAAGATCGCGAGGATGACCATGAACGCCTTGTTTTGCCATTCCGCAACGTAAAACGCCTGGTTCGCGACCGCGATGCTCAACACGATCGAGTTCTTGGTCAGGCCCGTTGCCGTGCCTTCGACGACCGGTGCTCCCCCGCTCTTCAGGGACGACGCGCTGAACCCGAAGATCGATTCGGTCGTATAGCCCTTGCTCGCGGTTG
>DATNML010000108.1:0-8662 GCA_035602315.1 Candidatus Dormiibacterota bacterium
CGACGATTTTGTTGACGTCGAGCAGGTAAGCGAAGACCCGTTCGGGCGGCGCGCCAACGGTGAAGGAATTTTCTAGTTGCATTTCGCCGCTAAAAGTAGCGCAATAGAGAGGTTAGCTTTCAGCTCGTCTGGTCGACCGACACGGTCCCGGGCGCCGCCGCCACCAAGGGAGTAGAGGAGAGACGTATGAAGCACAAGGTCGCGACCACTGTCAACGGCCACAAACACGAGCATGAGGTCGAGCCACGGCTGCTGCTCGTGCACTACCTGCGCGACGTGGTCGGCCTTACGGGCACCCACATCGGCTGCGACACAAGCCAGTGCGGCTCGTGCACGATCCTCGTTGACGGAAAGGCGGTCAAGAGCTGCACGATGTTCGCCGTCCAGGCCGAAGGCCGCCAGCTCACCACGATCGAAGGCATGGCGAAGGATGGGGAGCTGCACCCGCTGCAGCAGGCATTCTGGGACGAGCACGGACTCCAGTGCGGTTACTGCACGCCAGGCTTCATCATGGCCGCCGCGTATCTCCTCGATCAGAACCCGAACCCGACCGAAGACGAGATCCGCAAAGGCCTCGAAGGCAACCTCTGCCGGTGTACGGGCTACGTGAACATCGTCAAGTCCGTCCAGTCGGCCGCCAAGGCCATGGACGGAGCGAAGGCTAAGACGAGCGAGCGGTCCGCCGCGGTCGGGAGGAGCTGAGGCCATGGCTGTCACAACGATGGTCGGAGCCAAGATCCACCGCCGCGAAGACCCCAAGCTGATCACGGGGCACGGCAGCTACGTCGATGACATGCAGCTGACCGGAATGGTGCACATGGCCGTCGTGCGCAGCGCGCAGGCGCACGCGAAGATCGTCAGCGTCGACCTCACCGCGGCAAGCAAAGCTCCTGGGGTCGTCGCCGTGTACACGGCTCGCGACTTCAAGAAGGTGATCAGCGGCGGCCTACCGGTGACCGAGTCGCTCATCGCCGACAAGAAGCAGACTCCCAACCAGTTTCCGATCGCCGAATCAGAGGCGGTCTATTTCGGGGAGCCGATCGCCGTCGTGCTCGCCGAGAGCCGGTATCAGGCGGCGGACTGCGCGGAGCTGGTCCAGGTCGAATACGAGTCGCTGCCTGTCCTGGTCGATTTTGAGAAGGCGCTGGAAAAGGGAAGTCCGACTGCGCACACCGGCGCGCCCGACAACGTGGCATGGGACGTGAACTTCAACGGCGGCGACCTCGAGGCCGCCTTCAAAGAGTCGGAGGTCACGGTCAAGGAACGGATCATCCAGCAGCGCGTTTTCCCGATCTCCATGGAGCCGCGAGCCGTGCTCGCGAATTACGTCCCGTTCGGGAACCAGCTGACGGTCTGGACCTCGAGCCAGGTCCCACACTTCATCCGCCTCTTCCTCTGCATTGGCCTGGGCATGCCCGAAAGCCAGATCAGGGTGGTCGCGCCCGATGTCGGCGGTGGCTTTGGAAGCAAGCTTCGTCCATATCCCGAGGAATACCTGGCGGCCGCCGCCTCAAAGCTGAGCGGCCGGCCGGTCAAGTGGATCGAGGGTCGCACCGAGAACCTCCAGGCCACCAGCCACGGCCGCGGCCATATCTTCGACATCGAGGTCGGGGCCAAGCGCGACGGCACGCTCCTCGCGCTGAAGATCACGATGCTTTCCGACCTCGGCGCCTACATCGGCGTCTTCGGTGCCCTCCAGTCATCGCTCGCCATGCTGCTTTCACCTGGCTGCTACAAGTGGAAAGCGGTGCACGGCCGGGCGATTGGCGTGCTCACCAACAAGATGTCGACCGATCCATACCGCGGGGCGGGTCGGCCTGAGGCGGCCCACCTGGTCGAGCGAGCGGTTGACCTTGTGGCGCAAGAGCTGAAGCTGGATCCGGCGGACGTACGTGCGAAGAACTTCGCCGAAGACTTTCCGTTCACCAGCATCCTCGGCATGGTCTATGACTCGGGCGAATATCAGAAGAGCCTCGACAAGGCGAAAGAGATCGTCGGCTACAAAGCG
Organism: Candidatus Dormiibacterota bacterium; assembly: GCA_035602315.1. Lineage (GTDB taxonomy): Bacteria > Chloroflexota > Dormibacteria > Dormibacterales > Dormibacteraceae > Palsa-870. The sequence continues at coordinate 2,009 of DATNML010000108.1, forward strand.
CTGCGCCAGAAGCAGGCGGATCTTCGCAAGCAGGGCAAGTACCTCGGGATCGGCCTGTCGACCTACGTCGAGATCTGCGGAGTCGGCCCGTCGGCTGCAACGGCCCATGTCTCAGGAAGCCTCGCGCTGGTCGAGTCGTCGGTCGTCCGTGTGCACCCCACGGGCTCGGTCACGGTCGCTGTGGGCACGCACTCACATGGCCAGGGCCACGCCACCACGTTTGCGCAGATTGCAGCCGATGCGCTCGGCCTCCCCTACGCGAACATCGAGATCCGTGAAGGCGATACCGGCGACACGCCGTTCGGCTATGGGAGCTACGGCAGCCGCAGCCTGCCGGTCGGTGGAGTCTCGATCAACCGATCGTGTCAGAAAGTGGTCGACAAGGCGAAAAAGATCGCCGCGCACATGCTCGAGGCCGCAGACGAAGACGTGGTCTTCGACCAGGGGCAGTTCTACGTCAAAGGCAGCCCCGACAAACGCAAAGCGATGGGAGAGGTTGCCTTCGCTGCCTACGGCCCAGGCCTCCCCGAGGGCATGGAGCAAGGCCTGGAGGCCGTCACCTACTTCGACCCACCCAACTTCACATGGCCGTTCGGCGCGCACATCTGCGTGGTCGAGGTCGACCCCGAAACTGGAGAGGTCGACATTCAGAAGTACGTGGCGGTTGATGACTGCGGAAACATCATCAACCCGATGATCGTGGACGGCCAGATCCACGGTGGTGTGGCGCAGGGCATCGGCCAGGCGCTGTTCGAAGAGGCCGTGCATGATCCTGAAACCGGAGCGTTGAGGACCGGAACCCTGCTCGACTACAGCATCCCCGGCATCGGAGAGATCCCCAATTTGCAGCTGGACAGGACCATCACGCCGTCGCCGACTAACGAGCTCGGCGTCAAGGGTGTCGGAGAAGCAGGGACCATCGCCGCGAGCGCCGCGGTCATCAATGCGATCGTCGATGCGTTGAGTCCGTTCGGTATCAAGCACGTTGACATGCCGGCGAGCCCAGACAGACTCTGGAAGCAGATCAAGCAGGCGCGCGAACACTCCAACGGTGGAAAGGAGGCCCGCAAGTGATCCCGGCCGCATTCGAATACGCACGTGCCTCCTCGGTCGAAGAGGCGGCGAAGCTGCTCAACAAGTACGGCGAGGACGCCAAGGTGCTCGCCGGCGGGCACAGCCTGATTCCGCTCATGCGGCTTCGCCTCGCACAACCGAAAGCGCTCGTCGACATCAACGGCATCAAGGGCCTCGATCACATCAAAGCAGAAGGATCGAAGCTGCACATCGGCGCTTTGACCCGTCACGTGACGATCCAGAACTCAGCCGTCGTCAAAGACAAGCTGCCCATTCTGGCCGAGGTGGCGGGCGAGATCGGCGACAACCAGGTACGCAACATGGGCACGATCGGAGGCGTGGTCGCGCACGCCGACGCAGCGGGCGACTATCCGACCATCGCCCTGATGCTCGACGCGGAGATCGTGACCAACCAGCGCACGATCGCGGCCAAGGATTTCTTCAAGGACCTGTTCACGACGCCGCTGGCCGCGGATGAGATCGTCATCGAGGTCGTCTTCCCCGTGGCGAACGGCCCGCACAAGTACATCAAGTTCCGGCGGCGGCTTTTCGACTGGGCGATCGTCGGCGCCGCGGCGCAGAAGATGAACGGCGGCTGGCGTATCGGCCTGACCAACGTGGGCCCGACGCCGGTCCGCGCTACGGCTGTCGAAGAGGCGCTGCACAAGGGCGCCAAGCCGGAGGAAGCGGCGCAGCACGCGTCAGACGGCCTGAACCCGTCAGGCGATCTGCGCGCAAGCCCCGAGTACAAGAAGCACCTGGCCCGGGTGCTGACCAAGCGGGCGATCGAGCAGGCCAAATAGGCCGGGCGGAGGTGGCTCGGCGCGACCGCCGAGCCACCTCGTAACCTTTGGGCGTGACTGCAGGCGCTCCAATGAGCATCGAGGACATCGAGGCACGCCTGCGCGACCGTAAGTACATCGGTGATCGCGCCCTGGCCACGTCCATCTTTCTCGCCCTGAAGCTGGCAAAGCCGCTGTTCATCGAGGGCGAAGCGGGCGTGGGGAAGACCGAGGCGGCCAAGGTCATGGCCGATGTGCTGGGCGCCCGGCTGATCCGCCTGCAATGCTACGAAGGCATCGACCTCGCCCACGCCGTCTACGAGTGGAACTATCCGCGGCAGCTTCTACACATCCGGCTGATGGACGAGGGTGCGGACCGCCGCGTGGCCGAGCGCGAGATCTTCAGCTCCGAGTTCTTGCTGCGCCGCCCTCTGCTCGACGCCATCGACAACGACGACCCGATCCCGCCGGTGCTTCTGATCGACGAGATCGATCGTTCCGACGAGGAGTTCGAGGCTTTCCTGCTCGAGCTGCTGTCGGACTTCCAGGTTTCGATCCCGGAGATCGGCACCATCAAAGCCAAGCGGGCCCCTTTCGTGGTCATCACATCCAACCGGACGCGTGAGGTGCACGACGCGCTCAAGCGGCGCTGCCTGTACCACTGGATCGACTACCCGGACCTCGAAAAGGAGGTTGAGATCGTCCGCGCCCGGGCCCCGGAGGCGGCGGCGGGCCTGGCGCGCGAGGTGGCGGGACTCGTTCAGGGCTTGCGAGGCATGGACCTCTACAAGGTGCCTGGAGTGGCGGAGACGCTCGACTGGGCGCGCTCCCTGGCCGCGCTCGGCGCCACGCGCATCGACTCGACACTCGTCAACGCGACCCTGGGCTCGGCGCTGAAGTACCAGGAGGACCTGGAGCGAGTGAGGGAGCAGGTGCCTGCGCTGGTCGAAAAGGCGCGAGGTGCCTGACCTCAAGCCGGACCTGGTGCCGAGGCTCGGGGCATTCGCAAGGCTGCTGCACGACGCCGGGATGGAGGCGGGTCCTCGGCGCCTGACCGACGCGACTCGGGCCCTGGTCCACATCGACCTCAGGCAGCAGCTCGACTTTCGGAACGCGCTGCGCGCGGTGTTCGTGAGCCGCAAGGAAGACATCCCGACGTTCGAGGCGGCCTTTGACATTTTCTGGGCGCCGCCAGATCCGCGCGCATCCGCCGGCTCGATGCCGGGTCGCAGCCGCGCGCTGCCGTTGTCACCGGAGCGGACCCAGGCGTGGGCCAACGCGCTCGGCCTGAACAGGTCACAGATGAACCGGGAGACGGACCCGACAGCGGTGCCCGCTAGCTCGAGCGGATACAGCGCCGAGGAGCTGCTTCGTCAGAAGGACTTCGACCAGATGACGTGGGAGGAGACCGAGCAGGTGCGCCGCCTGCTCGAGCAGGCACCCTGGCGAGTCGCTGAGCGCAAGACCCGCCGCCTGCGGTCGGCGCGAGCCGGCCGAATCGACCTCCGGCGCTCCGCGCGCCACGCAATCAGGTCAAGCGGCGAGCTGATGCAGCTGTTTCATCGGCGCCCGCGAGTGCGTAGGCGGCCGCTGGTGTTGATCTGCGACGTGAGCGGCTCGATGGAGCGCTACTCGCGCCTGCTGATGATCTTCGCCCACTCGATCGCGCGGCGTGAAGACCTCGAGGCGTTCGTGTTCTCGACGCGCCTCACACGCATCACGCGCCTGCTCCGCTACCGCGACCTGGACCGTGCCCTGGAATCGGTGAGCAAGGGCGTTCACGACTTCAGCGGAGGGACTCGGATCGGTGACGCGCTCGCGGATTTCAACCGCCGCTGGGCCCGGCGCGTGCTCGGGCATGGCGCCGTGGTGATCATCGTCAGCGACGGTTGGGATCGAGGCGACCCTGCCCGGCTGACCGCGGAGCTCATACACCTGCGCCGCTCAGCTCACCGGCTGATCTGGCTCAACCCACTGCTGGGCTCGGAGGGATACCAGCCGTTGACCCGCGGCATGGCCGCCGCGCTGCCACACTGCGACGACTTTCTCGCCGCGCACAACGTAAACGCGCTCGAGGACCTCGGCCGGCTGCTCGCGGGCCTCGACCACCGGACCAGGAGTCGCTGATGCGAGAGATCCTCGGCGAGTTGAGCGCGTGGACGGAGGCCGACGAGGACATCGCAATCGCAACCGTGATCGAGACGTGGGGCTCGAGCCCGCGACCGCTGGGATCGAAGATGGCCGTTACTCGCTCGGGGAAGATGGCGGGATCGGTCTCGAACGGCTGCATCGAAGGCGCGGTCTTCGAAGAGGCGCAGAGGGTCCTGAAGAGCCGCGCGGCCAAAGTGGCCGCGTACGGCGTCACGGACGACGTCGCCTTCGAGGTCGGGCTCGCCTGCGGCGGTCACATCGAGGTGTTCGTGCAGCCTCTCGGGCCGGTGCACCGGCGGCTCATGAGAAAGCTCCAGCGAGACGAGCCGGCGACGCTGCGCACGCACCTCGTGACGGGCGAGGCGGAGCTGGTCGACGGCACGCCGTCAGGCGCTGAGCTGCCCCGGCGAGATGGTGACTTGTTCGTTGAGCCGTTCCGCCGGCCAGCCCATCTGATCATCATTGGCGCGATCCACATCGCGATCCCGCTTCACCGCCTGGCCAAGACGATGGGTTATCGCGTGACGGTCGTGGACGCCCGCGCGAAGTTCGCCACCAAGGAGAGATTCCCCGAGGCCGACGAGCTGGTCGTCGCCTGGCCTGACGAGGCGATGGCCAGGCTCGCGATCGACAACTCGTCGTATGTCGTCATCCTGACGCACGATCCGAAGTTCGATCTTCCCGCGCTGCGCGCGGTGCTCACGAAGGATGCCGGCTATGTCGGCGCGATCGGAAGCCGTAAGACCAACCAGAACCGCTTCGACGCTTTGCGTGCTGAAGGATTCACGGAAAGTCAGCTTGCCCGTGTACACGGCCCGATCGGCCTGGATCTCGGCGGTCGTGGGGCGGAGGAAACGGCGTTAGGTATCCTGGCTGAAATCACCGCGGTCCGGTTCGGCGGATCGGGGGCGTTCAAGCGCGACGCGGTACGGACGAGCCTCGGCTGAGGGCGCGGCGGGGCCGCGATTTTCGCGGAGGATCGGCAGCACCACGTAGAACGCGACGATGAACGCATACAGCGCGAGCGCGAGGCCCACGCTCACAAACGACGCCAGCGTCGCGAGAGGCCAGAGGAGAAGACCTGTGGAAAAAGCGACCCAATCCAGGGGAACCATGACCGGCCTGAAGCGCCGCGCGTAGAGGTTGAACACGCTGAACGCGATTGACATGGACGTCATCGTCAGCCCGTAGGCGACCGAGGCGGCGGTCTGGTCGTGGCCCGCTTGAAGGTAGTGGGCGAAAAGGCCGGTCGGAAAAGGAATCGCCGCAACCGTCAGCAGCAGCAACCCGTTGATGAACAGCAGACGGCGGTCAAAACGTTCGATGAGGTCCGTGACGGCGTGGTGGTTGACCCAGATCACGACGATGGTGGAGAAGCTGATCGCGTAGGCGGCGTACGAGGGCCATTCCGAGAGGAGGGCTGTTCCTAGCCCGGAGCCAACCTTCGGGTCCGAGAGGTTGAAGACGAGCACCGTCGCGGCGACAGCGAAGACGCCATCGCTGAACGCTTCTGCCCGGGTCTTCCTCACGCCGACAACGATAAGTCGCCGCTCAGGCTTTCTTGACTCGGCTCCTGAAGCGCCTCGCCTTCTGACGGTTGCCGCAGGAGGCCATGGTGCACCACCGGCTGGAATGGTTCTTCGAACGGTCGTAGAAAGCCCAGCGACACGTCTGCGAGCCGCACAGCTTGAGCCGGGTCCAGCTCGCATCTTCCATCGCCGAATTCAGCGTGGCCACGATGCGCCCCATCGCTCCGACGACCCCGGCAACCTCTGGTTCGAGGCGAGGCTTGCCGTCGGTGCCGAAGCGCATCCGTAAGACACTCGCCGCGGCCGCCTCGTTCAGCGTGGCGATGTCGACCGGGTAGACGCGAAAGCCTGAGTTGACTCCGATCACTCCGCGGATCGCTTCCCGCAGGGCGACCGCGTGCTTCAGGTCGGCAGCATCGACAGAGTCGGTCGCAGCCATGAGTCCTTTTGCAACGAGCCAGGCCCTGAGCGTGTTGGGGTCCGTGAGCTCCTCTGGGCCGTCCTGGAGGTCGACCGTATTGACGAAGGCCTGAATCAGGCCCAGATCGCCGGTGGCCGTCTCGCGATCATCCACGAGGTTCAGTATATCCGTAACCTGCGTACAGCTAACCTCGGTTATAATAACTGGCATAAGCAATTAGCCAGTTAGCGGAGGATCTCAAATGAACCCGTACCTGAACGAGGACGCGATGTTCGAACGATTGGAGTCTTTGCGCCGAGAGATCGAGAGCAGCCGCCTGATGGCTCAGGGTCTTTCTGGCTGGGGAAGGTTGCTTCGCAACCTGGGCGCCCGTGCCTGGGTGCTCGGAGGGCTGGCCATGAGGCGCCCGCCACGCCGTCGCCCGATGCCGACCCATCACGCGCTCGAGGACGCCACGTCCTCAGATGCCGCCTGACCTCACCGGGCGAGGCGCTTCAGCACCGCGACCTGCTCGGCGTCCGGCCCGTTCCCGGCGCCGGGCACCTCGAGGATGAACGGTAGCTTCGACAGACGCGGCTCGTGCAGGAGCGCGCGAAACCCAGCCTCACCGATCTGGCCCTCGCCGATGTTGGCGTGGCGGTCCCGGTTGGAGCCGAGCCCGGTGACGGAGTCGTTGCAGTGGATGACCTCGACGTGC
>DATNML010000109.1:0-4711 GCA_035602315.1 Candidatus Dormiibacterota bacterium
GATCCGTCACGACCGCCGCGCTGCGACCTCGCAGCCTGAAGCAGCCGTGTCCAAGCCAGGTGACGTCCAACTATCTCTCCTTATTAATGTGGGGGTTCTACATACGCTCGGGTGCAGAGACGCCCATCAGGTCCAGTGCGGTCTTCAAAGTGTGACGGGCCGCCCGGCACAGCTCCAGGCGCGCACGCGTCAGGTTAGGGTCGTCGACGACCACGCGGTGCTCGCTCTTCTCGTTGCCCGCGTGATAGAAGCGATGCACCGCGGTCGCGAGGTCCTGCACGTAGTACGGGATGCGGTGCGGCTCGAGCAAGAGAGTCGCGTCCTTCACGACCTCTGGCCAGAACGCCAGCTGCCGGGCGACGTCGAGCTCCCAGGGTTCAATCAGCAGCGAGACGTCCGCCTGCTCTGGCAGACGCGAATGTTTCTCGCTCGCTGTCGCCTCGACGTTGACCAGCCGCGCGTGCGCGTACTGCGCGTAATAGACCGGGTTCTCGTTGCCCTGCGTGACGGCCAGCTCCAGGTCGAACTCGATCGTGGTGTCGGGGGAGCGCAGGAGGTAGAAGTACCGCACCGGGTCCGACCCGACCCTGTCGATCAGCTCGTCGAGCGTCACAAAGCGCCCGGCGCGCTTTGACATCTTGCCTTCTTTCAGGTTGACCATCTGGTGGAGGATGATCACGAGCTTCGCGGGGTCGATGCCGAGGGCCGCCGCCGCCGCTTTCATGCGGGGCACGTAGCCGTGGTGGTCGGCGCCCCAGACCTCGATCACCCTCTTGAACCCGCGGTCCTCGAAACGGCTGAGCAGGTACCCGAGGTCAGAGGCGAAGTAGGTCGGCTGCCCGTTGGAGCGGATGACCACGCGGTCTTCTTCCTCTGCGATGTCTTTTGGCGCCTCGTCTTTGCCTTCCAGCTCCTGGAGCGCGGGGCCGAACCACAGCGCGCCGTCGCGCTCCTTCAGATAGCCCTCTTCTCGAAGGCGCTCGATGGCGCGCTGAGCGAGGCCCTTCTCCCAGATCCACGTCTCCCAGAACCACTCGTCGTAGTGGATGTTGAGCCGTGCGACCGTCGCCCTGATCTGCTCCACGACCTTCTGCATCGCGTACATCCTCAGCTTCAGCTCGGCTTCTTCCTCCGGCAGCTCCTCGATGCCGGGCATGTCGCGGCACGCCATCTCTGCGATCTCGGTCACGTATGCGCCGGTGTAGCCGCCCTCGGGCGGCTCCTGGCCGTGAAGCCGTGCGTAAACGGAGGCGCCGAACCGCCGCGTCTGCGTGTTGTCGGAGTTGACGTAGTACTCGCGCTGAACGTCGTGGCCGGTGAACTCGAGCAGGCGGCAGATCGAATCGCCCAGGATCGTGCCCCGGCCATGTCCGATGTGAAGAGGACCGGTCGGATTGATGCTGGCGAACTCGACCTGGAGGCGCTCTCCCTGTCCGAGGTCGGCTGCGCCGTAACCCGGGCCGGCCTCGGTCACCTGCGCGACCAGCCGCTCCAGCCAGGGCGGGCTCAGACGGAAGTTGACGTATCCGGCGACCGCCTCCACAGTGGCCGCCTGCTCGGGGATCACGATCGTTTCCGCGAGCTTGCTGGCGATCTGCTGAGGAGGCTGCTTCATCAACCGGGCCAGCTTCATCCCGGCCGAACTGGCGTACTCACCACGCTCCGTTGCCTTGGCACGCCCGAGCTCGAGGTCCGGCAGGTCACCCTCATACCCGATCGCCCGCACCGCCTCGACCAGGGCCTCCGCGATCATCTCCCGGACATTTCGCGCCTGCGCCCCTGTGCTCATACGCAGGTCGGGTGCTGGCCAGACAGCGTGAGCTGCGTCTGCGTCGAGGCACCCCCTCGCGTGTACGACACGGTGACGCGCTGGTTGGGGTGGAATCGGGCGCGGAGCAGGAGGCGCAGCGGATGCGCTGCGTCGAGCTTGACGTCGTCCAGCTGCGTGATTACGTCTCCGGGCTGAAGGCCGGCTGCCGCCGCCGGGCCGCCCTTGTCGACAATCACGAGCTGGCTGCCGGCGGGAAGACCGTTCAACGACGCCAGCTCCGGGCTGAGGTCGCTGCTCGTCGCTCCGAGAGACGCCACCACGACCTGACCGGTCTGCAGGATCTGCTGCACGTCATCGAGTACGTCCGCCACGTTGAGCGCGAAGCCTTTGGCGCCGGCGGGCGACTCGGACTGCATGGCGATCCCGATCACCTGCGCGCCAACGTTGAGCAGCGGCCCGCCCGCGCTGCCGGAGTCGATCGCGGTGCTGGTCTGGATCACGTCGCTGAGCTCGATCGTCTGCGTGGTCGATGACGGGTTGGGGATCGATACCACACGGTGCATCGCGCTGACGTAGCCCGGAGTGACCGAGCCGCCATCGAAAGGTCCGCCGACCGCGACCGTCCTCTGACCCTGCACCAGCGCGGTCGGGTCCGCAAACGCAAGCGTCGGGAGCCCGCTGACCTTGTCGATCTTGACCACGGCCACGCCAGTCTGGCAGTCGTAGTCGATGAGGCGGGCCTCGTGAGTCTTCGCGTCGTCCGGGATCAAGACGGTCATCCCGCCCGCGCCCGCAATCACGTTGATGCTGGTCACGATGTACCCGTCGGTGGTGGCGATATAGCCCGACCCACGGGAGATGACCGGCTGCTGCTGCGTGACCAGGCTCACCACGGCGGGCCGCGCCCGGGCGGCCGCCTGAACGATCGCCGAGTCCTCGGCGATGGTCACGCCCGGCCGCAGGTTGACCTGCTGAGTGTTGGTGCGGGACTGGTACTGCAGCACGGCCAGCGTGACGCCGGCGGCCACCAGGGCGGTCACGAGCAAGCCCGCGGCAGCGAGCACGATCGGTCTCACGCCTTGAGTCTAGGTACGGAGGGTCAGTGGGGTTGGAACGGTTCCCTCGGGTACCAGGTCATGACGAGCTGGCGGTTCGGCTCGAAACCGGCCGACCGGTAGAGCTTGACCGCGGACTCGTTGTCGGGCCTGGTCCACACGTAGCCCAGGGTCACCCGGCGCTCGTCAAACAGCTTGACGGCCTGGCGGACCAGCATGTCTCCGATGCCCCGTCCCCGGTGCTCGGCCGACACGTACAGCTCGGCGACCTCGCCCTCCAGGCCGGTGCCGGGGTCGTACAAGACGATCCAGCAGAAGCCAACCACCTGCCCGATCTCGTCCCGGACCGCGTAGATGACGTTCTCGCCTTTGAACGTCGACGGGATCTCGGCCAGGTTGCGCTCAATCTCTCCGCGGCTGAGCTGCGGGTGGTCCGAGTAATGCACCTGCTCGCCGAGGTGCAGCTCGACCAGCAGCGGCTTGATGAGGGCGTAATCCCCAACCTCGAGACGTTCCACGTCCAGTGTCCTCATCGTCTTCGATGGTAGCCTAGGCGCCCGCGATCAGGCGCGGTTTCCGCGCGATTTCGCACACCAATTTGCCGACGTAGCTCAGCTGGCAGAGCAGCCGCCTCGTAAGTGGCAGGTCGTGAGTTCGAATCTCACCGTCGGCTCCAGGAAAACCAATGGCTTATGACGAACCCGCCGACCTGATCGGGAGCTGCGAGGCCACGCTGGACACGCTCGCCCTACTGCTGGGCGATCTGGGCGAGGAAGTCGCGGAGACGCCCGGAGCGTGGACGATCGCCGAGATCCTCAACCACTTGCTGGACACCGAGCAGCGCTATCTAGGACGCGTGCGGCGCATGCGGCGGGAGCTCCGCCCGAGCATGAGGATGATGCCGGACCCGGACTACACGAAGCTCTCCGCGCTCAAGGCGTGGACCCAGTTCTATGAGCTGAGGAAGCGACACCTCAAACTGCTGCGCTCGCTCAAGCCTGCCGAATGGCGCCGCTCAGGCACCCTGACCCCGGTCGGCAAGATCTCGATCGGTAGCCTTGTGCGCCACATGGCCGCCCACGACGCCATGCACACGGCCCAGATCGCGCGGAGGCTGAGCGGCCGGCAGTCCTAAGCGGCCCAGCGCATCCCCGGCCCGCGCGCCCGTCGCATGAAAACTCGATCAGGCGGCAGGAACCGGAACTCCCGGCCTGATTTGATCACCTGCCATCCACCCTCATGCACGAGCCGGTGGTGGTAGAAGCAGAGCAAAGCCATGTTCTCGAGATTATTCGGGCCGCCTCGCCCCCAATGGATGATGTGATGAGGATTCGTCCAATCCACCGACCGGTCGCAGCCGGTGAAGCGGCAGCCCTTGTCTCGAGTCCGCAATGCCCGTCGGGTCGGCCCTGAGACAGTGCGCGTCGCCCGTCCCACATCGATCACCATCGAGTCGGCGAGCAATACGCGCGACATGGTGCAGTCGCAAGTGACGCGCTCCAGCGTGCGAGTCGAGATGGGGAGCGAGAGCTCGAGGTCGGCCGGCGGCGCGCCGAGCTCGTTCTTCAAGCCCTCGATGGTCGTGGTGACGTTGATGTGCGGCCGGACGCCATTGCGCCGGGGCAGCGTGCCCTGGTCCATCGCGTGATTGACCACCTCGCCGAGAGCATCGTGCCTCCGCTGCGAGGCCGTTCGCTCGTCTTCCGGTCCCTTGCGCTTGGCCAGCGGATCGATCACGGTCTTGAGTGCCGCTGCGGTGACCGGATCGAGCACGCCATCGAGCCGGTGCATACCATCCGCCATCTGGCTGATGTGCAGCCGGCGGCGCGAGTAGTTCTCCTCAGCCTCTTTGAAGAAGCCGTCGGGGTCGACGACATGCCAGGCG
>DATNML010000110.1:0-8594 GCA_035602315.1 Candidatus Dormiibacterota bacterium
TGTCGGCGCGGCTTGACGGCGCGAATATGCGCACCTCCTGGCCCTGGTGTCGCAGCTGGGCGGCGAGGTGTCGGACGTGGTCGGTGACGCCGCCCGGCGACGCGAAGTCGTAGGGCGAGACAAGCCCTACCTTCATCTTGATTCCCCGCGTGATGGGTAGGCCGGATTTATTCCGGCCGTCACCCATACGTTCCTCATCAATCCGCCACCCAATCGTGGCGAGGAGAGGGGGTTCGTCGGGGGATCCTTATCCCCATGCGCCTTTTCATGGTGAACCTTCCCAGATCCGATGCGGCACGTGCCACTGCTCCGGATGACGCCGGATGAAGTTCTCGAGCTGGCGCAGCACTTGCTCGGTGGCGCGGACCTGGTCCGCTCTGGGATCCCCGGTGCTCTTGGCGAAAACCAGCGGAGCGCCCTCGGCCTGATAGGTGTCGTCCGGCAGGCGGTACACGCAGACAGGGAAAAGCGGTGTGCCAAGACGCAGGGCGATCGCGGCAGGGCCAAGGGGAATCGGCGCGAGCCGCCCGAAGAACGGCAGGTGATAGCCGGTGCCGGTGATATCGCGGTCGATCGCGGTGATCACCATCTCGTGGTCGCGCAGCGCCTGGAGGACCTTGCGCATACCGCCATGATCGAGCGTCAAGACGCTGATGCCGAGCCGCGCACGCGTTTTCCGATACCACTCGAACAGGGGTCGTGGCTCCAGCTCCTCGGCAAAAAAGCTGACAGGGGTCAATGTGGCCGACCAGATCGCCGACGCCACCTCGTATGAGCCCATGTGGCACGACACCACGAGCACGCCTTTGCCGAGAGCCCGAGCCTGCTCGAGATATTTCCAGCCCTCGACTTTGAGGCGTGGACGCATCGATTCCACGTTCGTCCGCGGCAGCAGCATCAAGTCGGCGTAAGCCTTTGCGTGGTTGCAGAAGTTGAGCCACGAGATGCGCCGCAGGGCGCGCTGGTCGTTCGCCAGCTCCGGACACGCGACCGTCAGGTTGTACTCGAGTCGCGGGCGGGCCAGGGGCGAAAACAGCCAGGCGAACCGGGCCGCCAGGATCGCCAGCGCGTAAGCCCACCGGCGCGGAAGGCGCTCGACCACCGACTGCACTGCCTTGAACGCGCGGTATCGCCACACTCACCCCACGTCGCGCGCGAACATCGGACGGAAGGCATACCACTGGTCAGGGCGCTCTTTGATGAAATCCTCGAAACGGCTGACCACGCGCTGCATCAGACCCTCTTTCGTCTCACCGGCCGGCCATTCCAGGGGAGGGTCGAGGTGGACGTGATGGTGGCCGGGTGAGGTCAGGTACTGACAGGCCGGCATCAGCGCCGCGCCGGTCTTGAGCGCGATGGCGGCCGGGCCGCCCGGCACGATCGAGCTCCGACCGAAAAAGCGCACAGTCACGCCCGGACCCTGCTCAAGGTCGCAGAGAAGGGCGACGATCGCGTTGGCCTCGAGTGCATGCGTGATCCCCCGGACGGCGGACCGTCCCAGACTGATCACGTCGAGGCCGAAACGCTGCCGGGTGCGCACCACTGCGTCGTTCAACGATCCGGGAAACCGCTCCGCCACCGCAGCGATCGGATAGCCGAGGGCGCCGGCGTACGAACCAGCCATGTCCCAAGAGCCCATGTGTGGCACCGCCATGATCGCCCCCCGCCCTTTGGCGAGTGCCGCATCGAGCTGATCCCGGCCGTCGATGGTCATGCGCTTGACGAGCTCTTCAGGGGTGAGGCTGCCCAGAAGCAGGAAGTCCATGAGCATGCGCCCGTAATTCTGGAATGCACGGCGCGCGACGTGCTTGACCTCGGGGTCGGACCGCTCACGGCCGAGGGCCGCGGCATAGTTGTCCAGCGCCGCGCGGCGCTGGGCAGCACTGAGCCAGAACCACGCCGTACCGCCGGGGGCAGCCGCGGCATGCCGCAGGCCCGGCGGAAATACGCGCAGCAAGCGCGCACCGGCGGAGTAGGCAGCCCCGCCCAGCGAGAGATCGCGGCCCTGCGACGTCCTAGACGGCCGATCGGCGCCCGTTGGGCGCCTATCCGGCGTCATCGCCTCCGCTGCTCGCTCACGCATCTACAGATGCGCTCGCTGCGCTGCTCGGCGCTTCCTTGGCTTCGGCCGTCGATGCCGTCGCAGGTCTCGCGCTCCCTCGCCGGGCTGGGCTAGCGCCGAGCAGAGGCGGTCGCGGTCTTGGTGCGGACCACCCGCCGGACACGGCCATTGCTTCCCGCCTTCCCACCTTCGATGAACTCCTCAACCAGGCGCCTGGCCTCGTTGTCGCTGTATTGGACGGGCGGCGACTTCATGAAGTAGGAGCTCGGGCCTTCGAGCGCGCCGCCCATGCCCCGGTCGAGCGCCAGCTTGGCGCAGCGGACCGCATCGATCACGATGCCCGCCGAGTTGGGTGAGTCGTGGACTTCGAGCTTGAGCTCCACGTTGAGCGGCACATCGCCGAAGGATCGGCCTTCCAATCGGATGTACGCCCACTTGCGGTCGTGCAGCCAGGGCACGTAGTCGGACGGACCGATGTGGACGTTCTCGGCGCCTACGTCGTAGTCGAGCTGCGAGGTGACTGAGCGAGTCTTGGAGATCTTCTTCGACATCAGCCTCTCCCGTTCGAGCATGTTGAGGAAGTCGGTGTTGCCGCCGAAGTTCAGCTGGTAGGTGCGCTCGAGCTTCACCCCGCGGTCGCGGAAGAGCCGTGTCAGCACGCGGTGGATGATCGTCGCGCCGACCTGCGACTTGATGTCGTCGCCGATGATCGGCAGGTTCTTGTCCTCAAAGCGCTTCTGCCAGTAGGGCTCGCGCGCGATGAAAACCGGGATGCAGTTGACGAACCCCACGCCCGCCGCAAGGGCTTGCTCCACGTACCACTTGGTCGCCTCTTCGGATCCGACCGGCAGATAGCTGACGACCACGTCGGCTTTCGTCTTCTTGAGGATGCCGACCACGTCGGCGGTCTCGCCCGGCGCCTTATGAACGATGTCGGCGAGGTACTTGCCGATGCCGTCGTGAGTCATCCCGCGCTGGACCTTGACGCCCATTGCTGGGACATCGCTGAACTTCACCGTGTTGTTGGGACCGGAGAAGATCGCCTGCGAGAGGTCCTTTCCCACCTTCGTCTTGTCGATGTCGAAAGCCGCGACGAACTCGATGTCACTGATGTGGTATCCGCCGAGGTTGACGTGCATCAGCCCGGGCACGGACTCCTTCTCGGACGCGTTGCGGTAGTAATGCACGCCCTGCACAAGCGAGGAAGCGCAGTTGCCCACCCCGACGATGGCGACCCGCACCTTGCCGTTGCGATGACCATTCTTGTGACCGTTTTTCAAGCTCCAACCTCCTCACGAACTTTCACTCGTTCTTTTTCTTTGATACCAAGCAGCTGATCCAGGCGCACGCGCTCGCGCGCGATGTTCTCGACGTCCAAGGAACAGAACGCCATCCGGCCCTCGCGGCGCGTACGGATCACACCACCCAGGCGAAGCATCCGCAGGTGCCAGGAGATGCGCGGTTGGCTCATGCGGAGGTGGGCGGCGAGGTCGTTGACGCTCTCCTCGCCCACCGCCCCCAGGCGCTGCAGTATGCGCAGCCGGGTGGGGTTGGCGAGGGCCAGAAAATGGTCGGGAAGCTCGTGGCGCGGGCTCTGGAGAAACATAAAGGTTGCTTTATACGGAGTCTAATGCATAAAGGGTCCGTTATGTGTGCGGCGCCCGCTGGAGAGCTCAGTTGATGCTGATTATCACCGTCGCGGTCGCCGTACACGGTTGACCGGCGCTGGGCCCACATTCCGCACTGTCGGTCAGGATGACCAATGCCTTGACGCTCACCGCAACCGTCTGAACCGGCATTGAAAGAATGACTAATCCGCCCTGGAAGGTCACGGTCGTGCCTTTCGGCACGGGGGTTTGGGATGAGATCGTCACATTGGCCGGCTTGCCCGTACCGCCGGCGTACGGAAGGCGCGCGGTGCAGCCGAAACCGGAACCAAGCTTGGTCGAACAAGTTCCGCCCTGCAGCGTGATTTGCGCGAAAACGCTGTAGTTGGCCTTGACCGCTCCCGTCGCGCCGAGGGCGTCAGTAACTGCGATTGCAAACGAGAATGGCGCGGCCGCCGAGACCGTCGTGAACGTACCGGCAAGTGAGGGCCCATTCAGAGTCGTACCGGGCGGCAATGTTCCAGTGGCTTGGTACTGGAAGGGGGCAACTCCGCCGCCAAGCGTGGCGTACGCACCGCAAACCGTGACGCAGCCCTGTTCGACCGAGCAGACATTCGTGCAATTTCCGGCGAGAGTTAGGTATGGCGCGACCGTCACCGACTGCGCCGCTCCCGCTGTGACGCCTGCCGAGTCGGCTGCGTTGACCGTGAACTGGAAGGGACCCGCCGTCTTCGGCGTACCTGAGATCGAGCTCGTGGATAGAGCAAGGCCGCCGGGCAGCACACCTGAACTGATCGACCAAGAATACGGGGGAGTGCCGCCAGAGGCAGTCAAAGGTACGGCCGGGTACCCGATACCTACCTCGCCCGTCGGGAAGGTCAGGCTGCCGATGACCAGCGGCGGAGGACTCGGCCGGGTGCTCGGCGACGGCCGAGGCGACGGAGATGGGGTTGGAGATGGCCGAGGAGACGGCGGCTGCTGGGCCGGAGCCGTTGGCGCAGCGCTCGGGGCGGATGCTGCCGGACTCTCGACTGCGGTGGATGGGCTTGCAGTTGTCGATGGGCTGACCTCGGCTACGGGGCTGGCCACGGTCAGATGGCTCGATGCACGACCGCACGCCGTCAAGACAAGGATCACCCCGGCGACGAGGGCGACAGAGGTCTGGCACGAAGCACGCCCTCATAACGCACGGTGGGTGGCGCGCGGTCTATCGCGGTGCTAGGGGCGGCGAACCAAATCCAGGAACTCCGCGCGCGTACGCGGGTCCTTGCGGAAGGTGCCGAGCATGCAGGAGGTGATCATCTGCCCGCCGGGCTTCTCGACGCCGCGCATCTCCATGCAGAGATGTCGCGCCTCGACCACAACGCCGACGCCCTTGGGCGAGAGCGCCCCGTTGAGTGCCTCAGCGATCTCTTTGGTCATCCGCTCCTGCAGCTGGAGGCGGTGCGCGAACACGCTCACGAGCCGAGGAATCTTGCTCAGGCCGACCACCTTCCCTCGCGGCAGGTAGCCGACGTGGCAGCTCCCGAAAAACGGCAGCATGTGGTGCTCGCAGAGGCTGTAGAAGGGGATGTCCTTGACCACGACCATCTCGTCGTAGTCCTGGTCGAAGACCGCGTCTGAGATGACGTCGTCAGGGTCCACCCCGTAGCCGTCCGTGAGCTGCCGCAGCGCCCTCGAAACCCGCGCCGGCGTCGCCTTCAGGCCTTGCCGCTCGGGGTCTTCGCCCAGCTCGGCCAGGAGCGCCTCGACAAGGTCGGGGATCTGGTCGACGTGACGGGGCTTGCTCTTGGCCATGCTCCGAATGCTCACACAATTGATGCGTGGATGCGATCGCTGCGGCGCAGGTCCTGTCGGAGATCGGCTACCTGCTGCGCCAGAACCCTGAGGAAAGGTTCCGCGCCAAGGCGTTCTCGGCAGCAGCCTGGTCGCTCGCGATCGAGCGGCCGGACGTTGAAGCCCTGCATCGCAGCAACGGGCTCACCACGCTCGAGGGAGTCGGTCCGGGCATAGCCAAGGTGCTCGCTGAGGTCGTGGAGACGGGCACGAGCCGCTACCTCGACCGCCTGCGCGAGCAGATGAAGCAGCCGGCCCGAGACGACGAATCCATCCTCGACTTTGCCCGCTACCAGGGCGACGTCCACTCTCACACGAAATGGAGCGACGGTAAGGCGACGATGCTCGAGATGGCCCGAGGCGCGGAGGCGATGGGCTACCACTACCTGGGGGTTACGGACCATTCGCCTCGGATCAAGGTCGTTAACGGGCTCGACGCCGACCGGCTCCTCGCGCAGTCGCGCGAGATGGCGGAGGTGCAGGCGCAGGTGCCTGGCGTTGCCCTGCTGCAGGGGATCGAGGTCGACATCCTCGAGGACGGCGCGCTCGACCTGCCGGACATGGTCCTCGAGCTGCTCGACGTGGTGGTGGCGTCGCCTCACGTCAAGCTGCGCCAGGAGCCAGCGGCGATGACCGAGCGCATGCTGCGCGCGGTCTCGCATCCGCACGTGGACGTCATCGGCCACCCCACCGGCCGGCGCCCTGGTTCCCGTGAAGGTGCCAGCTACGACTTCGAAGCGGTATTCAAGGAGGCCGCCCGCCATCGCGTAGCGCTCGAGATCGATTGCGACCCTGCCCGGATGGACCTCTCGCCCGAGATGGCAAGGCTAGCTCTCGAATTGGGATGCAACTTCGCGATGGACGCCGACGCACACGCGCCGGCCGAGTTTGCCTACGTGCCGATGGGAATGTGGATGGCGCGCAGGGCCGGGATTCCAGAGGATCGGATCGTGAACTTCAGATCTCTGGAGGACTTGACGAAGAATGCAAAATGATGTCAGATTGGCGTCGTGGCCAAGGCGACCACCGTCAGGTTCACTGAGGAGATGTACGCCCGGCTGGACCAGGCTTCGGCGCGCACCGGGCTTCCGGTCAACTCGATAGTCATCGCCGCGTGCCTCGATTGGCTGCAGCGCCATGCACCACCTCCTGAGGTCCCGCCCGGCGGACCGCACGTGCTCTCACCTGACGTCCTTCGAGCGGGTTGGTCATTCAGGCAGGCCCCCCGATGGGCGACGTTGAGGCGCGCGGTGGAGATGGCGGCCAAGCCGCTCGCCGACCAGCGGCAGCTGTATCCGTTCGATCGCTTTACGGACCATGCCAAGGAGCTCTTCAGACTGGCGCAGGTCGAAGCGGAAAAGTCTGGCTTCTCCTACATCGGAACAGAGCACCTGCTCATCGCCTGCTTCGACAACAACGAGTTCCACTCCGCCAAAGCGCTCGCCTCACTCGGCATCTCGCACGACGAGGTTGGCGCGGCAATTGACAAGGCCATCGGCGACAAGCGGCCGGCAAAGCTGTCCCGCATCATTCCGACGTCGCGCACGAAACGAGTGATCGAGGTGGCGTTCCACCTGTGCGGCTCTATGGGTGACCCTCGCGTAGGTACGAATCACCTACTGCTGGCGCTGGCCACGGAGCGCGAGTGCATTGCAGCCCACGTCCTCAAAGACCTGGGAGCGACGAGGGAGCGGATCCTTTCCGAGCTTGCTCAGCTCTCTGAGCCAGAAGCCTGAGCCTGTTTCCTGAGGTGCTTCTGCTCGCCTTCTGAGTAGGCCTCAGCGAGCGCCGCCTCGGCTGTTCAAGTCGGAACACTGGTTGCGATTCGCGAAACCGCGCCCGCATTCAGGGCACGTCCACATCGCGCGCATCGCTGCAGCTTACGATCACGAAACATGGCCAAGGTCGGGATCATGATCGAGGGGCAGGAAGGCCTCACCTGGGAGCGATGGAGGCGCATCTGCCACGACGCCGACACCCTCGGCTTCGACTCGCTGCGCCGCAGCGACCACCTCATCTCGTTGATGAATGCCCCTGATCGCGACTGCATCGAGACTTGGGTCTCGCTCGCGCTCGCCGCCGAATGGACGAAGCGGATCCAGTTTGGTTCGATGGTCAGCCCGATGACTTTTCGACATCCGGCGATCCTGGCCAAGATGGCGGCGTCGGTGGACGTCCTCTCAGGAGGACGGGTCATCCTCGGCGTCGGCGCAGGCTGGAACGAGAACGAGCACCGCGAGTTCGGGATCCCCTTCTATACCGAGAGGGAGCGGTTCGACTTGCTGGAAGCAGGCATCCGCAAGATGCGCGAGACCTGGAACAAATCGAACCCGAAGCCCGTGCACAACCCAATGCCGCTTTTGATGGGGGGCAAGGGAAAGAAGCGGACTCTGCCGATCGTCGCGCGCGAAGCGTCCGAATGGAACGTTTCGAGACTAGATCTGGACCTGTACAAGGAAGGCCGCGAAGTGCTGGATGCATCCTGCCGCGAAATCGGTCGCGACCCCAGCACAATCCGGCACTCGATGATGACGGGCTACATCATTGGGCGCGATCGGTCGGAGCTTCGGGAGCGTGCAGCGAACGTCTCCATGCTGGTCAGGCAACTTCATGGCAAGACGCCCGACGAGGTAATCGAAGACCGGAAGCACGCATGGTTCGTGGGCACCCCTGAGGAGATCGCGGAGAAGATGCGTGGGATCGCCGCTCTCGGAGTCGACCTCTTCATGCTCCAGCACTTCGTGCTCGACGACTCCGACGCCTTGAAGCTATTGGCCTCGGAGGTGCTGCCCGCGATCTGATCGGAGGTGCGCCCTGCGCGCGCCCGGCCGGACCTCAGCCGTGCTCGATCGCAGCCAATTGCACGCCCATGTGAGCCGGTCGGTCTAGATTAATGGCGTGGACTTCGAGCTCGACGCATCCGAGCGGGCGTTTCGGGATGAGGTCCGGACTTGGCTGAAGGCCAATGCCCCTCGCAAGGACGCGCCCGACGAAGGCCAGAAGGGCTTCATCGAGAGCCGCCGCGCCTGGCAGAAGAAGCTTTACGACGCGGGCTACATCGGCATCACCTGGCCCAAGGAGTACGGGGG
>DATNML010000111.1:0-8261 GCA_035602315.1 Candidatus Dormiibacterota bacterium
GCTGCCGCGCCTGATCGGCAAGGCAAGGGCGATGCGCTACCTGATCGAGTCGACCCGCCTGTCGGCGCGCGAGGCCGAGGCGGTGGGCTGGGTCGACATCGCGGCTGCGCCGGAGGAGTTCCAGGCGGCGGTTGATCAGCTCGCAGGCAAGCTGGCGAAGGCGGCCACGTTTGCCATCTCGATGATCAAGGACGCCGTGCGGCGTGGCTACGACCTGCCGCTGGACGATGCCCTGGAGATCGAAGCCCGCAACTTCGCCCGGGCTGCGCTCAGCACGGACGCGGCGATCGGGATCATGTCGTTCCTGTCGAAGCAGGAGCCGGAGTTCACCGGCTCTTGACGCTGTCGAAATCGACGGTTCCCGTTCGTCGTGTAAATGAGGCGGCGCGCAGGACCGCACAGCATGGAGGTGGCGCATGAAGTACGTCCTCTTGTTCGGCGGCACGATGGAGGAGCAGCAGCAATGGGACCAGCAGACCCGAGAACAGATGATGGCCGCCTACGCGAAGGTCGAAGGATGGTTCGAGGAGAACACGCGGTCCGGAAAGATCGTCAGCGCTGAAGAGCTGCGTGGCCCAGATACTGCGACCACCGTCACGTTCAAGAACGGAAAACCGATCGTCACAGACGGCCCGTTCATCGAGGCCAAAGAAGTCATCGGTGGCTTTGCGGTCGTCGAGGTGAGAGACCTGGACGAGGCGCTTGAACTAGCCAAGAGCTGGCCGGGCGGAAGTGCCGTAGAGGTCCGGCCAATCGTGGACCATTCGCCTCGCTGAAGGAAGAACGAGCCGCCACCGACGCGGTCGTCGTCGCCGTCTTTCGCGAGGAGGCGGGGCGGCTGACCGGTGCCCTGGTCCGCATGCTCGGCGACTTCGACCTAGCCGAGGAGGTCGTCCAGGACAGCATCGTCGCGGCGCTGGAAAAATGGCCGGAACAAGGAGTCCCCGACAACCCTGGAGCCTGGCTGATGACGACCGCCAAGCGCAAGGCGATCGACATTCTTCGCCGCGACCACCGTCACCAGGAAAAGGTCGCGCTGCTGGAGCGCTCGACCTTGCCTGTTGAGCCGGCCGAGGCGGATGACCGGCTGAGGCTGATCTTCACGTGCTGTCACCCGGCGCTCGCGCCGGAGGCGCAGGTCGCGCTGACGCTGCGCGCGGTGGCCGGTTTCACGACGCCGGAGATCGCGGCCGCCTTCCTGGTGTCGGAGGCGACGATGGCTCAGCGGATTGTCCGCGCCAAGCGCAAGATCGTCGCCGCCAACATTCCCTACCGCATGCCGCAGGGCGCGGAAGTCGGTGCACGACTCGACGCGGTGCTGACCGTGCTCTACCTGATGTTCAACGAGGGGTACCTCAGCCGTGGCGCGCAGGTCGCGATGCGGCGCGATCTTGCGGAAGACGCCATCTGGCTGGCGAGCCTGGTCGCTCAGCTCATGCCGGACCAGCCCGAGGTGTTGGGGCTGGTGGCGCTGATGAAGCTGAATGCGGCGCGCTCGCGAGCGCGTTTCGACGAGTCCGGGGAGATCGTGCTCCTGCCGGACCAGGACCGAAGCCTGTGGGACCACGCGGCGATTGCCGACGCGATCAAGACCCTGGAACAGGCAGGGGCGATGCGCGCCTCCGGGCCTTACCAGCTGCAGGCGGCGATCGCGGCCCTTCACTCCGAAGCGAGGTCCTGGGATGAGACCGACTGGCACCAGATCGTCTTGCTGTATGACGCGCTTCTGGCATTCACGGACACCCCGGTGGTCAGGTTGAACAGGGCGGTCGCCCTCAGCCGCTTCGCAGGACCGGAGATCGCTCTCGGAGAGGTCAATGACCTCGCGATCTCGCTGGGCGGCTATCACCTGTTTCACTCGACGCGCGCCGAGCTGCTCGACCGGTTGGGCGAGCCCGCGCTCGCACGCGAAGCGCGGCTGCGCGCGCTCGAGCTCTGCCAGAACCCCGCGGAGCGATCACTGCTTGAGCGAAAGCTGAAGCGCTAGCCGGCAGCCATTCCCAGCTCTGCGGAGCGACGGCGCACCAGCTCGATGACCTCGTCGACCCGCTTCGGGTCATTGCCGAGGCACCGGATCACGAGCTCTTTGGTCTCGAAGTTCGGGTATGAGCCCACTGACACGTCTGGGAAGGTCTGCTCGAGCTCTCGCATCAGAGGGTAGAAGCGCGCCTCGATCGCGAAGGTGAAGCGGAGCTCTCGCACGGTCGCGGCTGAGCCTTCGGAGAGGAACTGAGGCTCGAGCTCCTCGGTGAAGATTCCTTTCATCTCGATCGGGACGCCGGGCATCACGAAGATTCGCTTGCCGTTGGCCTCGTACACGACGCCTGGCGCCATGCCCCGGCGGTTCTTGAAGACCTGAACCGGTCCAGCCGGGATGCGAGCCATGCGAAGGTTCCCTTCGGTCACCTCCGGCGAATCCAGGAGACCGGCCGCGTGCATTCGCTCGACGCGTCGCTCGATTCGAGTGCGCGTCTCGTCCCACACGATGAGCTCGCGGTCCAGCGCGTCCGCGAGCGCGGCAAAGGTGCGGTCGTCCGGAGTCGGACCTAGCCCGCCGGACAGGAACACGTGTGTCACCTCGTCATCGGCGAGCTCTCGCCGCACCTGCTCGACGACTTCCTGCGGGCGGTCGCGAATCGCCGTGATGCGCTTCACGGGAAACCCGAGCAGCCGGAGGCGCTCGGCGAGCCAGTGGGAGTTGGTGTCGAGCGTGAAGCCGCCGACCAGCTCGTCACCGATGGCCACGATGCTGGAGCTTGGCACCCGGGCAACATATAACCTCGAGAAGGTGGAGCGCTTGCACTGCGTGATTCATGGCGATGTGCATGGGGTGGGCTTTCGCTACTTCCTGATGCGAGAGGCCCAACGTCTCGGCCTGCGCGGATGGGTCCGGAACCGAGACGACGGCACGGTGGAGTTCGTCGCTGAGGGCAGGCGAATCGATCTTGACCGGCTGAAACAGGCTGCAGAGCGGGGACCCCAGATGGCGCAGGTCGAGAAGGTGGACGCTGAGTGGTCGGCCGCCGCGGGTGGCCTGGACAGCTTCGACCTCACCGGCTGAGTGCGAGGAGCCGGCGTGACTAAGGTCGGCGCGATCGCACGTCGCGACGTGATAGCCCTCGTCGTTTCTCCAGCGGGTTGGGCCCTTGCCACGCTGTTCGTCGCGGTCACGAGTGCCTTCGGCTTTGTCGTCCCAGTGCTGGCGGGTCGGGCGGCGACGCTGGATGGCGTTTTCGGCCTGATCACGAGGTTCTTGATTCCGATAGTCATCCCCGTGATCACGATGCGGGTCTTTGCCGACGAGCAAAGGCCCATCCGTCGCTGGGAAGTGGCGACGGGCAAGTGGCTCGGCGCCTTTACCTTCTATGTGCTGCTCCTGGCCACGACGCTTGTTTACCTGGCCGTCCTCGGCGTCTACGTGCCGGGGCACCTAGGCGCGCTCGACCTCGGCTTGATCGGCGCGATGTACGTCGGCCTCCTTCTCGTGGGAGCCGCGGCCACCGCCATCGGCGTTCTGGCCTCGTGCCTGGTACGAAGCCAGCTCAAAGCCTTCTTCCTTGCGCTCGCCGTCTTGCTCGTGACCTGGTACGCGGGCTCGCTGCTCGGGTTGCTCACCCAGCCTCCGGTCAGCCGCCTGTTCCTATACGCCGGCGGATTCAACCGTTTCCAGTTTTTCAGCCTCGGCCAGGTGGCGCTCAAGGACGCGGTGTACTTCCTGAGCGTCGCGGCCGGCGCCTTGTTTCTCGCCATGCGGCTCGTCGAGTCAAGGCGATCGCGGTGAAGGTGGCTGCGGCCGTCGTCATCGCGTTCGTGGTTCTCAATCTCCTCGCGTCCCGCAGCACGCTGGCGTGGGACCTGACCAGCAGCGGCATCAACACGCTGGCGCCGCAGTCTGTCCTCGCCGCCAAACGATTGGACTCGGAGCTGCTGGTGGTCGGGCTCTTTCGAGCCACTCCGGGCAGTGGTCAGGCTGCGGCCGAATCACTCGTTGGCCTGTACCAGGCGCAGACCATCCGCGTCATCTATCGGAGCGAGAGCTTCGACAGCGACGCGGCCGACGTGCGCAGGTATGCGGTGAGGGAACCGAACACCCTGGTGCTGGACTACCGCGGCAAGACACAGCAGCTGACGCAGGCGCTCCAGACGGAACCTGACTTCACCGCGGCGGTGTTGAAGCTCGAGGCGGATCACGTCCCGCTCGTGTGCTGGGCGGCGGGTGCGGGCGGCCGCAGCCGAACGGACACCAGCACCACAGGTTATTCGGGCGTGGCCGACATCCTGGCCCGGAATGACTTTCAGACCAAGGACGTGCTCGTCGCCGACATGGCCGCAGTCCCTTCGGCCTGCGACGAGGTCGCCCTGATCGCTCCCTCCGTCGCGCTTGCGGTCTCGAGCGTCAAGGCACTGCGCGACTACCTGGTCGCCGGAGGGAGCCTCCTCATCGCAGCCGACCCATGGAGCCAGACGCCTGCCGCAACCGCGTCATTGAGCGAGGTGGTGAAGCCGTTCGGCCTCGGGTTCACCGGCGCGCTCGTCGTCGAGACCGACAGGTCGCGGGCCTTCGACGCGATCACCCCAGCCGTGCTCGAGTACGGCAGGTCGCCGATCACGCGGGATATCCAGGGCATCGCCTCCTTCTTCCCCCAGGCCACTGCGATCACCGGCGCGCCCGCTGCCTCGGCCACCGCCGTCGTGATCGGGGCGACCAGCACCCGCTCTTATGCCGTGACCACGCCGCGCGGGGACCTCGCTCGCCAGGCGGCGGACGCGCCCGGCCCGTTTGCGATCATGGAGACGCTGGAGGCCCCGGCCGGCCAGAAGAGAGCCCGGATCGTCATGGTGGGCACGACCGGATTTGCCGAAAACGGGGTCCTGCCGCCGAGCAGCAACGACGCCAACCTCGAGCTGGTGCTGGGGACCTTCCAGTGGCTGGCCCGAGAGGACTCGCTCTCGTCGATCCCAACCAAGCCCGCCCGCGTCCTCCCGCTCACCTTGACGCAGCGGGACCAGGGCACGGTCATCTTCGTCACCATCTTCCTGATGCCCGCGCTGATTGTCTTGGTGGGGGTGATGGTCTGGTGGCGGCGGCGCACGATCCGATAGCGAAACCCCGGTTCGTTTAACCTAACTCTCCGCACAAGATGGGCGGCGCGGAGGAGAGCCCGCTGCAACGGCGCAATATTTGAGAGAGGGGCTTAGTGGATCCCAACACAGTTCTGTTCGGCGTGGCCGGCGGACTCGCCGCCGTGCTCTTCGCCATCGTGCTTATTTTTCTCGTCCTGCACGTGCCCACGGGCAACGACCGCATGCGAGAGATCGCGGCGGCGATCCAGGAGGGCGCGTCCGCTTACCTGAACCGGCAGTACACGGTGATCGCGATCATCGGCGTCGTCATAGCCGTCGTTCTCGGCTTCTTCATCAACTGGTCAACCGCCGCGCTCTTCGTGGTCGGCGCCGTGCTGTCCGCATCCGCGGGCTACGTCGGCATGAACATCGCTGTGCGATCCAACCTTCGGACGGCCGAGGCCGCGCGAGGAGGCCTGGACAAAGCGCTGCAGGTCGCCTTCCGCGGTGGCGCGGTGACGGGCTTCATGGTCGTCGGCCTGGGCCTGCTCGGGGTGTCGGCGGCCTACTTCGTTTTCAAGAACCCTGACGCTCTCGTCGGCCTGGCCTTTGGCGCCAGCCTGGTCTCCGTGTTCGCCCGGCTCGGAGGCGGCATCTACACCAAGGCCGCCGATGTTGGCGCGGACCTGGTGGGCAAGGTCGAGGCCGGGATCCCGGAGGACGATCCTCGCAACCCGGCGGTAATCGCGGACAACGTGGGAGACAACGTCGGCGACTGCGCCGGCATGGCCGCCGACCTATTCGAGACCTACGCCGTGACGATGATCGCCGCCATGCTCCTCGGCTCGCTGCTGTTCAAGAACCAGGTCGGGTGGGTGATCTATCCGCTCCTGCTGGGCGCCGTGAGCGTCGTCGGATCGATCGTCGGAACGTTCTTCGTCCGCATCTTCAACCCGAAATGGATCATGGGCGCGCTGTACGCGGGACTGCTGGTCGCTGTCGGCGTCGCCATCGTCGGTTTCTACTTCGTCACGCAGTACATGCGAGGCAATGGGTACCTCCCGGCGGGCGGCGGTGTCAGCGACCCCAACAACCTGTTCTTTGCTGCCTTGATCGGCGTGGTGACGACAGTGCTGATCGTGGCCATCACAGAGTTCTTCACGGAGACCGCGTACTGGCCGGTTCACCTGATCGCGAAAGCCTCCGTTACGGGGCACGCGACCAACATCATCGCCGGGCAGGCGATCGGCATGATGGCGACCGCCTTGCCGGTGCTTGTGATCGGGATCAGCATCCTCGCCAGCTACGGACTTGGAGGCCTGTATGGGATCGCGATCGCGGCCGTGGCGATGCTGTCAATGACCGGCATCATCGTGGCCATCGACTCCTACGGCCCGATCACCGATAACGCCGGAGGCATCGCTGAGATGGCGAACCTCCCTCCCGAGGTCCGGACCGTCACGGACCGGCTGGACGCCGTGGGTAACACGACCAAGGCCGTGACCAAGGGCTACGCCATCGGGTCTGCCGGCCTGGCCGCGTTGGTCCTCTTCTCGTCTTACACGCAGGAGCTCGCGCGCGCGGGACACCCGACGAAGTTCGAGCTGTCGGATCCCTATGTCATCGTCGGTCTCTTCCTGGGCGGAATCCTGCCGTTCCTCTTCGGCTCGCTCGCCATGCTCGCAGTAGGCCGGGCTGGAGGCCTGGTGGTCGAGGAGGTCCGCCGCCAGTTCCGGGAGATCAAGGGGATCATGGAAGGCACAGGCAAGCCTGAGTACGGCACCGCGGTGCGCATCGTCACCGCCGCCGCGCAGCGCGAGATGATCCTGCCGGGCATCATCCCGGTGGTCGCACCGCTCGCGGTGGGCTTCATCCTGGGCCCGCGGGCACTGGGCGGAATGCTGCTGGGAGCCATCGTCACGGGTCTCTTCCTTGCTCTTCAGATGACGAGCGGCGGCGCGGCCTGGGACAACGCCAAGAAGTACATCGAGGAAGGACACCTGGGCGGCAAGGGGTCCGAGGCACACAAGGCGGCAGTCACCGGCGACACGGTCGGAGACCCCAACAAGGACACGGCCGGGCCGGCCATCAACCCCATGATCAAGGTGGTCAACATCATCGCCATCCTGATCGCCGCATCGGTCGCGACCAACTCCCTGATCCACTAGTAGACTCGTCCATGAGGGTGGACGACTACCAGAAAGAGATCGCCGACCTCGAAACCCAGGTCGACCAGTTGGTGGAGGCGGAGGGCGACGCGAGGACAATCGCCGAGCTGTCGATGCAGCTCGAGATCCTCAAGGCGATCTATGCCCGGGCGATAGACCTGCACCTACGTGGGATCAAGGACGAAGGGCTGCGTTATGGTCTGCGCATTCAAGGTTATGGCGACTGGAACATGGACAACGTGTACGCGTTCGTCTACGAGCGGTCGGTCGAGCTCGAACCAAGGGTGCACAGCGCATTCGTCGGCGGCATCAAGAACGCCGACTTCGCCCTGATGCTCAATCCGTAAGGGAGGAAGCCCAATGGAGACCCCGCTGACGCCGCTGGAGTTCGCTCGACGAGCCCGCAAGCTGTACGGTGATCGAGAAGGAGTCGTCGACGGTGACCTGCGCCTCACGTACGAGCAGTTCTTCGACCGCTGCGACAGGTGGTCGGCGGCCCTGCAGAAGATGGGCGTGGGGAAGGGTGACCGCGTCGCGTACATCGCACCGAACACGCATGAGGAGCTCGAGTCGTTCTACGCGGTGCCCCAGATCGGGGCGGTGCTCGTGCCCATCAACTACCGCCTGACGGCGGAAGATTTCGTCTACATCACCAGTCATTCGGGTGCCAAGGTGCTTTGCGTTCACCCGGATTACCTCGACGCCATCGATGGAGTTCGCGGCCAGCTGGGCGGCGTGGAACAATTCGTATGCTTGGGAAGCGCCGGTGGCCGAAAAGGCTGGTCCGAATACGAAGCCGCCATCGCAGCGGCGAAGCCGAACTTCAAGCGCCCCGATCTCGACGAGGCCGACCTTATCTCGATCAACTACACGAGCGGCACCACGGCAAAGCCGAAGGGCGTGATGATCACGCACCGGAACGCTTGGGCCAACGCCGTCGGCACGCTCGTCCATTTCCACATCACGGTCGGCGACCGCTACCTGTGGACGCTGCCGATGTTCCACGCGAATGGCTGGACGTTCGTCTGG
>DATNML010000112.1:0-31130 GCA_035602315.1 Candidatus Dormiibacterota bacterium
GCGCGGGAGAACTCGCCGGGCAAGTTCTATTACATCTGCCACCACTACCGGCACGCTGCCGACCGCAAGGGCTTCGAAGCAGAGCAGGCCGAGCTGGTGGAGGACCGCAAGCTCTTTATCAGCACCTGCGAAGACGGCACCGTCCTGCTCAGCGGGAACTTCGACCCCGAAGGCGGCGCCGCGATTCTGACCAAGCTGAAGCCGCTGGCTCGCAAGTCGGGCGCTCATGACGACCGGAGTCGGGAGAAGCGGAATGCAGATGCCCTGGTCGAGCTTGCCTCGGGCGGCGGCTCGCAGGCCCAGATCCAGGTCACCAGCTCGATCGAGACTCTGCTTGGGCTGGCTGGTGCACCGGCAGCCGAGATGGAGTTCTCGCTTCCCGTTTCCTCGACGACCGTCGAGCGGCTGGCCTGTGACTCCAGCATCGCACGCGTCCTGCTCGACTCAGAATCCACGGTCATCGACGTCGGGCGCTCTAAGCGCGTGGTGTCAGAGCCGGCGCGACGAGCGCTCGCGGCTCGCGACCGCCACTGCCGGTGGCCAGGGTGCGACCGGCCGGCTTCCTGGAGCGCCGCGCATCACGTCGTGCACTGGATCCATGGCGGCACCACAGATCTCGACAACCTGATCCTGCTCTGCCACCGGCATCACTGGATGGTGCACGAGGGGAACTGGCAGATCGTTCGGGACGATGGCGGGCGCGTGCTGACCATTCCGCCGACGGTCACCTTTGGGCCATCACCCAGGGGACCGGACTAGGTCCCGACCACGCCGCCTTTCATAATTGAAACGTGTCGAGGCTTTGAAGCTTCTCGAGTACCAGGCCAAAGAGGTTCTGTCATCCCTTGGCATCCCGATACCGCCGGGTCGCGTCGCCCGCACGCCGGATGAGGCGGCCGCGGCCTGCACAGAGCTCGGGCCTGTCGCTGTCAAGGCCCAGGTGCCGGTGGGCGGGCGAGGCAAGGCCGGTGGCATCAAGCTGGCAAAGACTCCCGAAGAGGCGCGCAAGGCTGCCGAGCAGATCATCGGCATGGACATCAAGGGCTTCAAGGTGCCGGTGGTCTACTGCGAGTCGGCCCTCGAGATTCAGCGTGAGATCTATCTGGGGTTCACCGTGGATCGCGACGCCCGCGCCAACATCCTCATGCTCTCGGCGAAGGGCGGCATGGACATCGAGCAAGTGGCGGAGGAGTCGCCCGAGTCGATTGCGCGGCTTTATCCCAATCCATGGCGCGGGCCTCTTGATTTCGAGCTGACACAGCTCGTTTTCGAATCCGGGCTCGGCGAATTGGCCCGGCCGTTGACCTCCGTGATCAAGAAGCTGTACCGCGCCATTCCTGAATTGGACGCGGTGACGGCCGAGATCAACCCCTTGGTAGTGACCAAGAACGGCGACGTGATCGCCGGCGACGCAAAGCTCGAGGTAGACGAGAATGCCGCGTGGCGTCACAAAGACCTCGAAGAGCGCTACGGCAGCGTGTTGGAGGGCGACCGGTATGAGGTCGAGGCTAAGAACCGTGGCCTCACCTACGTCTCGCTGGATGGCGAGATCGGGATCATCGGCAATGGCGCCGGGCTCTGCATGAGCACGCTCGACCTTGTCCAGCGCGCCGGCGGCCACGCGGCGAACTTCTGCGATATCGGCGGGGGAGCCAAAGCGGAGGTGGTGGAGAACGCGCTGGCCGTCATCCTCATGAACCCACGAGTCAGAGGCATCCTGATGAACGTCTTCGGCGGCATCACCCGTGGGGACGAGGTGGCCAAAGGTCTCGTCCACGCTCGTGACAACCTCAAGATGCAGCTGCCGCTGGTCGTCCGCCTGAGCGGGACGCGCGAGGAGGAGGGCCGCCGCATCCTCAAGGAAAACGGGATCGAGCCGGGCGCGAACGCCTGGGAGGCGGCGCAGAAGATCGTCGAGCTGACGAGGGTGAGAGCTTGAGCATCTTGCTCGATGCCTCGTCCCGGGTGATCGTCCAGGGCATTACGGGACGAGAAGGCACCTTCCACGCCGAGCAGATGCAGGCGATGGGCACCAAGGTTGTGGGCGGTACCAGCCCGGGAAAAGGCGGATCGACGCACCTCGGTGTGCCGGTGTTCAACACCGTCGCGGAGGCGGTGAGGGCGACCGGCGCCAATGCCTCGGGCATCTTCGTGCCGCCTCCCTTCGCCCCCGACGCGATCATGGAAGCGGCCGCGAACGGGATCACGCTGATCGTGTGCATCACCGAGGGCATCCCGATCCAGGACATGATCAAGGTGAAGGCTTTCCTGCGCGGCTATCCCGCGGCGCGGTTGATCGGCCCCAACTGCCCTGGTCTGATCACACCTGGCGTCGCGAAGATCGGGATCATCCCGCAAAACATCACGAGCGCCGGGCCCGTCGGCCTGGTCTCGCGCAGCGGCACGCTGACCTACGAGGTGGCGTCTGCGCTCTCCGCGTCGGGCATGGGCCAGTCGACCATCGTCGGAATTGGTGGCGACCCGGTGCTGGGGCTCACCTTCCGCGACGTGGTTGAGCTTTTCGAGAAGGACCCGGCGACGACGCACCTGGTCGTGATCGGAGAGATAGGTGGCAGCGACGAGGAGCACGCCGCCGAGCTGCTGGGTCGTGGCAGCCGGCTCAAGACGGTCGCTTTCATTTCGGGACGGACCGCCCCGGAGGGCAAGCGCATGGGCCATGCGGGCGCGATCATCTCCGGCAACCGCGGCACTGCCAAGAGCAAGGAGGAGGCGTTCCGCAAGGCCGGGGTCGCCGTCGCCGAAACTACCGACGAGATCGTGGGCCTGCTCAGATGATGGCGTTGCCGATCTCCCTCACCAGGGCGGTGGCCGCCGACAGGATGCGCGACCTTGCGCTGCTCAGCGGCCTGCTGCTCTGGCTGGTGTACACGCGCATGTTCTTCGTTCTCCAGGCGGCACACCTCACCGCGCCGCCGTGTCCTTTCTATTACCTCACCGGACACCCCTGTCCGTTCTGCGGCGGGACTCGTTCGTTCGCGTACATGTGGCAGGGTGACCTCGCGAACGCAGTCAGGCTGTTCCCTCTCGGACCGCTCTTCTTCACCGGCACGTTCGCCGGCGTCGCCGGTCTAGCAGCCGGCGCTGTGAGCGGCCGCACGTGGACGCCTCGTCTCACTGGTATGCAGTGGCGTCTGCTGGCGATTGGCGTCACGAGCGCCATCGTGATCAGCTGGGCGCTGAAGGTTTTCGTCCTCGGCAACTGAGATCTCGATCCGTCATCTCGGCCCGGAAGACTGGCGGACTTTCCGCGACGTCAGGCTCGCCGCCCTCAGAGAGGCGCCGTACGCGTTCGGCTCGACGTTCGAGCGTGAGGTGAGCCTCGCTGAGAAACACTGGCGCAGCGCTGTCGTTCAGCGGACTCGGTTTTTGGCCGAGGTCGAAGGGGAGGCGGCCGGCATGGTGGGCGCAGGTCCGGGCGAGTTCAGCAGCTCGGTGGCGCTCACTTCGCTGTGGGTCGATCCCCGTTTTCGGAACCAGGGTGTCGGCAGCGCGCTGGTCGAGGCCGTCGTCGGCTGGGCAGCAGACCAGGGATTCAGCCAGGTCCTGCTCTGGGTCACAGAGGTGAACCGGAACGCCGAGCGTCTTTACGTGCATCACGGGTTCGCGCGTACGGGACGAGTCAGCGAAGTTCGACCAGGCGGGCCTGCCGTCGAGAACGAGATGTCCAAGCGGATCCAGCCCTCGAGCGTGCAACGATTGATGACGTGAACTTCGATCTGACCACGGAGCAGCAGGCGATTCGCGACACGTGCAGGGATTTCGCGCGAGAGGTCGTCGCTCCCGCGGCCGTGGCGCTCGACCGGGAGCACAAATTCGGCTATGACATCGTTCGACAGATGGGGGAGCTGGGCCTGTTCGGCCTTCCCTTCCCCGAGGAGTACGGGGGCGCGGGCGCAGACTTCCTGTCGCTGTGCCTCGCGATCGAGGAGATCTCGCGTGCGGACACCGGCGTCGGGATCACGCTCGAGGCGGCGGTATGCCTGGGCGCATCGCCGATCCACGATTTCGGCACCAAAGAGCAGAAGGAGCGTTGGCTGCCCGACCTCGTGGCGGGACGCAAGCTCTGGGCCTTCGGGCTCACCGAACCAGAAGCCGGGTCCGACGCCCGAGCGACCAAAACCCGCGCCGAGATTCGCGACGGGAAGTGGCTGGTCAACGGCGCGAAGCAGTTCATCACCAACTGCGGAACGGAGATCTCAGCCGGCGTGACCGTGACTGCGCTGACCGGAAAGGCCAACGGCGGAGGCCCGGAGATCAGCGCGATCATGATTCCGACCGGCACACCCGGCTATCACGTGCAGCCGTCCTATCGCAAGCTCGGATGGCACTCGTCCGACACGCACCCGCTCAGCTTCGAAGACTGCGGCGTCCCGGTGGAGAATCTCCTCGGCACGCGCGGCGGCGGCTACCGGCAGTTCCTGCACACACTGATGGGCGGGCGCATCGCCATCGCGGCCCTCTCCGTCGGCCTCGCGCAGGCTTGCCTGGACGCGTCGCTTGCGTATGCGAAGGAGCGGCGCACGTTTGGCGTGCCGATCTCCAAGCATCAGTCCATACAGTTCAAGCTCGCCGACATGGCGATGGAGACGGAGCTGGCGCGGACGATGGTGTATCGCGCGGCGGTCACGTACACGCACAGCGGAGCCGAGACCTCCGATGAGGCGCGGATGCTCGCTGCGATGTGCAAGCTCTATGCGTCCGAGGCTTCCAAGCGAGCGGCCGACCAGGCCGTGCAGATCCACGGCGGCTACGGCTTCATGGAGGATTACCCGGTCGCGCGGTACTGGCGGGATGTCAAAGTCAACGAGATAGGCGAGGGCACGTCAGAAGTCCAGCGAATGCTGATCGCCCGATTGCTGGGGTGCTAATTAGATAAGTCACTGCCCCGCTGGCGGGGAAGGTGGCGCGAAGCGCCGGATGGGGAGGTGGAATGTCTCCCTAGCGATAAACCCCGTTGTGCCCGAGGCTGTGGCTGCCGACGTTCGGGAAGTAGGTGAGGCCGTGGTCCTCTGATCCCACCGCGATCTTGGCGAGCAGCGCGCCGTCGACAGTTGACATCACGTACACGGTCCGGTGGTAGCGGCCGGAGGCCCACAGCTGGGTCCCTTCCGGGTTGAGCTGCAGCATGTCTGGACTCCCTCCACCTGGGATCTGCCATTTCGCCACCACCGTGCGGGTCGCGAAGTCGATCACCGAGAACGAGCCTTCGAGCCGGTTGGAAACGTAGAGAGACTTCGTGTCGCGAGAGACCTGAAGGCCGTGCGCGCCGCGGCCCGTGGGGATGAACTGGATCTCCTTCATCGCCACCGGGTCGATGACCGAGACGCCCATCCGCCCCTGATTCGTGACGAAGAAGTAGCGGCCGTCCGGGGAAAGCTTGACGTCGATGGGCAGGCCGCCGACTCGGACGAAGCCGTCAAGTCTCATGTTGACCACGTCCACCCTGGCGACCACACCCGAGTACTCGGCCGAGATCATCAGGTAGCTTCCGTCAGCGCTGAAGTCGAGGTGGTCGGCGCCTGGCCAGGGGATGCCCACCGACTTGATCAGGCCCCAGCCGTTGTGCGGGTCGCGAAACTCGAGGCGCTGCAGCCGCTCAACCACGTCCACCGCCTTGGTGCCGTCCGGTGTGAAGTAGAGGTTGTAGGGAAACGGGATGGAGATGGTCTGTCCGCTGGGCCTGCCGGTGTGGATGTCCAAAACAGTGAGCTTGCTCGATCCCTCGTTGTCGACGTAGAGCTCGCTCATGTCCCACGCGGGGGCGATGTGGTGGGGGATGAAACCGACCCCGTAATGGTCGATCACCGTGAAGGTCAGGGGATCGATCACGTCGACCGTACCGGCGGTGCTGTTCGGCACATATACCCGCGGAGGGAGGTCACAGAGAGGGCAAGGCACTACACCGGACAGCGTGTTCGCGTACACGTTGAGGTCAGGCGGCGGCAGGCTCACGGGCTGCACGTCAGGGGCGGGGAGCATCCTGACCGGTCCGGTGTCCGCTTGAGTCGAAGCTTCGGTGGTCCCGTTGCCAACAGGCGGGGACGTCCAAACCACGGCGAACACGACGCCTGCCGGACTGACCACGGCCACCACGAAAATCACAGCGAATAACATGCGGACCGGCCGCGAGCGAAGCCACCCGGCCATGCGATTATTCGTCAGGGAGGTCTTCCAGCTTCGGGGCCAGCTCGCACACCCAGCGACCGTCGTCCAGACGCCGGATGAAACGGCCGTAACCCTGGTTGCGAGCCACATTCAGGAACTGCTCCTGCGTGATGAGGGTACGCAACCGGGCGAGGTCGGCGTACGTGCTGTCGCGCATGATGCCGCCGACCACACCGGCCAGCTCTCGCCACTGTCCCTCGGACAGCGGTTCACCGTAGCCGGCGATGGTGACGAGCAGCGCGGCCGTGGCCCCAGTAATCGTGTCGGGCAGGATCTTTTCCGACTTCGCGCGCGTGATGATCTCGCGGCCAGTGCTGATGATGTCGGCGATCCGATCACGGCGAACGCCGATGATGTCGCGCCCACTGCCCACAGTGGTGCCTTCGAGATATCTCGGTCCAGCTTCCATGACCCGGTCACTATTCTAGTTAACGCTCAGTTGGACCTTGACCTCGCTGCCGATCACGCGACCTTTCGTGAGGCGGTGCGCGAACTGGCGCAAAGCGTCGTTCAGCCCCTCGCGGCCGAGGTCGACCGAGACTACCGTTTCCCCGAGGAGGCCGTCAAGGCAGCCGGGGAGGCGGGCCTGCTCGGAGTCCTGATCCCGCGCGAGTACGGCGGCGCCGGGCTCGACGCGCTTGCCTTTGCGATCTGCATCGAGGAGCTCGCGCAGGCGTGTGCGTCGACGTCAGTGATCGTCGATGTGCACACCAGCGTCGGCAGCGAGCCCATCCTGCTGTTCGGTACCGAGGAACAGAAGCGGAGGTGGCTGCCTAGGCTCGCTTCAGGAGAGCTGCTGGGAGCGTTTGCCTTGACCGAGCCGGCCGCAGGGTCCGACGCCGCGTCGCTGAAGATGAGCGCTCGCCGCAATGGCGGTGGCTATGTCCTCAACGGCACCAAGGTGTTCATCACCAACATCGGTCGCGCGGGCCTTTACGTCGTGTTTGCGCGGACCGGAGAGGATAAGACCGCCGGCATAAGCGCGTTTCTAGTGCCGTCCGACACACCAGGCGTGAGGGTGGGACAGCTGTTCAAGAAGATGGGGCTGCACGGCTCACCCACGGGCGAGCTGGTGCTCGAGGACGTCGAGGTGCCCTCCCAGAACCGGCTCGGCGCCGAGGGCCAGGGCTTCACGGTCGCTATGCGCGCGCTCGACTCAGGGCGCATCGGCATCTCGGGCCAGGCGCTTGGTATCGCCCAGGCGGCGGTTGATGAGTCCCGAGCCCTCCTCGCCGGCCGCAATCGCGATCAGGGCGACGATTTCCTGCTGGCGGAGATGGTGACCCGGCTCGAGTCGGCGCGGCTGCTCGCCTATCACGCCGCCTGGCTCTGCGGCGAGGGGCGGCCGTTCACGCGCCAGGCGTCGATGGCGAAGCTGCACTGCACCGACACGGCGATGCAGGTGGCCGTCGACGCGATGCAGCTGGCGGGCGAGGAGGGGACCATCTCCGGCAGTCCCTTCGAGCGGCATTTCCGCGACGCCAAGGCGCTTCAGATCTACGAAGGCTCAAACCAGGTGCAGCGCATCGTCATCGCCCGGCAATTGCTCGGTTAAGCTCCCAAACATGGATTTCGACTTCTCCGAAGAGCAGGTCGCGATCCGCGACACGGTCCGCGAGCTCGTCCAGGACCGCGTTGCTCCGCGCGCGGCGGAGATCGATGAGAAGGCCGAGTACCCGAAGGACATCGAGAAGCTCTTTGCCGAGAACGGCATCCTCGGCATCCCGTTTCCCGAGCAATACGGCGGCATCTCCGGCTCGAGCGTGACGATCTGCATGGCCGTCGAGGAGATCGCCAAGGCCTGCGCGACCTCGTCGCTAATCCTCGCGGTGCAGGCGCTTGGGTCGTACCCGATCCTGATGGCCGGCACAGAGGAGCAGAAAAAGCGGCTGTGCCCTCCGCTTGCGTCGGGCGAGAAGGTCGCGGCATACGCGCTTTCGGAGACCGGCTCCGGCTCTGACGCCGCCGCGATGAAGACGATCGCCAGCCGCCACGGCAACGAGTACGTGCTCAACGGTTCGAAGCAGTTCATCACCGGCGGCAGCGTCGCCGGAACACTGGTGGTCTTCGCCCAGACAGATCCTGCCGCCGATCACCGCGGCATCTCTGCGTTCGTCCTTGAACGCGAGACGAGCCCATGGAAGGCGCCGAAGCTCGAGCACAAGCTCGGCATTCGCGGCTCGCCGACCGCTGAGCTGGTCTTCGAAGACGTCAAGGTCCCGGTCGAGAACCGGCTTGGCGAGGAGGGGGCGGGCTTCAAGATCGCACTGGCGGTGCTCGACCGCTCGCGACCTGGCATCGGAGCCCAGGCGCTCGGCATCGCAGAGGGAGCGTTCGACTACGCGCTCAACTACGTCAAGGAGCGTCATCAGTTCGGGCAGGCGATCTCGAGCTTCCAGGGCATCCAGTTCATGCTGGCCGACATCGCGACGCAGATCGAAGCCGCGCGACATCTTGTCTATCGAGCCGCGACCAAGGTCGACACCAAGGCGCCTGACCTGACGAAGATCGCCGCGATGGCGAAGCTCTTCGCCTCCGACATGGCGATGAGGGTCACGACCGACTGCGTGCAGCTGCTGGGTGGTTACGGATACATCTCCGACTACCCGGTCGAGCGGATGATGCGCGACGCCAAGATCACACAGATCTACGAAGGAACCAACCAGATCCAGCGCGTAGTGATCGCCCGGGCGCTCTTGAAATGAGCGGCGTCGCGTTCTCCGAGATCGAGCAGGGTCACCTGGACGTCGGGGCACCGGTAGCGCCCGCAGTCGCGCCCTGGCACCCGCCGCCCTCGTATCCGCCCCCGAAGATGCAGGTGGCCGGCGCGACCGATGGGCGGGCCGTCACATCGCTGGTGGTGGCAATCTTCGGGATCGTCCTGGGACTGCCGTTCGGGATACCCGGGATGGCACTGGGAACCCTGGCCTATTTCCTTGGCAAGTCGGCGGTGAGCCGCATCGACCACTCGCAGGCAGCACGCGGCGGGCGCAGCCTTGCCGTTGCCGGGTGGGTGCTCGGCGCGGTGGCGATGGCGATCGGGTCTGCGGTCGCCCTGGTCTGGCTGATCGTGGCGCTGGTCGCCTTCTCGCAACCCGCCTCATCGTTCTGACTCCGCGATGGACCGCATCGCAGATGCGTTCGCCTGGCCTTCGCGCGACCCCGAGTGGCTGACCAAGCTCCTGATCATCGCCCTCACGCTGTTCATCCCGTTCGTAGGCGCGCTCAACGGCCTCGGTTGGATGCTGGCGACCCTCGACAGGCTGCGCGCGGGCGAGGAACGGCTCGCACCGGCAAACCTCGGCTACATCGGCCGCGGTTTCCGTCTCTTCGTTGTCAACCTCGTCTACGCCCTCGCGATCACGCTCCTCACGGGCCTGATCTACGTACCGGCCATCGCCGTGGCCTCGAACCAGTCCCACGGCTCCGCGAACCCCGCCATGGTCTCGCTCGCCATCCTGCTCAGCGTCCTGGCATTCAGCATCGCCACGCTGGGCAGCCTTGCGCTGAACTTCGCCTCACCGTCGATCGTCCTGGCCACGGATGGAGGAGGCATCGCCGCCGGACTGAACGTGTCCGCCGTGCTGCGGCGAGCTCGCTCCAACCTCGCCAACACCTTGATCGCGGGCCTTATGCTGATCGCAGCCGGCTTCATCGGCTCTCTTGGCCTGGTCGCGTGCGGTATTGGAGTTCTGTTCACCACGGCGTATGCGCTTGCGATGCAGGCGTGGATCATCCGAAGTTTCGAGGTCGGGTCACCCGCCGTGAAAGCGGCGTGAGGAGGTAATCAGATGTCAGATTTGCCCCCGCCGCCTCCGGGCGGAGGATATACGCCGCCGCCGCCGCCTCCTCCGCCGGGCGGAGGGTACACGCCACCGCCGCCTCCTCCACCTCCGGGCGGAGGATATGTGCCACCGCCGCCTCCTCCACCTTCAGGCGGTGGGTTCATGCCCCCGCCGCCGCCCGCCGGTGGCGGCTACGTGCCCCCTCCGCCAGTCGCGTACGGAGGAATGGCGGCCGGGTATGCGGCTCCGCGCACGGACGGACTGGCCATCGCTTCGCTCGTCATTGGCATCCTGTCCCTGGTCTGCGCGATCGGGTGCCTGGGCATCGTGCTGGGGCCGACGGCCGCCATCATGGGCTTCATCTCGCGCCAGCGGATCAACTCAAGCGGGGGCGCACTTGGTGGTGGGACGCTGGCGGTGGTTGGTCTCGTGCTGGGCATCGTCGGTTTCGTCGCGAGCGTCGGGGTTTTCTTCCTCTTCATCTCGGGAGCCATCAACTCGGCGACGACGAGCACGCCTTCACCCTGACGTAACCACTAAGCCTTGACGACCGTTTTCTAAGGCCTGGACGCTAAAATCCCCGTGCGCATGCTCAGGGCCAGGCCTAGGGCCAGGCGATCCCGCTACAACGTCTTCTACCGCCTGACCCGGTCGGTCCCCGCGGCGATTGCGGCCGTCCTGCTGCTGGCGGTGATCGTCGGAGCTACCCTGACGTACAAGCGTTTCGACGACTTCATAAGCGCCACGACCGGCCACCACTTGAATCCGATCGGCGAGGTCGTGCAGGCGGTCGAGCCGGCACAAGGCACCATAGCCTACAAGCTAAAGCACGGCCAGCAGGTCAACATCCTGCTGCTCGGCATGGGTGGCGAGCAGAACGATGCGCCTTACCTGACGGACTCAATCATGGCCGCGACCATCGACCCGGCGACCAATCGTGTGAGTCTCGCCTCGATCCCTCGTGACTTGGTCGTGCACATGGATCTCCAGACCACCCCCGGCCGGATCTGGACCAACAAGATCAACGCCGCGTACGAAGTGCCGCTCACGAACATCATCTGCTGCGTCGCCTCGCAGTACTCCGGACGTGACGGCGGTGGCAAGGCGGCAGAGCACGAGGTGGGGAAGGTCACCGGGCTCACGTTCGACAGATACATCGCGGTGGACTTCGTCGCGTTTCGAGACATGGTCAACGCGCTCGGCGGAGTCGACGTCTGCCTGACCACCAATCTGGATGACTACGAATACCCGGACTACAACAACGGGTACATCCGCGGCGGAATCCACTACAAAGCGGGCTGCCAGCACCTGAACGGCGAGCAGGCCCTCCAAGTCGCTCGTTCGCGTCACGCACAGCAGGCGCAGCAGTCCTCCGACTTCGGGCGTGCGCGTCGCCAGCAGGACATCATGCAGGCGATCAAGAAAAAGGCAACCACCGTCAACGGCTTCTCCAAAGCGCCGCAGCTGCTCGATGCGCTGCAGAAGAACATTCACACCGACATGACCCTCTCTGACATGAAGGCGGTGTACGACTGGGGTAAGAATCTGCCCGACACCTCGATCATCCGGACGGCACTTACAGCGCCGTCGGGTGCAGCCGATGGAAACTTGCTCGACTCTTACAACTGCGGCATGGGACCGTACGTCTCGCAGCTGTGCGCTGACGACCAGAGCTACAACATGATCCACAAGTACCTCGCCTCGCTCTTCATCGACCCGAAGACTCTGGGTGAGAAAGCGCCGGTCCAGGTCGTGAACGGAGCGAACAACTTCGCCGGCCTCGACCGGCGAGTGACGTCGATGCTCGACCCGACCGGCCTGCAGCTGGCCGACCCCGTCGGCCATCGCGCGTCATCGTCGACACTCGTCCTGGATTATTCCGGTGGCCAGTTCCCGCTTACGACCGCGTGGCTTCAGACGTACTTCGGCGCCACCGTCGTCGCGGCCACCCCGGCCAATTCGCCTCCCGCCGCAGGCCAGCAGACCTATGGCCTCGTGGTGGTGCTGGGACACGACTACGCCCTACACTTTTTGGGCCAGTGATGAGGAGCTGAGCGACCCAGAGCTAGCGGCAAGGTTCCGGTCCGGCGACATCCGAGCTCTCGCCAAGGCGATCAGCCTGGTAGAAAGACGTGATCCCTCGGCGCGGGCCCTCGAGGAGTCGATTCGCAACCCGGGTCGCGCTCCCGGCGTGGTCGGCTTCACCGGCGCGCCGGGCACGGGCAAGTCCACCCTGGTCGACGGCGTAGTAGCGCTGTTGAGAAAGAAGGAGAGCTCCGTGGCGGTGCTCGCCACCGACCCCAACTCGCCCTTCACCGGAGGCGCGATCCTGGGTGACCGGATCCGCATGCAGCGCCACGCGCTCGATCCGAAGGTCTTCATCCGAAGCATGGGCGCGCGCGGCCACCTGGGTGGCCTGTCGCTCGCCACGCGCGAGGCGATCCGGTTGCTGGGAGCCTTCGGATTCGACCAGGTCATCCTCGAGACGGTCGGAGTCGGCCAGTCGGAGCTCGAGGTCGCCGCCGTGGCTGATACCACCGTCGTCGTGCTGACCCCGAACCTCGGCGATGGCGTCCAGATGATCAAGGCCGGCATCCTCGAGATCGCGGACATCTTTGTCGTCAACAAGGCAGACCTGGAGGGCCACGTCCGTGTCGTGACCGAGCTGCGGTCCATGCTGAGCCTGTCTCCCAAGAGCAGCTGGAAGCCGCCCATCCTCGCCACGGTGGCCGCCAAACAGGAGGGCATCGAAGAGCTGTGGGAGGCGGTGCTCGCCCACCGGCGCCACCTCGAGTCGAGCGGGCGGGGCCGCGAGCTTGCCGACCAGCGCCTCAAGGATGAGACGGCCGAGGTGGCGGCCGAGATCGCTCGCGACCGGGTCAAGCGGGCGCTGGCCGAGGACCACGTGCTCGCGGAGCGTTTGATCGAAGAAGGCACGCCGTATCGAACGGCGGAGGAGATCCTCGACCGAAAGCCATAATGGGACGCAGTCCATTGAAGGTTCGAGCCCGCGATCCAAAAGAGGCGTGGCAGGAGGATTTCGAATCCAGCCCTGCCCGCGACGACGGCATCGAGACGTCGACCATCTCGGGCATACCCCTCAAGCCGCTCTACACGTCAGACGATCTTCCGCGCCGTCCTGAGGAGCTTCCCGGACAGTACCCGTACACCCGCGGCATCCACCCGAGCGGCTACCGAGGGCGCCTGTGGACCATGCGCCAGTTCTCCGGCTTCGCGACGGCCGAGGAGACCAACCGCCGCTACAAGTACCTGCTCGCAAATGGCCAGACGGGACTTTCGGTGGCCTTCGACATGCCCACCTTGATGGGACAGGACTCCGATGCGCCCACAAGTCGCGGAGAGATCGGGCACTGCGGCGTGGCGATCGACTCGCTCGCGGACATGGAGACGCTGTTCGCGGGCATTCCGCTCGCTGACATCACGACCTCGATGACCATCAACTCGCCGGCGGCGATCCTGCTCTGCATGTATATCGCCGTGGCCGAGGAGCAGGGCGTGCCGGCCGACAGGCTCGGAGGCACGCTGCAGAACGACATCCTCAAGGAGTTCATCGCGCAGAAGGAGTTCATCTTTCCGCCCGCACCGTCCATGCGCCTGGTCGTCGACTCGATCGAGTACTGCGCCAAAGAGGTGCCGAAGTGGAACACGATCTCCATCTCCGGGTATCACATTCGCGAGGCCGGCTCGACCGCAGCCCAGGAGCTGGCGTTCACCCTGGCCGACGGCATGGCGTACGTCGACGCGTGCGTCGAGCGGGGCATGCGCATCGACGACTTCGCACCGCGTCTTTCGTTCTTCTTCGACGCGCACATCGACTTCTTCGAGGAGATCGCAAAGTTCCGCGCCGCACGGCGCATCTGGGCCCGGTGGATGCGCGAGCGCTACGGCGCGCAGGACGAGCGCTCGTGGAAGCTGCGCTTTCACACGCAGACTGCAGGCGTGTCGCTGACTGCGCAGCAGCCGGAGCTGAACATCGCGCGGACCGCGATCGAAGCCCTCGCGGCGGTGCTCGGCGGCACTCAGTCCCTGCATACGAACGCGATGGACGAGGTGCTCGCGCTGCCGACCGACAAGTCGGCGCGGATCGCGCTGCGGACGCAGCAGCTCCTGGCCTATGAGTCCGGCGCCGCCAACACGATCGACCCGTTGGGGGGCAGCTACTTCATCGAGGCGCTGACCGACGAGATGGAAAAGCAGGCGGAGAGCTACTTCAAGCGGATCGAAGAGCTCGGTGGCGTCATTCCGGCGATCGAGGCTAGTTTTTTCCAGAAGGAGATCGCCGATTCCGCGTTCCAGTACCAGCGGGAGCTCGAGCAGAAGCAGCGAATCATGATCGGTGTCAACGACTTCACCGTCGACGAGGAGGTCCCGATCGAGATCCTACGGATCGACCCCAAGCTCGAGGCTCAGCAGGTCGCGCGGGTCCGCGAGGTGCGCCGGAAGCGCGACCAGGCAAGGTGCTCTAACGCGCTCACCCAGCTGCGTAAGGCGGCGGCCGGTTCGGACAACCTGATGCCGTACATCCTCGAATCGGTTCGCGCCTATGCCACCGAAGGCGAGATCATGAACACCCTGATCGAGGTCTTCGGCATCTACACCGAGCGAGCGGTCGTATGAGCTCGACCGCCGTGCGTCCGATTCGGATCATCGTCGCGAAGGTCGGGCTCGACGGCCACGACCGGGGTGTGAAGGTGGTCGCGCGGGCCCTCCGCGACGCCGGATACGAGGTCATCTACACCGGCCTGAGACAGACCCCCGAGATGGTGGTGGACGCGGCCCTGCAGGAGGACGCGCAGGTGATCGG
Source organism: Candidatus Dormiibacterota bacterium (assembly GCA_035602315.1). Lineage (GTDB taxonomy): Bacteria > Chloroflexota > Dormibacteria > Dormibacterales > Dormibacteraceae > Palsa-870. The sequence continues at coordinate 14,797 of DATNML010000112.1, forward strand.
TCTCTCCATCCACTCTGGCGCGCACATGACGCTTTTCCCGGCGGTCGTCCAGGAGCTCAAGCGCCGTAAGGCCACGGACATCGTCGTATTCGGCGGCGGGATCATCCCGGACGACGACATTGCGGCGTTGAAGAAGCAGGGCGTGGAGAAGCTCTTCACGCCCGGCACCCCGCTCCATGAGATCGTCGACTGGCTGCGCCAGCGCTTCCCCGAGGAGAAGCGCTAGCCCGGTCTAGTTCGTGGTGACGATCGTTCCGGCGACCTTGTCGTGGATGGCCTGCTTCTGCGGGTCCCAGAGCTGCCACAGCCAGCCGATGGCCCCAATGATGCAGATCGTGAACACAACCTCGAGCCACCAGATGAATCCCCGCAGGACAGCCTTGCCGATAGTCGGGTATTGGCCCGTGGCCACGTCGCGCACCTTGAAGCCGAAGGGCATCATCCCGATCGATTGCCCGCGCGAGCTCCAGAAGTAGCCGAAGTAACCGAGGATGAGAATGAGGTTGATGAGACCTGCTGGGCCGCGGGCGTCCCTCACGATCACGTCGACGATCCCGAAAACGATGAACAAGATGACCACGTCAATCAGCCCGCCCACGATCCGCATGCCGGGGCTGGCCAGGTTGCCGGGCGCGGCCATCGCGTAGCCGCCGCCGCCTGGCGGCATCATCGGCGGCGGGGATCCCGGAGGAGGCATCATCGGCGGCGGCGGGGGACCGCCCGACGGGGGCGGGGGAGGCGGTGGGTTCTGCATGCCTTCGGACCCTCCTGGACCAATCGATTGAACGCGCCCGGCGGGTTCGCCGGAGGCTTTGCCGTATCATAACGACGCCTCTCAATCCCGCATTACTCGGGGCCCCCGCGAACTCGCGGCGAAGCCTCAGAGTTCGCGGGGTAAAGGCGCAACCATGCAACTCAAAGCCGCCACACGCGACCTGCTCGGCAAGCGCTCCCGCCGTCTCCACGGCGAGGGCAAGCTCGCCGCTGTCGTCTATGGCCACAACACGAAGCCGATCCCGCTGGTCCTCGAGCGCCTCGAGTTCCAGAAGGTGTTCTTGAAGTCCGGACGCACCCACCTGGTCGACCTCCTGGTCGACGGCGACCGGACTGAGAAGGTGCTCGTCCGCGAGATCCAGACGCACCCTCGCCGCCTCGGTCCGATCCACGTCGACTTCTACCAGGTGAACCTCGAAGAGACGATCACAGTCGAGGTTCCGGTCCACCTCGTTGGTGAGTCGGCCGCGGTCAAGCGTGGGGACGCCGACATTCTTCAGCCCCTCCACTCCCTTCGCGTCGAGTGCCTTCCTTCCGACATTCCGGAAGCCTTCGAGGTAGACCTGACGCCCCTGGAGGAGATCGAATCCGAGATTCGCATCTCCGACATCAAGATGCCGAAGGGCGTGACGGTGCTCATCGACCCTGAGGAGCTGGTCGTCAAGATCATCAAGAAGCGTGAGATGAAGATCGAAGAGGAAGCGCCCGTCGCCGAGGCCGCCGTCGTAGGCGAGGGCGAGGCCGCGGCCGAAGGCGAAGAAGCTGCCGCCGAGGAAGGCGCCGAGAGCAAGGAATGACCGCGCCGCCGCTGGCGGTGCTTCCTTTCGTCAACGATTCGAATCTCGCGTACATCGCCGTCGGCGTAGTCGTCTTCCTTCTCTTCGTCGTCGGCTCTCGGTTTGTCTCTAACCTCGTGGTCGGCGCCCTGCGCCGGCGAAACATGCGCTCGGACATGGTCCAGATCGGCGGCCGTGTCGTCACCGTCCTCCTGATCGTGCTGGGGATCTGGTTTGCACTCGGTTTTGCATTCCAGAGCCAGAACTTCACCCTCGCCGGCATCCTGCTGGCCACCATCGTCGCGAGCTTCGGCGTGCAGGACCTGCTCAAGGACTACGTCTCGGGCTACTACGTGCTGCTCGAGCGCCACATCCGGGTGGGCGACCGGATCTCCATGGAAGGTGTCGGTTCAGGCACGGTGACGGAGATCAAGCTGAGGGTCACGCTGCTGAAAACCGACTCCGGCGACCTGCTGGTCGTGCCGAACTCAGAGCTGTTCAACAAGGCGGTGATGGTGCACGTTCGCGCAGTCGAACGAGCCGCCGAGACCAAGTCCGAGGCTAGCTCAGCGCCCCCAGGATGACCCGGTAGAGCGCCTCGCGGTGCTTGCCGTCGATCGCCGATTCCTCGGCCAGCAGCTCACGCATGACCTGCGATGCCAGGTCGACGTGAAACCCTGCCGCGACCTGGGTGGCGAGAGACCGCAAGTGATAGGTGTGGTCGGGATGGTGTGAAATGGTCTCGAGCTCGACCGCGATCTTGTCGAGCTGAACGACCTTCGACCATTTCTCCACCTCTGCAGCTCCGGTCTCCGGTGCGTCGGAAAGGTGCAGGCAGTTGAGGCCGCCAAAGATGCCGTAGCGCTCGCGGAGGGAGCCCGGGCGCGACTGCGCGATCCGAGTTTCGCCGAGGTCATTGCGCATCTGCTTGAGCGCATCCGCCGAAGCAGTGACCCGGCCGACGATAAGAGGAAGCGCGGTCATGAAATCGACCAGCCAGGGAAAAAACGGCCGCCCCTGCAGGAAGTCGTAATGGCTTTCGATCAGCGAGACCGGCGGCTGGAACCACGCGAGCGACTCGACCTTCCAGTCCCGCTCGGAGGCGAGCCAGGTCCACAGCCCCGCGCGGACGGCAAGCCGGTAGGCGGCATCGGGTTTGAAGATCAGGAGCGCATCAGCCACGAGTCGAAATGCTACTTGGGCTGCTTTTTGTCGCGCGGGTTGGGCTTGTACACCTTGCGGTCTTTGAGCTTCTCGGGCATGTGCACCTGTTCAGCAGCTACGCCCCCTTCGTGATCGTGCGCGTACTGGTAACCCTTGCCGTAGCCCATCGACTTCATAAGCCCTGTCGGGGCATTGCGCAGGTGCATGGGCACGGGCTCGTTGCCCGTTTCCTGGATGAGCTGTCGCGCGGCTCCGTACGACGTGAGCGCGGAGTTGGACTTCGGCGCGAGCGCCAGATAGAGCGCGGCCTCGGTCAGGGGCAGCACGGCCTCCGGCATGCCGACGAAGTGAGCGGCCTGCTGGGCCGCCATTGCGACGGAAAGCGCCTGAGGGTCCGCCAGCCCGACGTCTTCGGCCGCCAGGATGACGAGCCGGCGGGCGACGAACAGCGGGTCCTCGCCGGCCTCGAGCATGCGGGCCATCCAGTAGACCGCCGCGTCCGGGTCGCTGCCGCGGACGCTTTTGATCAGGGCCGAGACGATGTCGTAATGCTGGTCGCCCGCGCGGTCGTAAAGCAGGTGGCTCTGCTGCAGTGCGCGCTCGACGTGGTCGATGGAGATCGTCTCGTCGCCCGCCAGCGCCGACCCTGCCTCGAGGCCGTTGAGAGCCACGCGCGCGTCGCCGCGCGAGCCTTCCAGCAGCGCGTCCATCGCGTCGTCATCGATCCGCGCGCCCAGCTCCGCCAGCCCGCGTTGCACGACCTGCTTCAGCTCCTCCCGGTCCAACTGCTCCAGCCGGAACACGCGGCTGCGCGACAGGAGGGGAGCGATGACCTCGAACGACGGGTTCTCGGTCGTCGCGCCGATCAAAGTGATGGAGCCGTCCTCGACGTGCGGCAGGATGGCGTCCTGCTGAGCCTTGTTGAACCGGTGGATCTCATCGATGAAGAGCACCGTTCGCAGTCCGGCCCGCCGGTGGACCTTGGCCTCGGCGACGACCTTGCGCAGGTCCGCGACCCCAGCCGTCACCGCCGACATGGACATCATCCGTGCGCTCGTCTCGGTCGCCAGCAGGCCGGCCAGGGTGGTCTTGCCGCTCCCGGGCGGGCCCCACAGGACGATGCTCGGCAGATGACCAGAACGGGTCAGCTGCCTCAGCACCTCGACCACCTTGCGCTGGCCGACCAGGTCCTCGAACTTCCTCGGCCGCATCCTTGTCGCGAGCGGCGCGTTCGGCTCCGGAGCGGCCGGCACCTCGAAGAACTCCCCCTGGTCCGCCACAAGTGAATTCTGACCCCGCTTGGCTAGTAGGCCGGATTCACTCGGGCCGTCCCAAACAAGCTGGTTGGCTGCCAATCGCGGCGAGGAGTAACTATTTCGTTAATCCAATCCCGGGGAAAGTGAGCAGCCCCGTCGGCGCCAGCCGACCGGGCGATGAGCGAAAACCGCCCGGTTTTCGCTCATATTTCATTCTGACCCCACAGGTTCTGTGGGCGCCGTCGAGGGGCCCGATGCCTAGAATGCGGGCCTATGGCCTCCTGCTGGTACTGCAATTCCGAGCTCCCGGAAACGTCCCTGTACTGCCCCAGCTGCGGTCACAGCCAGAGCGATCACTCTTCCAGCCCCCTTTTCGGGGTCGTCGACCCCACCACGGGGATCTGGAACTCGAAGTTCCTCAACGCTTTGGTCGGCCAGGAGGCGAACCGGGCGGTGCGCTACCACCGCCCCTTGTCCGTGCTGGTGATCGAGCTCGATCATGCGGAGCACATCCACAACGAGCTCGAGCAGATCCAGATCGAGGGGTTGATGCGCGAGATGTCCGAGCGCCTAGGGCACGCCATCCGCGACACCGACACGGTCGGCTTCCTCGACGCGGACGGTCCACCGCATTTCGGCATCGTCCTGCCCGAGACCGACGAACAGGGCGCGACGCTGGCCGCCGACAAGATCCGCCGCTCGATCGCGACCCACGACTTCTCCACTGCGGGAAACTGGCGTCGCATCACAGTCAGCTGTGGCGCGGCGACGATCGGAGTGATCACCGGGGCAGTAAGAGAGGAGGCCGGCCTGATGAACCGGCGCGAGTACACCGGCAACCTGCTCCAGGAGGCCTATCAGGCGCTTGAAGCGGGGCGTTCCGCCGGGACCAACCGCACCTCGATCGGCGCATTCCGAAGCGCATAAGAGTCAGTCTTCTAGTGGTGAAGACGCGTCTGTACCTGATCCGCCACGCCGACGTGGAAAACCCACATAAGATCCTGTACGGCCACCTCGATGGTTTTGACCTGAGCGCCCTGGGGCGCGCGCAGGCCGCCGCCGTCGGTGACCGGCTGGCGACCGAGGACATTCGCAGGATCGTCCACAGCCCGTTGGCGCGGGCCGCGGAGACCGCTCGGCTGATCAACGAAAGGCTGGCCCGACCGGCGATCCTGGAGGCCGATCCCGAGTTGACGGAGGCGGAGTTCAGCCGGTACCTGCAGGGCGTGCCTTACTGGCAGGTGCCCCTTCGCCGGCCGCTGTGGTTCGTGCACAAGGCCAAGCGCGGCCTGGTCCCCGGCGACGAGTCGATCGAAAACATGGGCGGCCGCGTGCTCGCGGTGGTGCGGAGACTGGCGCGAGAGCACCCCGGGGAGACGATGGCCGTCGTCAGCCACGCGGATCCCCTGAACGCGGCCTGGATCCTGCTCGACGGTCGCGCGCACAACGAGCGTGAGATGTACCGCAAGGCACTCGACAAGGCAGGCATGCTGAAGCTCGAGATGGACGGCGAGACGCCGGCGACGTGGGAATACATCCCGCCTCCTGAGATGGCAAAGCCGGCGAGCGAAGCGGCCTGACCTTGGCCGTGACCACAAACCAATTTCCCCAGGGGTTCTTGTGGGGAACCTCCACCGCGGCCCACCAGGTCGAAGGGGACAACCGCAACAGCGACTGGTGGGAGTTCGAGCAGCAGCCCGGCCGGATCGCCAACGGCGACACGGCTGAGATCGCGTGCGACCACTACCACCGGTATCGCGAGGATTTCGCACTGCTGCGCGAGATGCGCCAGAACGCGCACCGCCTGTCGATCGAGTGGGCGCGCATCGAGCCCTCCGAGGGGGAGTTCGACGCGCGACAGATCCGGCACTACCGCGACGTGCTGGGAGAGCTGCGCGAGCAGGGGATCCAGCCGATGCTCACGCTCCACCACTTCACGAGCCCGCTCTGGTTCACTCGCAAGGGCGGGTGGCGGGCGCCATCGGCTGCCCGCGCGTTCCTTCCGTTCGTCAATCGCGTCGTCGACGAGCTGGGCGACCTGGTCGCGATCTGGTGCACGATCAACGAGCCCAACATCTACGCCGCTCAGGGGTGGCTGACGGGTGAGTTCCCACCCGGCCGCCAGGGCGACATCGTGGCTGTCTACAGGGTGCTCAGCAACATGCGGCGCGCGCACGAGCTGGCGTACATCGCAATCAAGCGCCGCTGGCCTGACTCCCCGGTCGGCCTGTCGCATCACAAGTTCCTCTTCATGCCGGCGACGCCCAGACGGCGTGATGTGTTTGCCGCGCGGACCGCCCAGCTGGTGATGGACAGCTGGCCCGTCGCTCCAGGGCGGCTGCAGAGGGCCGTCGAAGCAACCTCCGACTACGTCGGCATCGCGCACTATCACGTGCAGAACGTCTCGTTCGATGCCCGCCGTCCGGCGGACCAGTTCATCAGGCGCTTCAACGTGCCCGGTGCGCAGGTCAGCGACATGGGCTGGAGCGCCGACCCGCAGTGGATGCGGCTGGTGCTCAACGAGCTCAAGCCACTTGGCAAGCCGGTGTACATCACCGAGAACGGGCTGGGCACGAAGGATGACGAGCGGCGGCAGCGCTACCTGGTCGACGTGCTGGCGAATGTGCAGGGCGCGATCCAGGACGGCGTCGACGTGCGGGGCTACTTTCACTGGACGAACATGGACAACTTCGAGTGGGCGCGTGGCTACCAGGTGCGCTTCGGGCTGATCGACGTCGACCGCAAGACGCTGGAGCGAACGATCAAGCCCAGCGGGCGTCTCTATGCGCGGATCGCGCAGGCCAACGCCCTTCCACCCCCGGGATAGACTCAGGCCGTGAACCGCAGGTCAGGGGCGATCGCGGGGGCTGCGATCATCCTCGGTGGTGTGCTGATGCTTTCGTTGGCGTGGGGCCTGCAGCATGCCGCGCTGGCCAACCCCCCGCTCCTGGGAAAGACCGCGCCGCGGCTCGCGATCCAGACCCAGGCCGGGCAGCAGGTCCGTGTCTGGGAGCTGCAGGGCAAGCCGGTCGTGCTGAACTTCTGGGCGTCGTGGTGCGCGCCGTGCATCCAGGAGCTGCCGGTCCTCTCAGATGGAGCGGCGGCGCATCCGGCGGTGGCCTTCATAGGGGCTGACAACCAGGACACCGCGGCCGGTTTCACCAGCTTCGAGGCCAGCCACGGACATCCGTATCCCGCCGGGCCGATCGTCGAGGGCAGCTATCAGGCGTACGGGGTCGCCGGGCTGCCGGCCACGTTCTTCATCGATTCGGGAGGGCACGTGGCGGCCTCGTTTTCCGGTCCACTCGACACCACCACTCTCAATCACTACCTGGCTTTGATCGCGTCATGATCAAGTGGGCGCTCCCGGCGCTGGTCGTCGCAGCGTGCGTCGGCTACCTGATCTACACGGCCTCCGGCGGCTCGGCCGAGTACTACCTCACGGTGAGCGAGCTGCCTTCGCATGCCAACAGCGGCGACGTGCGCGTCGCAGGTGTCGTCCAGGACGACGTGTTGAAGAGCAACGGCGGGCTCCACGTGACGTTCACCGAGAAGGACGCGACCGCTGCGGTGCCGGTCGATTACACGGGAACGCTGCCGGACATCTTCAAACCGGGCATCACCGTGGTCGCCGAAGGCAGGCTCGGCAAGGATGGGGTGTTCCACGCCCGCACCGTGCTCGCCAAGTGCCCCTCGCGGTTCTCGACCACCACGTACACCCAGTGAACGCGTGATCCTCGGCTACCTGGGCGCCGGCGCCCTGCTCGCGGCGCTCGTACTGGGCGCCTTTTCCGCGGTGCTCTCCTTCTGGGCGGGCTGGCAGCAAAACGGCGTGATGGTCCAGGTTGGACGCCGAGCTTTCTATGCGGCCGCGGCGATGATGGTCGTGGCGGGTGCGGTGCTCGAGTGGGCGCTATTGAGCCACGATTTCTCGCTCGCCTACGTCACCGAGCACACCGATCTTTCGACGCCGATCGCCCTGGTCGCGGCCGGGTTCTACGGCGGGCAGGAGGGATCGCTCCTCTACTGGGCGACGGTGCTCGGCATCCTGGGCAGCGTGTCGCTCGTGGCGAGCGCCTCGCTCGGCCTGAGACTTGCGGCCTACGCCGCCGGCGTCATGGCCGCGATCGTGAGCTTCTTCCTCGTGGTACTCGTGATGGTGGCGAGCCCGTTCGACCTCCTGTCGATCACACCACCGGACGGCCTTGGGCTCAACCCGGTGCTGCGTGACGGTGGGATGCTGATCCATCCGCCGGTCGTGCTCGCCGGGTTCGCGTCGTTTGCCATACCGTTCAGCTTCGCCGCGGCCGCGCTCATCGCGGGACGGCCCGATACGGCCTGGATCGCGCACACTCGCCGGTTCGCCCTCATGGCGTGGAGCCTCCAGACCACTGGCCTCGTCCTCGGCATGTGGTGGGCGTATCACGTCCTCGGATGGGGCGGATACTGGGGTTGGGACCCGGTCGAGAACGTCGCCCTGATGCCATGGCTCGCCACCACCGCCTACCTGCACTCCTCACAGGTGCAGGAATCACGAGGACGGCTGCGCGCGTGGAACTTCAGCCTGGTCATCGTCGCCTTCCTCCTGGTCGTGTTCGGCACGTTCATCGTGCGCAGCGGCGTTGTGCCGTCGGTCCATACGTTCGCGATCAGCGCGATCGGTCCGTGGTTCCTGGCCTTCCTGTTCGTCTGCATCGTGTTTTCCGCCGTGCTGCTCGCGGTCCGCTCGAGCAGCCTCGGTGGAGCGGCGCAACCGATCGCGCCCGTTTCGCGCGAGGGGGCTTTCGTGCTGCAGAACCTGCTCCTGGTGGGGGTCGTGGTGGTGGTCTTCTGGGGCACCGTGCTGCCGCTTGTCTCGGGCATGCTGGGGCAGCAGCGGGTGGTGGGAGCTTCCTACTACGAGCGGGCGGCCGGGCCGCTGTTCGTCGTCATCCTCGCGTTGATGGCCGTCGGTCCGCTGCTGCCGTGGCGGCGCGCCGCGGGGTTGCCGTCAAGACGCGCGCTGATCTGGCCGGCGGCCACGGTCGCGATCGCAATCGCGCTCCTCCTCATCGCTGGAGTCCGTTCGATTCCCGCCCTCGTCGCGCTTCCGCTGATCGCTGCCGTCGCGGCCACCTGCCTCACGCAGTACGCGCGGCTCGTCCGCGGCTGGTCGCGGCTCCCGGCCCTCCTGGTGCGCAAGCGGCGGAGGTACGGCGCCTACCTGGCGCACCTCGGTCTCGCCGTGCTGGTGACCGGCATCGCGGCCTCTCACTTCTGGCAGCAGGAGAGGGACGTGACGCTCGCACCGGGCCAGCAGGTCACCGTCGGGGGCTACACGCTGACCTATCTTGGGTCGGAGCAGCGCCAGCTGGCAGACCACAGCGAGCTGGTCGGCGCCATGCGGTTCGGCGATGCGACCCTCGAGCCTGCTCGAGCCACCTATGCGGGCCTGGGCGGCCAGTCACTGACCCGCGTCGCGATCAGCACCACCCCCCTGGCCGACGTCTACGTCGTCCTCGCGGGTGCCGGGGACGCAGGAGCGGCGTCGTTTCGAGTCTTCGTCAATCCGCTTGTGAGCTGGATCTGGGCCGGCGGAGCGATCATCATCCTCGGCGTGTTGCTGGGCAACATCGGAGAAAGGGCGCCGGCCGTCGAGGCGGTGAGGCGCCGAGTTCCTGCCTCGGTACCGAGTTAGATGGCGCTGATCGTCGCCACACTGCTCCTGTTCGGGGTGGGCCCGTTCGTGCTGTGGCCGCTGATCAAGACGCCGCCGCAAGAGGATTAGAAGACAGCAGATGAGCATCCTGGTCGCGGATGGGCTGACCCACTGGTTCGGTCGAGACGTCGCGCTGGAGTCGATCGACCTGGCTCTTGACGCGGGCGAGCACATGGCGGTGCTCGGTGAGAACGGCGCGGGTAAGACAACCCTGCTGCGCATCCTGGCCACGGCTGCCCGGCCGACCTCCGGCCGGCTCGAGATCATGGGGTTGGACGCCCTGCGGGAGCGGCGGCGATTGCGGCGGAAGATCGGCTTCGTCGCGCATGCGCCCGGGCTTTACCCCGCCCTGACCGCGAAAGAGAACCTGGAGTTCTTCTGCACGCTTCAGGACGTCAGCCGTGCCCGCGTCGCCGAGACGCTCAGCCTGGTCGGCCTCACCGAGGTCGCCGGCCGCCCGGCCGGCCAGCTGTCCCGCGGCATGCAGCAGCGCCTCGCCATCGGCCGCGCGATCCTCCACGACCCCAAGCTCCTCGTGCTCGACGAGCCCGACTCGAGTCTCGGCACGGACGGACCCGAGCTGCTGGCGGCCGTGATGCGCGACCGGACGGTCGTGCTCGCGACGCATGACCACGCCCTGGCGAACAAGCTGTGCCGGCGGACGCTCGTCCTGCGGCACGGACGGTCTTTGGGCACAGCCACACGGCTGCACGTCGTGAAATGAACAACACCATCGCGATCGCGCTCGCCGTCGCGCGCAAAGACCTCACGTCGGAGTGGCGCACCCGCGAGCTGGTGCCGGCGCTGGCCCAGTTCGTGGTCCTCGCCCTCGTCATCGCCAACTTCGGTTTCCAGATCGATGCCCACAACGCACCGTCGATCGCGCCCGGCGTGCTTTGGCTGGCCCTGGTGTTCGCGGGGTTGGTCGCCTTCGGTCGTGCTTTCGCTGCCGAGCGCGAACAGTCCTCGCTCGAGGCGATGCTCATGACGCCTGCGTCGCCGGTGGCGATCTTCGCCGGCAAGGCAATCGCTGCGACTCTGCTGCTTGTCGGCTGCGAGGTGGTGCTGCTGCCGGCGCTGACGCTTTTCTTCGGTACGCCGCTGACGGCGCAAATCGTCCTCGCCGTGCTGCTGGCCACGATCGGCATGGCCGCGGTTGGATGCTTGTTTGCAGCCATGGTCGCTCGTGTCCGCGCTCGAGAGCTCCTGCTTCCCCTGCTCACGCTGCCGCTCTTCATACCGTTTATCGTCGCGGGCGGCCAGGCGGTTCAGGTCGCGATGGGGGGCAGCGGGAGCTCCGACCAGGCCATCGGCCTGCTCGTGGACTTCGACATACTTTTCGTCGTGCTCACGTCGTTGGCGGCACGGTTCGTCCTGGATGAATAGGTTCGAGAAGGCGGCCGCGGCCGCGGTTGCGCTGATGCTGCTGGCGGCTGCTGCGATCTTCCTGTACGCGCCGACCGACGCGCTCCAGGGACCCGTGCAGCGGATCTTCTACCTACACGTGAGCTCAGCCATCGCGGCCTACGGATGTTTCGCGGTGGTGCTGGTCGGCGGGGCGATCTACCTGCGCAACGGGAGCCTCGTCGCCGACCGGTTTGCGCGGGCGGGGGCCCTGGTCGGCCTTGTGTTCACCACCGTCACGCTCGTCATGGGCATGATCTGGGCCAAGCCGATCTGGGGCACGTTCTGGACCTGGGATGCACGCCTGACGTCGACCCTGGTGCTGTGGATCATCTATGCGGGGTACCTGCTGGTGCGGCAGCTCGCCGAACCTGGCCGCCAGGCGGCGCGCTTTGCGGCAGTCGTCGGCATCTTCGGGTTCATCGACGTGCCGGTGGTGCATTTCAGCGTCACGTGGTGGCGCACCCAGCACCCAGGGTCGATCATCGTCAACGACGCGCTTCCGCCGGAGATGCTCGCGACCTTCCTTTTCACGATGGCGTGCACGCTGGTCCTGGCGGCGGTGATGATCGCGATCCGCTATCGCATCGAAACGCTGGCCGACGGACCGGTGCCTGAGACGGCCAAGGTCCTGGCCGCGGTCAGTGCGGGCGAGGCCGAGCCGGTCCAGTGATCTACCTGGTGACCGCATACGCCTTCGCGGTCGTGGTGCTCGGCGGGTACCTGCTCTGGTCGCTGCGCAGCTTGCGTGACTTGGAAAACCGGGGGATTTGAAGACACGACCCGAGCGCTGATCGTCGGCGGCGGCCCGGCCGGAGACGCCGTCGCCGCGGGACTCAGGGACGCTGGATTCGCCGGTGAGATCGTCCTGGTCGGAGCCGAGCCGGTGCTGCCGTACGAACGCCCTCATCTTTCCAAGGGATACCTGCGGGGCACGGTGCCGCGGGAAAAGTTGGGCCTGCGGCCGGCCGAGCAGTATCCCGAGCTTCAAATTGAGCTGAGACTCGGTGAGCGGGTCGTGGCGCTTGGCATCGAGCGCCATTCGGTCGCGCTCGAGTCGGGCGGAACGATTCCGTGGGATGTGCTGTGCATTGCGACCGGGTCGTCAGCTCGGCGATTGCCTGGCTACGAAAAAGGCATCTACCTGCGTGAGCTGGCCGACGCCGACGTGCTGGGTCCTGAGCTCTTGCGACGAGCCAGCATCAACGTCATCGGAGCGGGCTTCATCGGTTGCGAGGTCGCAGCGGCGGCGAGACTGAAGCGCTGTCCGGTTCATGTTTACGAATCACTCGCTCAACCGCTCGTCCGCGTGGTGGGCGATGAGCTGGGCATGTATCTTGCCGCGGTCCATCGAGCGAACGGCGTCGACATGCACCTCGGAGTCGAGACGCTGCCCCAGCTGTCCGCGCCGGTTGTGGTTGGCATTGGATCGGTGCCGCGCACCGAGCTGGCCGAACGCGCCGGCTTGCAGGTGGAGCAGGGCATCGTGGTCGACGAGCTCGGACGCACCTCGGCGCCAGGCGTTTTCGCGGCGGGCGACGTGACGCGTTTCTGGAGCCCGCTGTACGAAGCGAGGATTCGCGTCGAGCACTTCCAGACCGCGCAGCGGCAGGGCTTCGCGGTCGGCCGCGCGATGGCCGGAGCCGGTGAACCCTACGACGAGGTGCCCTGGTTCTGGTCCGACCAGTACGAGCTCAACCTGCAGTATGTCGGGGCCGGATTGCAATGGGACGAAGTCGTGAACCGCGGCGAGTTGGGTTCGCCACCCTTCACTTTCTTCTATCGAACGCAGGGACACCTGGTCGCCGCTGCGGGCATCAACGACCATCACACAGTGGCTCGCGCCCGCCGGGTCATGCAGGAGCGGGCTCGCGTCACCGTGGATCAGCTGGCGGATCCGGGCTTTGACCTTCGACGAGCGCTTGCCTGAGCTTCGGCGCGAGCCCGGCCACGATCCGTTCGGTGAGACCCCACACGACGCTCTCCTCATGGGCGAGATAGCGGAACCGCCAGGGATCGGCCGAATCAAGCCAGGCGCTGTCGTCGAGCAGGCGCTCGAGCGGGATGGCGAGCACTCCGTCCAGCTCGTCCTCGTCGTGGACGAAGGGCAGGACCGGATCGGCGAGGTGGGCCACGAAAGGCACCACCGAGAAGTTCGAGACTGCGGCGTAGATGGGGTCTCCGGCGCCGAGGGGGGTCAGTCCACCGAGCGGGACCCCGATCTCCTCCTGGACCTCGCGCTGGGCGGCCTCCCAGGCCGACTCGCCCGCCTGGACCCCGCCGCCAGGCAGTGCGACCTGCCCCGGGTGGTCCCTCAGGTCTGCGCGGCGGCGTACAAACGGCACCATCCAGCGGCCGCCGTGCTGGTAGAGCACGAAGACCACGGCGGCCCGGCGGGCGCCCTTCCTGAACTCGCCCCAGCGGTCGATCGGGGTGAACAGGTGTTCGAGTCGGCCCAGAAAATCGGTCAAATCGCCTCTTTGGGAACTTGCGGGAGCGGGTAAGCTAAGAAAGGTAGCTGAGCATGATCGACCACACGAGCAGCCGAATCGAGCAGCAGGAGACCGCCCTTCGCCGTCAGAACCGGCGCCGGTACGCCTTTCAGCGCATGCTGGAGGCCACCGACAGGGTGCTCTGGCGGCTCGAGGAGATGAACCGCGACGGGGTCAAGACGGTGCCGGCGCCGGTGCGGGCCGAGCTGCGCGAGGTGGTCGAGACGATGCCCGGCCACGTGCGCGAGCCGCTGCGCGACGGCGGCCAGGTCCAGGACACGCTGGACAGCCTTTTCGAGGTCCAGGAGCGGCTCTTCCGCTGGCGCTACCCCGACTGGCAGGACATCGAACCTGACGGGGATGGGACGGCCGACTTCGATTACGCCAGCTAAGAGCTAGGCGCGGCTCACGACCGTGAGCGCGAGGTCGGTGCCGTAGGCGGTCAGAAAGCCCAGCAGCAGTCCCCAGGCGAACGCCGGCGGCGAGGTGAGCTTGCGGCCGAGGTTGAACAGCTCGTTCAGCACGTATAGAAGCGCGCCGGCCGCGACCGCCAGGAACGCCACCGAGAAGTAAGGCGAGCTCGCCAGGTAGCCGATCCACGTCCCCACAAAGGTGGGGCCTCCGCCGATCAGGCCGGCGAGCGCGAGAAACCGCCATGAGGCCTGCTTCGTGTCGGTGGTCATCGGCGCCGCGATCCCAAATCCCTCTGTGATGTTGTGCAGGGCGAAGCCGACGGCGAGCACCCCGGTGAAAGCGATCGCTCCGACGTGAGCGGACTCGCCGATCGCCAGGCCTTCAGAGAGGTTGTGCAGTCCCAGCCCGGTGGCGATGGCGAGCGACAGCGACTGCGGGCTTGGGTTCGCGGTGCCGTGCCTGAGGTGGCTGAAGACGGTGCGGTTGAAGTAAACGAGGCCGAGGAGCCCGGCCCCGATGCCGATGGCGAAGATGAGTACCATGGCGGCGAAGGATCCGCGCTGGCCCAGCTCGAGTGCCACCGTGGCGGGTGCACCGGCGTGCGCGAGGATGTCCCAGAGCAGGAACACCAGGATTCCGGTGGCAAACGCGTTGAGGAAGCCCTGGACGCCCTTCGGCAGCCCCCGGAGCCGCGCCACCGGAAGGCCGAGGAAAATGGTGGCTCCGGCAATCGCACCGAGTAGAACGGTCGTCGCTTGGTTCATAGTGGGTGGTTAGTACGTGCAAAAGGTGCGATTAGATAAGTCTAACGCCGGGTCGCAGCCGCCTTCCGAGGTGGTGTCGCACTACCTGGAAGCCATCTATTACATGTGGTCGGAGGGCGAGCCCCTCCGCAGCGCGCGGCTGGCGGACTGGCTGGGCGTGAGCCGGCCAACCGTGACGGTGGCGGTCCGGCGGATGACCGGCTACGGCATGGTCCGGATGAACCGGCGCAAGGAGATCGAGCTCACCGCGAAGGGACGCCGCATGGCCGAGGCGATCGTGCGAAGGCACCGGATCATGGAACGCTGGCTGACCGACGGCCTTGGCCTCGACTGGGTCACAGCCGATACCGAGGCCGCCCGGCTGGAGCACGCGGTGTCCGACGTGGTCGAGAAACGCCTTTACGAGGTGCTGGGGCGGCCCACCACGTGCCCGCACGGCAACCCCATCCCGGGTTATTCGGAGGCGGCGCCGCGTGAGGCGAGGCTGGCCAGCCTCGAGGCCGGCGTCCGCGCCGCCATCTCGCGAGTCTCGGAGGTGGCTGAGCGCGAAGCGCCCCTCCTGCTGGCGTACCTGCACAAGCGGGATCTCACGCCGGGGCGCGAGATCACAGTGATCGAGACCGACGAGGTGGGGAAGACGATGCGAGTGCGCGTGGCAAAACGGGAGGTGACCCTGAGTCACGAGACGGCCTCGAAGGTGTGGGCGGTCCCCGCGGGCTAGACCGGCTGGGGCTCGGTGCAGAAGGCGCATCGCCGCGCGTCGATCGGGATCTCGCTCAAGCACTCCGTGCACTTCTTCGTCGTGGGGTCGGCAGGCGGCTCCTTGCGCGAGCGCGCTAGGAGCGCTGAATACGGCACCACCACGAAGAAGTAGATGACGGCGGCGACGATCAGGAACGCGAGGACGGCGTTGACGAAGTCGCCGTACAGGAACTTGCTGTTGTTGATCGTGAAGGTCAGGGCACCAAAGTCGGGTTTGCCGAACAGGGCTGCGATCAGCGGCGTCACGAGGTCTTTCACGAAGGCCGTTACGACCACGCCGAATGCAATGCCAATCACGACGCCGATCGCCAGGTCCACGACGTTGCCCCGCAGCAGGAATGCCTTGAAGCCTTTCATGACCGAATCATCTCCTCACCGATTACTGAACCGACAGCACGACCTTCCCAAATTGCTCCGCCGCGTCGAGGCGCCTCAATGCGCCCTCTACGTCCGACAACGAATGGACGCTGTCGACTACCGGCCTCAGGCCGCCATCGATCGCTTTCAGCACCGCCTCGAACTCGCCCGCATTGCCCATCGTGGACCCAAGCAGCCCCGCGTGGCGAAAGAAAAGTCTCGGCATGCTGATCTCCGCCTTCACACCCGAGGTCGAGCCGCAAGTGACGATGCGCCCGCCCAAGGCCAGCGAGCGCATCGACTCTTCGAGCGTGGCCGGACCAACGTGCTCGAAGACGACGTCGACCCCGTCTCCGGTGGCGCGGCGCACGGCATGGCTGAAGTCTGCCGAATCGAAAACCGCCTCCGCGCCGAGCTCGAGGGCGCGCCGGCGCTTGAGCTCCGACCGGCTGGTGGCCATCACCCGCGCCCCG
>DATNML010000113.1:0-4872 GCA_035602315.1 Candidatus Dormiibacterota bacterium
GTTCACCTCGACATAGCCTTCCGACCAGGCCTCGTGTATGCGCTGGTCGATCACAGGCTCGTTGCCCAGGTCCCATAGATAGTGCTGGATGAACCACAGCACCGGGTTTGCGATCACGCCGTAGTACATGTCGTACTGCTCACGCGTCGGCGTCGCGTAGTGCAGGCGGCCGGTCGACTGCAACAGAGGGACCGTCATCGGCGCGCCGTCCTTGGCCGCGAGCTCGCGTTCGGCATCGTTGCGGGCGCAGGCGACCCAGTCCGCCCCAGTCGCTTCCGCCATCGTGAGCAGCGCGGTGATCACGCCTCCTGACCCGCGCGCGAAGCCGCCCTCCGGCTTTGGCTCACGAGGCGCGCGGTTGCAGACCAGGATGGGTGCGTAGTCGGGAAGGGTTCGTGAGACGTATGCGCGCAGCGGCGAGGCTCCGCCGCCCTTTCCCTCGCCCACGATCAGCGCGACGAGCTCGCCGCCACCAGCTTCGATCGGTCGATGGGAACCTCGCGAACGCGAATGCCCGTCGCCCTTGCCAGCGCGTTGGCCAGCGCAGCCGCACCGGGGATCGCGGGCGGCTCGCCGACTCCTTTCGCCCCCAGCGGCCCAACCGGGGATGGAACCTCCACCAGCTCGACGTCGATGTGAGGCACCTGGTCGGCCGTAGGCAGCTCGTAGTCGAGGAAGCTGCCGCTCCTGAGCTGGCCGTCTGAGTCGTAGAAGAGCTGCTCGCCCAGCGCGCGACCCAGCGACTGGACGGCGCCGCCATGGACCTGGCCTTGAGCCTCCGGCGGGTTGATCGCGCGCCCAACGTCCTGGATCGCCGCGTAGCCCGTCAGCTGGAAAGCGCCCGTCTCCGCGTCAGTGCGAACTCGGGCGATGTGCACGGTGAATGATGGTGACGCGCTCTGCACCGCCGAACGTCCCATGGACTGAATCGGCCGGTGACGCCCCATGAACTCGGTGCTCATCGCCACCAGGCGCGTGATCTCGACGAACCGATCCGGCACGCCCTTGACCGCGACGTGTCCGTCGACGATCTCGAGGTCCTCGGGCGCCGCCTCGAGCTCATCGGTGGCAATCTCGAGCAGCTGGCGCCTTGCCTCGAGCGCGGCCTCGTAGACCGCTCCGCCCACGCTGTAGGTGACCTGGCTGCCTGCCGCCATCGGCCCCTGCGGCGCGTAGCTCGTGTCCCCAACGGTCACGCGAACCTTCTCGGGCGCGATCCCGAACGCCTCGGCGGCGATCATCGCGAGCCCGGTGGACGATCCGCTGATGTCGGGCGACCCGATGAGGATCGAGACCGTGCCGTCGGGCTCGACGCGACAACCCGCCGCGGCCGGCGAGCGGGCGCCGCCCCAGCACCCGAGGGCGATCCCGACGCCCTCACCCGGGCCGGCGGGCGCCGTGTACACCGGATGGCGACGAGCTGCCTCGAGGCACTCGACCATCGCGATCCGCGGCCATGGCTCTTCGTCCGCATTGAGATCGCCTTCGCGCGACGCGTTGTGCAGTCGGAGCTCGATCGGGTCGATCCCCAGCTCGATCGCCAGTTCGTCCATCGCCGACTCCAGCGCGAAGTAGGCCTGCGGCGCGCCCGGCGCGCGATACGCGTCTGCCGGCGTCTTGTTGGTCGCGACCTCGAAGCCTGTGATCTCGAAGTTCGGAATGCGGTAAGTGCCGCCCAGGAACGAACCCGTGATCCCTGCGTGCCAGCCGCCGGAGGCGCCGTTGTCGTAGTCGTAGCGGGCGCGCAGCGCGACTAGCGTGCCATCACGCTTCGCGCCGAGCTCCAGGTCAAAGCGTGCAGCCGGGGCAGGGTGGCCCAGCAAGAACTCCTGCTGCCGCGTCAGCGCCAGGCGTACAGGGCGGCGCACCCTGCGCGCCAGCAAAACGAGCAGCGTCTCCAGCAGCATGACCTTTCCGCCGAAGCCGCCACCGACCGGCATAGAGATGACGCGAACCTCGTGCGGAGCCGCGTCGATCACCTTGGCGATCTCGTCCCGCACGGCGAACGGACCCTGGGTCGGCGCCCAGATGGTGACACCTCCTCCAGGCTCGGGCCGCACGACCGAGACGTGAGGCTCGATGAAGGAGTGATGCACGCGGGCGAGCCCGTACGTCGCCTTGACGATCGCATCTGCCGTGGCCAGGCCGGATTCCACGTCGCCGCGCTTGTAAGAAGCCACCGAGCTAACGTTGCGCGGCCGCTCCACAGACTCCGACTCCGACTCGGTTGCCGCGCCGTGCATGGAAGCATCGCCTTCGGAGCCTTCGGCGTCCGACTCGAGCACCTCGGGGGCGTCGTCCTTCATGGCCTGCTCGGGACCGGCGACGACCGGCAGCTCCTCGAGATCGACCACGATCAGGGCTGCCGCGTCCGCGGCGGCGGTCTCGGTCTCGGCGATCACCGCAGCCACGGGCTGGCCGGAATAGAAGACGCGATCGATGGCCAGGGGCTTGTCGGGTCCGGCGGCCTCGACCTCGGGGAGATCGGCGCCGGTGACGACGTCCACGACCCCTGGAGCGGAGCGGGCGGCGCTCGTATCGATACTCCGCACTCGGGCGCTCGGCAGGTGGCTGAGCACGAGCTGGACATGCAGGAGCCCGGGCAGGTCGAGATCGGCGGTGAAGGTGGTCGACCCCTCGACCTTCGCACGACCCTCCTGCCGGCGCATCCCTCGGTTGCTTGGCCCCACCTGGCGATCATGGCACGCTGCGAAAGCCGACCAACCCCCAGGTCGCGAGGATGGCGTCTGGAACTTGACCGGGCGGGGGCCCAAGCCCCAAGATAGGCGTGGAGTAGCGGGTGCCATCCTGGATGGCTGAGTCCGTCGCCGGCGCACTCTCGCCCCGGTCCGCCGGGAAGAGGGCGATGGATTGTTGGGGAAGGCACCTGGATGCGCGCCTTCCTCGCGACGTGTTCCGTGAGGAGGTTGTATGACGCGAAGCTCCACGTTTCGTTCCCTCGCCGTGGCGTTGGGAGCATTGACATTAGCGGCCGCTTGTGGTGGCGGCGGCGGCGGGGGCACTTCAGAGACGCTGGCCTCCGACCAGACCCTACGTATCGGGCTCCAGAACGACATCACCAGCCTGGACCCCGCCCACGTGAGTTCGGCCGTCGACATCACGTTCCTCAATGAGGTGTTTACGGGGCTCTACCGCTTCGACAACAACCTCAAGATCCAGCCCGACGGCGCAAGCGCTCTGCCAACCATCTCGGCCGATGGCCTGACATGGACCTTCGCGCTTCGGCACGACGTGGTCTTCTCGAACGGCGACAAGGTCACTTCCGCTGACTGGATCTACAGCTGGACCCGTACGCTCCGGCTGAATGACGCGTACGCGAGCAACCTCGAGGCGCTCAAAGGAGCCGCCGACGTCGAGAGTGGCAAGGCGACCACGATCTCCGGTCTGAGCGCGCCAGACGCCTACACCCTCAAGGCGCAGCTCAATGCGCCTGCCGGCTACTGGCTGACCCAGCTGGCAATGCCTACTGCAGCCGAGGTCCTCGACCAGAAGGTGATCACCGCGGCCGGTGACGACCACTGGACCGAGTCGCCCTCGACCTACATCGGCAGCGGCCCGTGGAAGCTGACCGCACGCACCCCCAAGCAGTCGATGGACTTTGCGCCCGTCAAGAACTGGTGGGGCGGCGACACTGGCAAGCTGACCGGCGTGCACGTCGATATCGGAATCGACGATGTCTCCCGCGTTAAGAAGTTCGAGTCCGGCGGCTACGAGCTCGTCGGTATGGCCAATCAGCCACCCGGGCCGGACGACATCCTTCGCTACAAGGCCGACCCGACCAAGGTCAAGCTGCTCAACATCTATCCAGCTTCCCGCACGACGGGCGTCGGCTTCAACTTCGTCAGAGGCCCCTTCGCATCCAAGCCAGGGGCTACGCCCGGCCAGGACACGACCAACGCGAGCGACCCCGGCCTGGACGGACGCAAGGCGTTCTCAATGGCCATCGACCGCACACAGCTGGCCGACATCGCGTGCGCGCACGGGGCTACCTGTCAGCCGGCGACCGGCGGTCCGATCAGCAAGGGCCTGGCGGGTTACATCGGCGACAACACCGACCCCAACGCGAAGTTCGACGCGGCCGCCGCCAAGGCCCTGTACACGAAGTGGGACCCGACCGGCAGCAAGGTCAAGGGCCTAGAGATCCGCTACAACTCGAGCGCGGGCAACGACAAGGTCTATGCCAACCTGCAGGCTCAGTGGAAGGCGAACCTTGGCATCGACGTCAAGCTAGCCCCATCTGACTTCCCGACCCTACAGCGCGACCGCCAGCAGAAGCTCCCGATTATCGGACGCGCGAGCTGGGGCGCCGACTACAACCACCCCCAGGACTGGTTCGACAACCTGTTCACTTGCGCGCAGGCACCGATCGGCCGCGGCGGCGACGAGGCCTACTGCAACCCGGCAATGGACACCATCGTGTCCGCCGCCGACGTCAAGTCGCTCGACCAGGCGACCGCCGACTACATCAACGCCGGCAAGATGCTGGTCAACGACGTGGTTTGGATGACCCTCTTCTACGGCACCCAGACCTACCTGACCCAGAGCTACACCAAGGGCGCCGGCTACAACGGTTTGTATGACTACAACTGGGAGGGGATCCGGCTCCTCACGCACTAAACCGTTAGTTTCGAGTTCATAAGAGGGGGGTTCGCAATTTGTGCGGACCCCCTTCCTGCTGTATCGTTCGACGAGGAGGAAATGAGCCGAGGCACCCTCATTTACGCCAGTCAGCGGCTCCTGCTGATTACGTTCACCGCCATCGTGGTGTCCTCAATCGTGTTCATCGGCATCCACCAGCTCCCGGGCAACGCGATCGCCCGCGAGCGCCGGCTCAACCCGGCCACCGAGGCG
>DATNML010000114.1:0-3742 GCA_035602315.1 Candidatus Dormiibacterota bacterium
ACCGCCGGCGTCCGCGCCCCACCAGGGACCAGTAGGCAGGCGAGAATCGGCAGCAGCGCGCCTGCAGTGAAGCTCAGAGCTGAATAGATCGCTGCCTGCACCGGTCGAGCCAGGATGCCGGCCAGGCCAAGCTCGTCGCGGGCATGGGCGCCGAGCGCGTCAGAAACCGTCAGCGCTTCGGCGACCTTGCCGGCCAGCTCAGCGGAAAGCCCGCGGTTGACGTAGATCGCGGCCAGCTCCCGCTGCTCACCCTCGGGGTGCGCCTGGAGCTCTCCACGCTCCTGGTTGAGATCGGCTCGCTCGGTGTCTCGCTGCGAGCTGACGGATACGTACTCGCCGGCGGCCATGGCCATGGCACCGGCGACCAATGCGGCGATGGCAGCCGTCAGCACGAAGCTGGTCGAGGCTCCGGATGCAATCACGCCGATGGCAACGCTGGCCACCGAAACGATTCCGTCATTGGCGCCGAGTACGGCTGCGCGCAACCATCCGGCCCGCTGGCTCCGGTGACGGACCGTGCGGACAGTACCCACCGCGGGCAGCTTATCCACCGGTGTCCGGGTGCCGGCGCCTAGTTCAAGCACCTTGTCAGTGTTGGTCCCAGGGAGTGCGCTCGGTAGTGCCGTTAGGCCCTATGCCCAAGGGCACCGGACGGGGCGAGGCGCCCCGTCCGGCATTGACTTAAGCCGAGGCTGTTACGGCGACCCTCGACTTCTTGTCGCTAGAGACTGGAGTGCCGGTGAGAACGACCTTCAGTGCGTGGGTCTTCGCCGCGTCGGCGAACACGTCGTAGGCCTTCATGGTCTCGTCCAGCGAGAACCGATGGGTGGCCAGCACGGTGGGGTCGAGCCTGCCGCCCTCGATCAGGGACAGCAGCTGTGGGATGGTGCGCGTGTCCACCAGCCCGGTGGTGATGGTGACGTCCTTGATCCAGAGCTTCTCCAGGTGAAGGGTTGCCGGCTTGCCGTGAACGCCCACGTTGGCGAGCGTCCCTCCGGCTCGGATCAGCTCTGCGGCGAGCTCGAAGGTGGCCGGGACTCCGACCGCCTCGACGGCGACGTCGGCTCCAAGGCCGCCCGTCAGCTCGAAAACCCGCTTGACCGCGTCCTCGCGGCCGTTGTTGATGGTGACGTCAGCGCCGAACTCCTTGGCCTTCGCCAGGCGTCCGTCGTCGAGGTCGATCACGACGATCCGAGCTGGTGTGTACAGCTTCGCGGTCATGACCGCCGACAGGCCGATCGGACCCGCGCCCACGATGGCCACGGTGTCGCCCGGTCGCACACGGCCGTTCTGCACGCCAACCTCGAAGGAGGTCGGAAGGATGTCCGACAGGAACAGGACCTGCTCGTCGGTGAGTCCAGACGGAACCTTGTAAAGCGAGTTGTCCGCGAATGGGACGCGCGCGTATTCCGCCTGAAGCCCGTTGATGAGGTGGCCGAAGATCCAGCCACCGCCGCCCGTGCACTGGCCGTAGCGGGCCTCCTTGCAGAACCGGCAGCTGCCACACGAGGTGATGCAGGAAACCAGGACGTGGTCTCCGATCTGAAACTTGGTGACGGCGGCGCCGGTCTCGACGATGGTGCCTACCGCCTCGTGGCCGAGGGTGGTGCCTGGCTTGCACGAAGGCACATCGCCCTTGAGGATGTGAAGGTCGCTTCCGCAAATCGTGGTGGTGTCGATTTTTACGATGGCATCGGTCGGCGACTGAATGGTCGGGTTGGGCACGGTGTCCCAGGACTTCTGTCCAGGGCCGTGATAGACGAGTGCTTTCATGGTGTTACCTCTTCTTGATGTGTAAAGGGACTGAGCTGGCGGCGTGTGTCGCCGGTCTCCAGCCTGTTCCTGTCAGCGGCGCCGCTCGAGGGCCGAAAGACCCGTGGGTTTCGGGACAGGACCCAGCTCGGGAAGGAGTTTCTTAGATGCCCCTGAAACTGCGGTTGAGCGAGACCGACTCGATCGGCGCGACAACCGTATCGTCCCAGCGGTAGCTGAGCTGATCCACCACGGCGACCACACCGTCAAGCTCGTTCGTCAAGCGGGTCAAAATCTCGGCATCGCTCTTTCTTTCGACCTCGCCCGAAAGAGTGGCGATGTTCCAGCTCACGTCGACTTTGATGGCGTCATCCGATGGCATCAGAAGGGGAATCAACTTGCCGGCGATCTCTTCACGCAGCTCTTCGTCCGACCGAAGGTAGACCTGCAGCAGGTCGCTTCGGCTCACGATGCCGGCGATCCGGCCTCGTTCGTCGACCACGACAAGACGGCGCACATTGGTCTCCTGCATCAAGCGGGCAGCATCACTGAGGCTGGTCCCGGAAGTGACGGTGATCGCGGGAGAGGTCATCACGTCCGATGCCACGGTGCCAGCGGCCTTTGCCCGCTCGTGACGGCGCTTCTGAGGATGCAGCAAGTCTCGTGACGATTCCAGCTCGAGGCGCCGCTCCTTGAGCAGCAGATCGGACTCTGAAACGATGCCGACCGGAACGCCCGTCTGATCGACGATCGGAATCGCGCTGAC
Organism: Candidatus Dormiibacterota bacterium; assembly: GCA_035602315.1. Classification (GTDB taxonomy): domain Bacteria; phylum Chloroflexota; class Dormibacteria; order Dormibacterales; family Dormibacteraceae; genus Palsa-870. The sequence continues at coordinate 2,519 of DATNML010000114.1, forward strand.
CCGGTTCTCCTCGATCAATCGGACCAGCAGCTTGAAAGGAGCGAGGGGGTCTGCCACGTGAACCTGGCTTGTCATCACGTCCGAAACGGTCCGGTGGCGAGGCAGGGTGTTCATACCGGTGCTCGCTCGCCGGCAAGAGCCGGCTCGGTCATGTGAAGAAGGTCTTGCGACACGGAACCCAGGAAAAGGCTGCCGATGTCTCCCATGCGGCTCGAGCCGATCACGATCACGTCGGCGTTCCAGTCGGTGGCGATCTCGGCCACCGCCTTGGTGACCGAACCCTGGTGCGCAACCACACCCCGAACTTTCACCCCGGCGTCGCCGAGCAGCTTGCAGGCTTGGGTCATCGTCTCGCGGATCTCCTCGCCGGATTCCAGGTAGGCGAACCCGTGGACGGCGAAGATCGACTGGGCGATGTGCGCGACCATCACTGTAGCGTCGGGAGACCCAACGGCTACGGCCGCCCGCACGCCAGGTTCCAGGTCGTCGCCAGTCGTGATCGCCAGCAGGACCTTTGACCTGTCGACGGAGGCGCCGCTCACAGCAGCGCGAACCATCAGCACTGGGCAGTCCAGCCCGCAAATCGTCTGCTGGCTGATGCCGGGCTGGGTCAGCGACTGCCAGTCCGAGAGGCCCCTGGAACCGAGGACGACGAGGTCGGCTCCGAAAGCTTTGGCGGCGCAGGCAATCGCGGCCGCGACATGCTGGCTGTCCGCGCGGCAGATCTCGCGCTCTGCGATCACGCCCGCGCGAAACAGTCGCTCCACGGTCGCGTCGACCAGGTTTTCCGCCTGGCTGCGAACCTCGACGTCCCGGTGCTCGTGGCGATGCTTCAGCTCGAGGTTCCAGACGTGCGCGACCCTGACTCTTGCCGTCAGCGAGTTTGCGATCGCGATCGTTGCCTCGACGGCAGCCTGGGAGGCGTCGCTTCCATCGGTGGCGAGCAGGATTCGCTCGAACCGCCTTGTGCTGTCCATGGGACTAGCTTTCCACCCTGTCCCTCCCGCCAGTAGGGTCCAAAGGCCCGCCTGGAGAAGGACCCAGGGCGCGCCCGTGAGAGGCTAAGAGTCCCGGCTGACATGAAACCTGGGCATGGCGTAGATTCGCCACGGATGAGACGCCCGCAGGATCGGAAGGACGTGCTGCTTGAAGTCGGGCTCACCCTTGCCTCAGAGCTGTCCCTGCCGATGGTGCTTCAGCGCATCGTGGATCTGGCGGCCCAGG
>DATNML010000115.1:0-2994 GCA_035602315.1 Candidatus Dormiibacterota bacterium
CTGGCTGCCCTTCTCGCCGCGCAGCTCCGCCTCGTGCTTCTCGATCGAGTCGCGGAACTTGACGAACAGGTTCAGGTGCTGCGTGAAGAGCTCGGCCGCGTGGCTGACTGCTTCCTCGGGCGACATGGTGCCGTCCGTCCAGACCTCGATCAAGAGGCGGTCGTAGTCCGTCGACTGGCCGACACGGGTCTTCTCCACCGTGAAGTTGGCCTTCTCGACCGGTGAGAAGATGGCGTCGATGGGGATGACGCCGATGGGCTGGCCCTCGCGCTTGTTGCGGTCAGCGGGTACGTAGCCCTTTCCGCGCTCCACGTTGAGCTCCATCCGGAGGTGGCCCTTGGCCGCCAGCGTGCAGATGTAGAGGTCGGGGTTGACGATCTCCACGTCGGACGAGGCCTGGATGTGCGAGGCGTGCACCTCGGCCGGGCCCTTGACGTCGAGCAGCAGGGTCACCGGGTCCTCGGTGAAGCTCTTGAGGCACAGCTTCTTGAGGTTGAGGATGACCTCGGTCACGTCTTCTTTGACGTGCGGAATGGCGGTGAACTCATGCGCGACGCCGTCGATCTGGATCGACGTGACTGCCGCGCCCCAAAGCGACGAAAGCAGCACGCGTCGAAGCGTGTTGCCGAGCGTGGTGCCGAACCCAGGGTCGAGCGGCTCGATGTCGAACTTTCCGTAGTTCGCGCTCGTCTCGAGCTTGCGCACCTGGGGGGTGACGGTCATCTGCGTGTCAATTGCCAATTGGGAACTCCCTTTACCGTGAATAGAACTCGACGATCAACTGTTCCTCTACGCCCGACTCCATCTCATGACGCTCCGGTCGGGCGAGGATCTTGGCGGACTTGTCGTCCGCGCTGAATGAAAGCCATGAGGGCACCGGCCGCACCTTGGACGACTCGAGCGCGACGTCGGTCACCCCGTTCGCGGGCTTGACCTTCAGCACGTCCCCCACCTTGAGCTGGTACGACGGCACGTTGACCGTCTTTCCGTTGACCTCGAAGTGCCGGTGCGAGACGAGCTGCCTGGCCTGCTTGCGCGAAGTGCCCAGCCCGAGCCGGTAGATCACGTTGTCGAGGCGAAGCTCGAGGTGGCGGAGCAGGTTTACGCCGGTCACGCCGGGCTCGGTGGCCGCAGCGGTGAAGTAGTTGCGGAACTGCTTCTCGAGCAGGCCGTAGATGCGGCGTGCCTTCTGCTTGGCGCGCAGCTGGATGCCATAGTCCGACGTCTTGCGCTTGCGCGCCTGGCCGTGCATGCCGGGCGCGAAGGCGCGGCGCTCGATGGCGCACTTGGGCGTGTAGCACCGCTCGCCTTTCAAGTAGAGCTTGGCGCCCTCGCGGCGGCAGAAGCGGCAGACGGGGCCGCTGTAGTTGGCCACGGTTAGACCCTCCGCCGCTTCGGAGGACGGCAGCCGTTGTGCGGGATCGGTGTTACGTCGGTGATTGCGCTGACCTCCAAACCAGTTGCCTGCAATGAACGAATGGCCGCCTCGCGTCCGGCGCCCGGCCCGCGCACGAAGACCTCGATCGAGCGCATGCCGTGCTCGAGCGCCTTCTTGGCGGTCGCCTCTGCGGTCACCTGCGCTGCAAACGGAGTCGACTTGCGGCTGCCTTTGAAGCCCTGCGCGCCGGCCGAGCCCCAGGAGATCACGTTCCCCTCTATGTCGCTGATCGAGATGATCGTGTTGTTGAACGTGCTCTGGATGTGAGCCTGTCCGTTGACCACGTTCTTGCGCTCCCGCCGGCGGGTGCGGACGACCTTCTTCTTGGCCATTACTTGCCTGCTTTGACCTTCTTCTTGCCGGCCACAGCGCGCTTCGGACCGCGGCGGCTCCGGGCGTTGGTGCGCGTACGCTGGCCGCGGACGGGAAGGCCGCGGCGGTGTCGGGAGCCACGGTAGGAGCCGATCTCGGTCATTCGCTTGATGTTCTGCGCCACCTCGCGGCGGAGGTCACCCTCGATCAGCAGCTCCTTGGCGGTGGCCATCCGGTCGATGATCTGGCGGAGCCGGCCGACCTCCTCTTCGCTGAGGTCCTTGACCCGCGTGTCGGGGTTGATGTTCGCCATCTTGATGAGCTTCTGCGCGGTCGTGTTTCCGATGCCCATGATGTAGGTCAGGGCGATCACGGCGCGCTTCTGCGGGGGTATGTCGACGCCGGCGATTCTCGCCATTAGCTCCTTACCCCTGCCTTTGCTTGTGCTTCGGCGTCTTGGAGCAGATCACGCGGACCACCCCGTTGCGCTTGATCACCTTGCAGCTGGGACACATCTTCTTGACTGACGGACGTACCTTCATCTCCAAATCTCTCGAATTCGCCCTCGCGACCGGTCGCTGCTCGCAAGCTCGACGCCCACCTTGTCCCCAGCAAGGAGCCGGGTGAAGTGGGTGCCTGCACGATCGGCGACGTGAGCCAGGACTTTCGCCCCGTTCTCGAGCTCAACCCGGTATACGCCGTTGGGGAGAGGCTCCACCACGACCCCCTTCACGATTGAGGGGCGTTGGGGCACGAACAGCGATTGTACCAAAGGTCGGGGCTCCCCATCCGGCGCTGCGCGCCACCTTCCCCGCGAGCGGGGAAGTGACCATTCTTATGCGAGGGGGTTGGCCGTCAGTACGACCGGCCCCCGGTCCGTGATCGCGACCGTGTGCTCGAAGTAGGCGGACAGGGAGCCGTCGGCGGTGCAGATCGTCCAGCCGTCCGGCTTCATGTACACCTCGTGGGAGCCGGCGTTGACCATGGGCTCGATCCCGAGGGTCATCCCGGCCTTCAGCCTCGGTGGGGTGCCCGGGGTGCCGAAGTTCGGCACCTGGGGGTCTTCGTGCATCTGGCGGCCGATGCCGTGGCCGACGAACTGGCGGATGACCGAGAAGCCGGCCGCCTCGACGTGCTTCTGGATCGCCGACGAGACGTCCCCGAGGAACCCGCCCGGGCGCGCCTGGTCGATCCCGGCGTAGAGCGCCTGTTCGGTCACCTTGAGCAGCCGCTCGGCCTCCTTG
>DATNML010000116.1:0-22402 GCA_035602315.1 Candidatus Dormiibacterota bacterium
CCGATGCCCTCGACCGAGTCGAGCGGCGACGTCAGCGCCTTACGCGTGCGGACCTTGCGGTGATGCGTGATCGCGAAGCGGTGAGCCTCGTCGCGGATGCGCTGGACGAGGAACATCCCGGGCGAGTTGCGTTCCTGCACGATCGGCTCCGCGCGCCCGGGCGCGAAGATCTCCTCTCGCTCCTTGGCCAGGGCGAAGGTCGGGATGTCCGCGTAGCCCGCGGCCTCGAGCACCTCAAGCGCGGCGCTCAGCTGGCCCCGACCGCCGTCGATGAGGATGAGGTCCGGCCGGCTCGTGAACGAGCGATCCCCCACTGCGTCGGCTTCCTCCCGACGCTGCGCCGACTCCAACCTCTCCAGCCTCCGTCGAAGCACCTCCTGCAGCATCGCGAAGTCGTTGGGACCCGGGACGAACTTGATCCTGAAATGACGGTAGTGGTCGTTGCGCGGCCGGCCGTCCTCGAACACGACCATCGCCCCGACCGCCGAATCACCCTGGATATTGGAGATGTCGTAGCACTCGATCCGCTTGGGCGGGCTTTCCAGCTCGAGCGCCTCCGCCAGGGCCGCGAGCATGGGCTCGGTCCGGCTGCGGTCGTAGTCGGCCTGGATGCGCAGCTGCTCGAGCTCCTGCGCGGCGGTCTCGGCCAGCTGCGACACGAGCGCGCGCTTGCGACCCCGCTGCGGGACCTCGATGGTGACCGGGCCACCTCGCTTCTGGCCCAACCACCCGGTGAGCAGGTCGGGCTCGTCGACAGGCCCGGGCAGGATCACCGTCCGCGGCACATGCGTTGCGCTCGCGTAGTACTGGAGCACAAACCCACGCAGCAGCTCCCCTTCAGTAGCGTCGCCGGCGCCGTCGAGGGCATGCCCGTCGTGGCCGACCATCTTGCCCTGCCGGACGTACGCGACCTCGACGAACACCTCGCCACCATGGCGCGCGTACGCGATGAGGTCCTGGTCGTCGCGGGTGTGCGTCAGGACCTTCTGCCGGTCGGCGATTCGCTCGATCGACTGCAGCTGGTCGCGGTAGCGCGCCGCGTTCTCGAAGTCGAGCCTGGTCGCCGAATCCTCCATGCGGTCCTTCAGCTCGCGCACCAGCAGGTCCGAGCGGCCCTCCATGAACATCGCGACCTCATTGATGCGCGCCTTGTAGTCCTCGGGGCTGATGCGACGTTCACACGGGCCGGGGCAGCGCTTGATGTGAAAGTCCAGGCAGACCTTGCCCTGCTTGAAGATCTCGTCGGAGCACGTCCTGAACGGAAGCAGCTGGCGGATCGACTTGACCGTGCCGCGCAGCGACTGCGCGGAGGTGTACGGGCCGAAGTAGAGCGCGCCGTCGCTCTGCACGCGCCGCGAATAGTGGACGCGCGGGAACGCTTCGGTGACCGGCAGCTTCAGGTAGAGATAGTTCTTGTCGTCCTTGAGCCGGATGTTGAATCGAGGCCGGTAGTTCTTGATGAGGCTGTTCTCGAGGACGAGCGCCTCCACCTCGTTGGCCGTGGTGACGAACTCGAAGTCCGTCGCCTTGCGCACGAGCTCCGCCACCTGGGCGGTCGGCGCGTAACCTGGCGTGAAGTACTGGCGCAGGCGGTCGCGAAGGCGCAGGGCTTTGCCGACGTAGATGACCTGGCTCCTGTTGTCACGAAACAGGTAGACGCCGGGTCCATCGGGTACGGCCTGCAGACGCCGCTTGACCGCCTCTTCCAGTGAAACCGCCACGTAAATCGATTCTAGGTAGAGTCGCAGGATGCGGACGCCCGCCGCCGGGCTTCGGATCTTGCGACGACCCCGCCACGTATCTAACGGTCGGGCAGCTATTTCTCTCTGGACTCTGGCAGTGCGTGCGCTGAAGGGGCATAAGGCTCTAGCTTTCGCCCAATGTATCGCGCTGGCTTTGGCGCTCGCGGTTCCCTTGTGTCTCCGCTTAGTCCAAGATGGCGCGGCCCAAGCCGGCTATCAGTCGTTGCTCGCCACCGGAAGCGGCGCTGTGATCATCGAAGAGCCGCGCATCGCCAGTCCAGACGGGTTCGCCGAATTTCAGCAGCGGATAACTCAGTTGGTCAACAGCGAGGTTGGCAGTGATCTGCAGCTCGTAACCACATATACCAGGGCGGGCTCGTTTCGGATCAACACTCAGAACGGCAAGGCGTCGCCCGGAGACGTCAACCTGACGGCAGCATCCTATCCGGACCTTCTCTCTCACGCCACGCTCGTGAACGGGGCCTGGCCTGATGGCAAGGGAGTGCAGAGTCCGATCCCTGTCGCCCTGTCACAGACAGGGGCAGCTGAAGCCGGCTTGGCCGTCGGGGACGTCGCGTGCGTCGGCACACAAAACACGCCGAAAGATAGATCGTGGTGCATTCGGCTTGTTGGTACCTGGCGCCCGACGAAGCCGGACGAACGATATTGGCAATCAGGTCCGAGCAACATAGATATGACGCTCTCCGCCGCGGACTACTTCCAGTTCCTTGCCGCAGCCAACGGTGTCGCAAGCGACGTGAGCTTTCGGGCGGGACGCCTCTACCAAGCTGACCTGGCACGGTTCATGCTTGGTGGCGCGCCTGCGCTGGTTAATGGCCTGCGCCACCTGCGAGGACAGGTCGTGATCGAGCGCGGAGGCTCGTTCATGACCACGCTCGACAACACGATCCAGGGTTTCCTGGACAGGACCCTCGTCAACCAGTTCCCGAGCCAACTGGTCGGAGCCAGCCTTGTTCTAGTCGTGGTCTATGCACTGGCGCTGCTCAGCCAGAACTACCTGGATGCGCACCTTCAGCAGTCTCTGCTCTGGCGGATACGCGGAGGGCGCCGCAACCGCCTGGCCGCCTCCTTCTTCCTGCAGATGGGCATATTGCTTGTGCCGGCGATCCTGCTGGCGATCGCCGTTTCAGTCGCCGCCGCTCGGCTTCTCCTGAGCAAGGAAACGGGGACTTCCGCATCACTCAGTCTGGGTTTTGGCAGTTCGGCTCTCGGACTCGGTACAGGCATGGCGCTTGTCTTGATCGTCATAGCTGCGTTGATATTCATGTTCAGCCGCCGCAGCGTTCTCGAGTTACGTCAAGCGATTGCCAGGCCGTCGTCGGTCGCATGGTGGCGCTGGAGGAATGTTGACCTTGGCCTTGCGATTCTCGCGATTCCACTTCTAGCCGAGGTCCAACTTCGTTCGGAGGTGGCTGTCCGCACCGCCTCAAGGAGCACAGACCTTGTTGGCCTGGCGCTCCCAGTCGCGGCCATGGCCGTCCTCGGCCTTGCTGCCCTGCGTCTGTTGCCATTGTTCGCCCACGTGTGCGACCTCGCCCCCAAGAACCTGGCGGCGCGGCTGAGCTCGATGAGGATGAGCCGCCAGCCAACCGAGCACGCCGGACTCGCACTGCTGCTCGCCATGGCTGTGGCTTTGGGAGCCTTTGCCGGCGTCTATTCCGCAACCGAACGCCAGAACATTGTTGATCGAGCTGCGTACAAGGTGGGGGCCGACCTTGTGGCTCATTACGACGACCGCGCCCTTCCTGATTCGCTGTCGAACGACCTGGCGAAGCTCGCACAAGTGACGTCGTCCGCGTATGTGCTGCGCAAGCCGGTGCAAGTGGCGAGCGGCTCATTCATGGTCACCGCACTAGGGGTCGAGCCGGGCAGTTTTCTCGCCACGGCGTGGACACGAGACGGACTGTCGACGCCCGCCTTAGGTTCGGCGCTGGCGAGCCTGGCCAAGTCCGCCTTGAAGGGAATTCCGGTACTGATGTCGCCGGTGACCATGTCTAGGCTCGGGATCAGGAGCGGCGTCGACATCTACTTCTCCGGCGATGGCAACACCTTCCTGATCACAGTTGTCGGAGCTTTGGACTACGTACCGACGCTCTATCCGGGCAGTGACGAATTCATGGTTATGCCGCTCGACCAGTTAAAGGCGGTGTTCCATGACGCTCCGCCCAACGAGCTCTGGCTGAATCTGAAAGGTGATCACCGCGGAGTGGTGGCTCGGCTCCTGGGCGACCCCAACGTGTCCTATGTGCAAGATCGCAGCGCGGAGGAGGCGAGCGCATTGAGCGATCCGCTGTTTCTTGCGCTCCAGGCCAACCTGGCGATTGGCTTCGGCACTGCCTTGGCGTTGGCTGCTCTGGCGTTTGCAGTCCATTTCCTGATTGCAGCGCGAAGGCGATTGTCCGAGCACGCCATCCTGCAGGCGAACGGGTTGGAGCCAGGGGTGGTCCGGACCGGGATTGCGATTGAGCAAGGCATCGTCGTCCTCTTCGCACTCGCGGTCGGATGTGCGCTCGCTGTGACTCTGGTCGTTTGGCTACTTCCTTCGTTGCAGCTGGGCAGTGGGGCAACGGATCTAGTTCCCCCGACGGTTCTCCACGCTGACTGGCTTTCGCTCGGAATCAGCGCGCTTGTGACAGTAGCTGTTGCCGGTGCGTTGGCCTGGGGCATTCGTCGCGCGGGCACGTACGTCGACACCATGGAAGAGCTGAGGCGCCTGGGATGAGCGAGCCCATCGTCGAGTGCGAAGGACTGGTCCATATCTACCGCACCACCGATGTTGAGGTGGTCGCGCTGCAAGGCCTTGACCTCCGCGTCGAGCCTGGAGAAGTTGTTGCGGTGGTCGGCCGCAGCGGTAGCGGTAAGACGACCCTGATGAACGTCATCGCCGGCATTGAGGCGCCGTCCGCCGGTATGGCCCGGGTAGGTGGGTACGACCTCGCGCGGATGACCGAGCAGGAACGGGACCGTTACCGGCAGGAGGTGGTGGGATACGTGCTCCAGCATTCACAGGCCAATCTCGCCACCGATCTCAATGCTTTCGAGAACGTGCTTCTCCCTATGAGCGCTGGATCAGCCGCAGACTCCCGCCAACGCGCGAGCTTCCTACTTGAAACGATGGGTATCAGCCGGCTGGCGGCGAACTACCCGGGAGAGCTTTCGGGCGGCGAGGCCGAACGGCTGGCGGTTGCGATCGCAATGGCGAACCAACCTCAGGTGCTGCTTGCCGACGAACCAACCGCGGAACTCGACCGCGCCACGGCCGACGCTTTGCTCCGAGACCTGAGGCAGCTTCTCCGGGAATCGGGCTCCGCAGCGGTGATGGTGACTCACGATGCAAGTGTCGAGAGGCATGCCGATCGGGTGATCCAGATCCGAGACGGCCGTACGAGCACCCAGACGCGCTGGCGCGAGGAGGCGGGCGAAGTCGTCGCGGACGAACTCCTGATCATGGATCGTGCCGGCCGCATTCAACTGCCGAGGGCCTACGTGGAACGACTGGGCGCTCGCGGGCTGATCCGCGCCCATCTCGAGGGTGACGAGATCCGGCTGCGGCGCGGCGACCCGGAGTCGACGGATGGGTGAGCTGGCGATCCGCGCCCGCGGACTGGCCAAACACGTGGGGACTGGGGGCAAACGACGAATGGTCCTCTCCGAGGTCGATCTCGACGCCGCCCAGGGTGAGCTCCTGGTCATCGCCGGCCGTTCAGGGTCCGGCAAGACCACCTTGATGGGGATCCTCGGCGGCCTGGTGGCTCAAGACGAGGGCGAAGTCGCGATTTTTGGCCGGCGGCTCGACCTCCTTAACCCTGCAGGCCGGCGTACATTCACGCGCGAATCGATCGGTTGGGTGTTCCAGACCTCAGGTCTGCTGCCCAACCTCACCGCTGAAGAGAACGTAGCCCTCGTTCTGCAAATGACCGGCCTTTTCGGCGTAGAAGCGACGCGCCGTTCCAGACAAGCCCTTGATTGGGTGGACCTCGGACCTCGCGCCGGACACCGTGCCCATGAGCTGTCGGGCGGTGAGCAGCAACGCGTCGCGCTCGCCCGTGCGATCGTGAAGGAACCACTCGTCCTTTTGGCGGACGAGCCCACTTCGCAGCTGGATACCGAGACCGCCCAATCGATGATGAGGTTGATCAGAGACGTCGCGCAAAGCGGTACCACTGTGCTCGTGGCGACGCACGACGAAGCCGCGCGGGACTACGCGGACAGGTTGATTCACCTCGAGGATGGCCGGTTCGTCAACTAACGACGGGTGGGCTCCGATCCTAGACTGCCTGCATGCAGACGCCGGCCGGGCCCCCTCCGCCACCTCCCCTCCCGGCGGCCCAGGCGTCGCCTCGGTACAACCCTTGGGCCATCGTCAGCGTCGCGTTTGGGGCATCGACCGTGATCGGCACGTGGTGCGTCGGCGGGATCGTCGCGGTGATCACCGGTCACGTCGCGCGTCACCAGATCAAGCGGACGGGCGAGGCGGGCGCGAACCTCGCGCTGATCGGGCTCATCGCCGGCTATACGGCGATTGGCCTCACGCTTCTTTTCATCCTCGCTTATGTGGCGTTCTTCGTCTTCTTGATTGTGTTTGCGGCCACGCACCCCGGGTCAACGCCGAGACCGACGCCCTCCGTAAACTGACGTTCATGAGCTCCACGCCCAGCGGACTCCCGTCGCAGCCCTCGGCGGCGCCGACCCAGATCGCCGGCCAGCAGGTCGCCCCCTCCACCTCGGTGCCCATGGGGCCGGTGGGAGGCGTCTACTCGCCTGCGGGGTCTCGCACCAACACCCTGGCCGTCGTCAGCTTGGTGACCGGGATCGCATCGTTTTTTGCCCACGTCATCCCCGGAGTCGGTGGGTTCACGGTCGCCCTGATCGCAGTCGTCACCGGCTACATGGCGCGCAAGCAGATCAAAGAGACGGGTGAGCAGGGCATGGGCCTGGCGACCGCCGGCATGGTAATCGGTGCGATCCACCTGGCGCTCATAGTCATCGCCATCTTCGCGGTGCTGTTCCTGATCTTCGTCGTGGGCATCGCCATTTTCGGCCACTCGCGCTAGCCGGAAGGGCCGCGCGATCGTCGGCCTTCCGTTTAGGATGCGCGCTATGTCTGAACAACCGCCCGGCTACGGATCCCCGCCGCCGCCTCCGGCAGAGCCCCCGGCCGAGTCCCCACCAGCCAACCCGATCCCGCCTGCCGCCTATACGCCCCAGCCCTCGTACCCGCCCGCGGTCGAGAGCTATCCTCCCCCGCCGCAATACAGCACCCCGCCTGCGGGTCAGGTACCTCCGCCGATCGTCCCGATGGCACCGGCGGCGAGTGGCGGCGTCAACCTCATGTATCAGTTCAGCGGCGTTGCCGGATGGTCGGTGCTGCTTGGCATCGTCTCCATCGCAGTGCCGTTCCTCTTCAACCGCGTCTTCTTCTTCCTGCCGCTCATCGGGCTGGTCGCCGGCGTCCGCGCCATCATGCGGGGTCGCATGATCGGGGGCATCACAGGGCTGGTGCTCAACGTGATCGGCGGACTCATAACGATCCTCGCGCTCGTCGCCGGATAGACGAACCTAGGAGGGAGCCAGGCTCAGGTCTCGGATTCCGAGGTCCCAGCAGCGCCGCTGCCAGGTTTCCGTGTCGACCTCGCCGCGCGCCAGGCGGTCGGCCTCCTCGAACGGTTGAAGGACGGCGTCGCCTCGGCGCATCGTAATCGGCCGGCCCGGCAGCGACTCGGCAGTCCAGCCGTTCTGTGACAGCGCCGTAGCTAGCGCCGCGCCGGCCAGCCCGACTCCGAGCGACCGAGCCTCGTCCGGCGCGACTTTGCGGCGCGCGGCGCTCGCCTCCGACTGGCCCAGGCGGTCGGCGTACTTCAGCAGCTCGGGCAGCCAACCGACTGTGTACCCGCTCACCAGCTGAGCCTGGCGTGCCACCCGCGTGCGCAGGCCAGGCATGAGCGCCGCGGTCCCTGCCTGCTCCCAGCGGATCGGCCGGAGGCGGATTCCGGGATTCAGGAACCCGGCCAGGATCGTCGGCTCGATCGTCTCGACCCCGTTCACAAGCGTGATCGCCGGCGGGCCTTCGTCGACTTCAGGGCCGGCCGGAAGCGCGGCCAGGGCCGCGATCCGCTCCGAGTCCGGAGGATGGCTGTCATACGGATCTGGTTTCGACTCGGCCAGCAGGTGCTCCGTCGCCTTGTCCAGGCGCTCGGCGACTCCCGGCTCGGCGAGGAAGCGCGCGAAGCCCTCCATCACCGGAGGTTGAAAACCGGCCTCGATCAGAGGCACGACCTCCTGGCGCCAGTAGCCGCTCCAGGCGATCGATCCGCGGGCCAGCGCCCGGAGCCCGTGGATCATCGGTTTCGCGCCCACGGTGCGCGCGGCAAGCGCGTCGGCGGTCAGCTCCTGCCGCCGCGACACGGCCTGCGTGACGCGCATGAACATGCGTCCATACAACAGAAAGGGCAGCTGCAGCAGCACGCTCTGCCGCGACGAAAACGAAAGCGCCCGCTCGATCGCCTCGCGGGTCCGGTAGATCCACGGACCCAGGCGCGTGTCGCCCCCGTGATAGTGGCCGAACTCGTGGGCGATCACGGCGCGCATCTGCGCCACCGACATGATCTGCATCAGCGGCAGGCCCAGGACCATCACCCGGCGCCGTCCCCGCTGAAAAACCCCGGCGTTCATCTCAGGCGTGACGTACACCTCAGCTGGCATTGCTTCACCGACCGCGTTGGCCACGCCCTGCAGCTCCGCGAAGAGTTGAGGTTGGCCGGCCGGATTGAGCATCGGCCCGGGCGGGACAAAACGCCGAGGCCATGGAACGATCGAGATCGCGATCACGGCTGCGCCGACGAGGCAGAAACCGAACACACGACCCGGGACATTCGGGATGAAGAGCACCGCGATGAGGCCGGAGATTATCCCGATCGCGAGCACGTAAAACCCGATCGTCAGCGCGACGGCCATCACGGCTCGCGAACGGAGGCTCATGAGATCCGTACCGTAGCGCCCTCGTCCTGCGCCGGCACCGCAACCAGCGGCCATGCCGCCGCGGCCAGCGCGAAGAAGACCGCGGCCCAGAGCGCGAGGTTGAGCGAAGAGCCGATGAGGGGACCTGCCAGCGCGGCGCCGATCGGCTGACCGACCCAGTTGACCGACATCGACACCGCGAACGCGCGGCCGAACCACGCCGGGTCCGTCCGTCTCTGTCGAAGCGTGAAGAGACCGATGTCAAATGGTCCGTTGGCGGCGCCGACCACCATCACGGCTGCCAGCACGAGGGGCAGCGCGGTCGCGAACGGCAGCAGCGCGGTCCCGGCCGCGCTGACCAGGATGGCCGCGAACATCAGCCGTCGCTCGCGGCCCAGGCTGGACCTGCTCCCAGCGATGAGGGCGGAAACAAGGCCGGCGCCGCCCATGGCGCCCCACAACAATCCCACCGTGGCCGGGCCCTGGTGCAGGCGGTCGAGCACCAGCACCGGAACCGCGATCGTGAGGATGCCCCAGCTCAGGTTGAACGTCGCCAGCGTGAGCGCGAGGCCGCGCAAGGTCGCGTGGCGCGCCACGTACTGAAGACCCCTCCACGCGTTGAGGGCGAGCGAGCCTTCAGCGACGCTGGTCGACGCCGGCTCGGGCAGGCGGAGCATGACCAGGGCGGCGGCGCCAAAGACCAGGCCGCACGAGGCAAGCGCCCATTCGGGGCCGAGCAGGCCGATCAAGATACCGGCCACCGGCGTACCGACCAGCTGCGCCACGACATGCCCGCTGCTGTCCAGGGCGTTCGCACGCTCCCACATCGCGGGCGGCGCGATGATGGGGAACAGCGACCGCGCTCCGGAGTTGCTGAGCGGGTTCGTGAGCGATGCAAACGCGACGATCGTCAGCAGCGCGGGCCAAGGAAGCAGGCTCTGGGCCGACAGGAACGCCAGCAGAACGACGGTGATCGCCGCGATCAGGTAGTCGAGCACGACGAGCCGGGTGCGCCCATGCCGGTCGAGCAAGGCGCCCGCCACCGGAGACACGATCAGGCCCGGGAAAATGCTAAAGAAGGCGGTGGCTCCTGCCCGCTGCGGAGAGTGGTAGCGGGCGAGCACGAACAGGACCAGCGTCATGGTGACCATCGACCCGCCGGCGCGACCGAGCAGGAGCCCGGCATATAGGCGCGCGAACCCCGGGACGCGCAACAGCGCGCCGTATCCGGCGGTGATGGGCTCTTTTTTCACACGGCGACTTTGATACGACGGGCGTTTGGCTTGCGTTTCGCCGCCGTGCGAACCGCGCCGTTCGACCGCTGCGGCCGCCGACCGACCTTCTCCAGCGGTGCGCGCAGGAACTGGCCGGTCGACGACGCTGGGTTGCCGGCAAGCTGCTCCGGAGTGCCGGCCGCGATCACGTAGCCACCGCGTTCCCCGCCCTCAGGTCCGAGGTCGATCAGCCAGTCGGCGGTCTTGAGCACATCCAGGTTGTGCTCGATGACCACCACAGTGTTGCCGTGGTCGACCAGGCGGTGCAGCACCACGAGGAGCCGCTCGACATCCGCGTAGTGGAGCCCCGTCGTCGGCTCGTCCAGCAAGTACAGGGTCCGGCCGGTGTCGCGGCGCGACAGCTCGGCCGACAGCTTGACCCGCTGTGCTTCACCGCCCGACAGCTGCGTCGCGGGCTGGCCCAAACGGATGTAGCCGAGGCCCACGTCACGCAGCGTCTTGAGCTTCGTCTGAATCCGGGGCACGTTCTCGAAGACCTCGAGCGCCTCGTCAACGGTCATCTCCAGGACGTCGGAGATCGAATGGCCGCGGAACTTGACCTCCTGGACCTCGCGCGAGTAGCGGGTGCCGTGACACACCTCGCAGGGCACGTAGACATCCGGCAGGAAGTGCATCTCGATCTGGATGATGCCGTCGCCCTGGCAGGCCTCGCACCGACCACCGCGCACGTTGAAGCTGAAGCGGCCCGGCTTGTATCCGCGCATCTTCGCTTCGGGAAGCTGGGCGAACAGCTCGCGCATGTAGGTGAACATCCCGGTGTAAGTGGCGGGATTGGATCGCGGCGTGCGGCCGATGGGTGACTGGTCGATGTCGATCGCCTTGTCGAGATGCTCGAGCCCTTCCACCGCGTCGTGCGGGCCGGGCCGATCCTTCGCTCTGTAGAAGTGCTGCGCGACCTTGTGGCTGAGGATGTCCGTGACCAGCGATGACTTGCCCGAGCCGCTGACGCCGGAAACCGCGACGAAGGTGCCCAGCGGAATCGCGATGTCGATGTTCTTCAAGTTGTTCGCGCGCGCTCCACGAATGAGCAGCCTGCTGCCACTCCCTTTGCGCCGCCTATCAGGGATAGGTATGACCCGGTCTCCTCTTAAGAATGCCGCGGTCAGCGAGTTGGGGTCGCGCAGCACCTCCTCGACCGTGCCCGCCGCAATGATCTCGCCGCCATGCTCGCCGGCGGCAGGCCCGATGTCGACCATGTAGTCGGCGGAACGGATTGTTTCCTCGTCGTGCTCGACGACAATCAGCGTGTTGCCGAGGTCACGAAGCCGCAGCAGCGTGTTGATCAGGCGCCTGTTGTCGCGCTGGTGAAGCCCGATCGACGGCTCGTCGAGGATGTACAGCACGCCCATCAGCTTCGAGCCGATCTGAGTCGCGAGCCGGATGCGCTGCGACTCTCCACCCGAAAGAGTGTTTGCGGCGCGCTCGGTCGTGAGGTACTCGAGCCCGACGTCGATCATGAACTCCAGACGCTCGCGGATCTCCTTGAGCACGCCGCGAGCGATCAGCTGCTCGCGCTCCGTCAGGTCGAGCTGGTCGAAGAAGCTGATCGCGTTGCTGATCGAGAGCGCGCACACCTCCGCGATGTTGTGGTCTGCGACGGTGACTGCGAGCGACTCGGGCTTGAGCCGGCGGCCCTTGCAAGCGGGGCATGGCTTGTCTGACATGTAGCGCTCCAGCTCCGCCTTCAAGAAGTCGGACTGCGTCTCCTGGTACCGGCGCTGGAGGTTCGCGATCACACCCTCGAAGGGTGCCTCGTACCAGCGGGAGTGCCCGTACTGGTTTTTGTAGCCGAACCGGATCTTCTTGTCGCCCGTGCCGTTCAGCAGCAGGTCGCGCTGCTGCTTGGTGACCTTCGACCACGGCTTGTCCATGTCGATGCCGAAGTACTTGCTGACTGACTCCAGCAGCTCGGGATAGAAGAACTGCGAGCGGCTCCACGCCGCGATCGCTCCCTCGCGGAGCGACAGCGACGGATCCGGCACGATGAGGTCCGCATCCACCACGAGCTGAAAGCCGATCCCTGTACAGGTCGGGCAGGCGCCATGCGGGCTGTTGAACGAGAAGTTGCGCGGCTCTGGCTCGGACACGCTCGTCCCGTCGTACGGACAGGCGAATGCCATAGACATCTGGATCTCTTCGCCGCGTTCCGGGGCGATGATCACCGAGCCACCGCCTAGGCGAGCCGCCGTCTCGATCGACTCGACGAGCCTGGTCCGCTGCTCGGGACCGACGACGATGCGGTCCACCACCACCTGGATGTCGTGCTTCTTGTTCTTGTCGAGCGGTATCTGCTCGGTCAGCTCGTACAGGCTGCCGTCGACCCGCACGCGCACGAATCCTGACTTCCGCACGTCGTCGATCAGGGAGCGGTACTCGCCTTTGCGGCCTTTGACGATCGGGCCGAGGACGAGGATCTTCATCCCCTTCGGTAGCTTCTCGACATGGTCGGCCATCTGATCGACCGTCTGTCGCTGGACCTCGCGCCCGCACAAGGGACAGTGCGGGTGCCCGATCCTCGCGTAGAGCAGGCGCAGGTAGTCGTAGACCTCGGTCACGGTGCCCACCGTCGACCTCGGGTTCTTCGACGTGCCCTTCTGGTCGATCGAGATCGCGGGCGAAAGCCCCTCGATGGTGTCCACGTCCGGCTTTTCCATCTGTCCGAGGAACTGCCGTGCGTAAGCGCTGAGGGACTCGACGTAGCGGCGCTGCCCCTCGGCGTAGATGGTGTCGAAGGCAAGCGAGGACTTACCGGAGCCCGAGAGCCCGGTGAACACGACGAGCTTGTCACGCGGGATCGAAAGCGTGACGTTCTTCAGGTTGTGCTCGCGCGCCCCGCGAATCGTGATGTGGTCTATGGGCACTGGGTTTCTAACTATTCCTTTTCTCTGGTCACTGAAAACGTTCCGCTGGCGGTGGCGACAAGCTTTCCGCCCGGCCCCTCCACACGGCACTCCGTGACTACAGTGCGGCGCCCGGCATGAACGATGCGCCCGGTCGCGCGCAGGGGTTCGCCAATCTTCGCGGCTGAGATGAAATTGAGCTTCAGGTCGAAGCTCATCGCCCTCACCACACCTGGTGTCAGCGTACGCAGAGACCGGCCCATGGCCGAGTCGGCCAGCGTGCTGATCATCCCACCGTGGACGAAACCCGAGTGGTTGGCCATGTCTTCCGTCGGAGTCATGTCGACAGTGGCTGTGCCCTCACCGGTCTCGACAGTCTCCAGACCGAGCCAGGCCCACAATTTGGACCCGGTCGTCACGTCACTCACGTCCTTGCCCCTCCGGCACCGGCATGCACGTGGAGGACGCTCGCGCGACCAATCGCCCGCGCTCGTCGATCACGTCGGCCTCGCTGAACAGCAGCGTCTGCCGCATCTCGATCACGCGGCCTACCGCCCGAATGCGACCTTCGATCACCGGCCTCAAGAAGTTGATCTTCAGCTCGATCGTCGTGTTCCACATGCCGTCTTCCTGCAGCGTGGCCAGCGACATCCCCATCGCGGCATCCGCGATCTGCGTGATCACTCCGCCCTGCACCACCCCGCCACCGTGCCTGTGCTGGCGTCCGGCGACAAGCTCGAGGACGACGCGGCCCGGCTCGGCCTCGGTGATGCGTGCGCCGAGCGTCTCCATCCACCCGTCCGGCTTCGCCGCAAGCAGTCCTTCAGCGCGCTTGACGTTTCTCACCGGCCTCGCCGGCCGGGTCGATAGCCGCGGACCATCGTCTTCTGCTTGGGCGCGGCGGCGATGGCCAGCGCGACGTCGCCGTCATCCTCCTTGCCGGTCACCTCGCCGGACAGCCGCTTGCGCAGCAGGATGATCCGATCGCGCACCCGCGCGGCGTCTTCGAACTGCAGCTCTTTCGACAGGCGGCGCATCTCCTTCTCCAGGTCGCGCACGATGGCGAGCAGGTCTTCACGCGGCACGCCTGCGCCCGCCATGATCTCGACTGCGTCCGCCTGAAGGTCGTTCGCGTTGATCTCCATCTGGTAGATCGCCTTCTTCACAGTCTCCGGCGTGATCCCGCGCTCCGCGTTGTAGGCGATCTGCTTGTTGCGACGGCGATCAGTCTCGTCGAGCGCCTGACGCATCGAGTCCGTGATCTTGTCCGCGTACATGACCACATGGCCTTCGACGTTGCGGGCAGCCCGCCCAATGGTCTGTATGAAAGACCGGTAGGCGCGGAGGTAGCCCTCCTTGTCTGCGTCGAGAATCCCGATGAACGCCACCTCCGGCAGGTCCAGGCCCTCGCGCAGCAGGTTGATGCCGACCACGACGTCGACCGTCCCGGTACGCAGGTCGCGCAGCACGTCGATGCGCTCCATCGCGTCGAGCTCGGAATGCAGGTACCGGACCTTGACGCCATACTCGCGCAGGTAGTCGGCCAGGTCCTCGGCGAAACGCTTTGTCAGCGTCGTCACGAGCGAGCGATGACCGAGCTCGGCTCGTTTCTTCACCTCCGCGAGCAGGTCGTCGATCTGCCCCGAGGTGGGCCGCACCTCGACCGTCGGGTCGACCAGGCCGGTCGGGCGCACGACCATCTCCACGGTTCGCTGAGACCGGCGTATCTCGTATGGACCCGGCGTGGCCGAGACGTAGACGACGTTCTGCGCCCGCTCCTCCCACTCGTCAAAGCTCAATGGCCGGTTGTCGAACGCGCTCGGCAGCCGGAAGCCGTACTCGACCAGCGCCGCCTTGCGCGAACGGTCACCGCCGAGCATGCCGCCGATCTGCGGCACGGCCACGTGGGATTCGTCGACGAAGATGAGCGCGTCGTCCGGCAGGAAGTCCATCAACGTGTACGGGGCATCGCCGGGCTGGCGGCGTGTGAGGTGCATCGAGTAGTTCTCGATCCCGGCGCAGGTGCCGGTCTCGCGCATCATCTCGAGGTCGAAGTTGGTGCGCTGTCTCAGCCGCTGAGCTTCGAGCAGCCGGCCGTGCTCGTCGAACCACTTACACCGCTCCTCGAGCTCCACCTCGATATCGGCCATCGCGAGGCGCATCTTGTCGGCCGGCGTGACGTAGTGGGACGCCGGGAAGACGGTGAACTCGTCGCGCGGACCGAGGATCTCGCCTGTGGTCGCATCGAGCTCCTGGATCCTCTCCACCTCATCGCCGAAGAACTCGACGCGCAGCACCTTCTCCTCGTTGGCCGGCACGAGGTCGACGACATCGCCGCGCACCCTGAACCGGAGGCGCGCGAGGTCGTAGTCGTTGCGTTCGTAGAGCATCTCGGTGAGCTTGCGCAGGAACACCTCGCGGCGGATCGCCTGCCCTTTCTCGATGTGAAGCGACTCACCCATGTAGTCCTCGACCGCGCCGATGCCGTAGATGCAGCTGATGCTGGCCACGACCAGAACGTCACGGCGCGTGAGCAGCGCCTGCGTGGTCGAGTGCCGCATGCGGTCGATCTCGTCGTTCCGGCTGGAGTCTTTCTCGATATAGGTGTCGCTGCGGGCGATATACGCCTCTGGTTGGTAGTAGTCGTAGTAGCTGACGAAGTACTCGACGGCGTTGTCAGGCAGCAGCCGCCGGAACTCGGCACACAGCTGGGCGGCCAGCGTCTTGTTCGGGCTGAGCACCAGCACCGGCCGCTGGAGCTGCTCGACCGCCCACGCCATGACGTTGGTCTTGCCGCTGCCGGTGACGCCCGCCAGGACCTGCTGCGTCAGGCCCGCGCGCACGCCTTCGACCAGCTGCTCGATGGCTTGAGGCTGGTCGCCGGCGGGTTTGAAGGGTGCGTCGACACGAAAGCGGGAGGGCATTTGGATTTCTAATTCTAAAGCGAACAGGCGTTCGAAGGAACGAGTTCTACGGCAGAGCCAGGATCATCGCCTCGACGGTGGTCCCCGCTTTGACGCCCTGGTCACCGGGCGGGATGCGCACCAGCGCATGGGCTCCGGCGAGGGACATCAAGCGCGACGAGGATTGAGAGCCGGTGGTGTCGGCGACAAGCTCGTGCCCTTCGCGACGAAGCGTGACGCGCTGGTACTCGGTGCGGTCGGCCGTGGCGCGCGCGTCGTAGGCCAGGCGGACCGGCAGGGTTGGACGCTGCAGGCGCGCGAAGCCCTGCATCTTGCGCAGGGCCGGCCTGACGAAAACCTCGAATGTGACGAGCGATGAAACCGGAAAGCCCGGAAGCCCGAAAGCAAGCCTGTTTCCCCCTCCCCCGCCAGGGGGAGGGTCGGGGTGGGGGGCCGTGGAATTTGGGATCGTCGCGAAAGTAAAGGGCTTGCCCGGCTTCAGCTTCACCCTCCCGACGTGAACCGTGCCGAGCGATTCCAGCAGTGGCTTGACCAGGTCGTGCGTGCCCACCGACACGCCGCCCGATGTGACCAGGACGTCGACCTCTCGCAGGGCGTCGACGACGAGCTTGCGCAACGCGTCGGGTTCGTCTGGCCCGATTCCAAGACCCCGCACTTCGGCGCCGGCCTCGCGCAGGGCAGCCAGCAGGGCCCACCGGTTCGAATCGACGATCTGCCCGCGTCCGGGCTTCCCACCCACCTCCACGAGCTCATCGCCCGTCGACATCAGTGCCACCCGCGGACGCCGGAACACGGGCAGCCTCGGGAAGCTCAGCGCCGCCGCCAGCCCCAGCTCTGCCGCCCCAAGCTGCTCCCCGGCCGCCAGCACCCGCTCCCCGGCGCGCAGGTCCGCGCCCGGCTGATGAAAGTTCTGCCCCGGTTTCAGCGTGGCCGGGACGGTGACGACATCGCCCTTCTCCTCGACCTCTTCCACCATGACCACGCAATCGGCGCCGTCCGGCAGCACGCCACCGGTCAGGGTGCGAACCGCGCTGCCCGGCGCGAGCTTGCCATCGAAGGGGCGGCCGGCCGCCGACTCGCCGACTACTCGCAGCGTTTTGCCGGCGTCAGCCGAGCGGACCGCATAACCGTCGACGGCGCTGGACGGAAACGCCGGCAGCGCCGTTGTGGCGACCAGGTCCTCCGCCAGCACTCGGCCGGCGCAGTGTGCCAGCGCCACGCGCTCGATTCCCAATCGAGGCGTGTGCTCCAGGACGAGGGACGCCGCCTCGTCAGCGTCGACCAACGGATAGGCGGAAGCTCTCAACTACTCAATAAGTGACTTCCCCGCTCGCGGGGAAGGTGGCGCGAAGCGCCGGATGGGGAGCTGGAGCTACTCGTAGCGGAGCGCTCGCACCGGGTCCTGGCGCGCAGCTCGCAGAGCCGGCAGCAGCCCGCTCACCGTGCTCAGAACGATGGCCAGCACCAGGCCGGCCGCCACCACGCCGAAATCCGTGCGAAACACATCGAAGTTGCCGCTGGTCACCGACTGAGTCACCCGGTCGACGAACGTGTTGCCGAGCCGGCCCAGCCCGACCGCGACCAGGATGCCCACCAGTCCGCCCGCCAGCCCGATCACCGCAGCCTCGGCGACGAAGATGAGCAGCACGTCGCGCGCGCGCGCGCCAAGCGCCTTCAGGACTCCGATCTCCTTCGTCCGCTCCAACACCGCCGTGTACATGGTGTTGGCGATGCCGAGACAGGCCAGCAGCAACGCCACCAACGCCAGGCCGAGCAGCGCCACGCGCATCTTGCCGAGCACGTCCTCGAAAGTGCGGAACTGGTCGCCAAAGGTCTGCGCCTGGAACCCGAGCGACTCGACGCGCTGGCGCAAGCTTTCGACGGCGAGGCCCGAGTCGGCGAGGAGGGTGATCGTCGAATACTCCCCGCCCTTCCACGTGTTCGCCTTCGCCAGCAGCGCCCAGTAGTCCCGCACCGTTCCGTACGGCGCCACGCCGCCGCGAGCAGCCGCCGGCATCGCGTTGCCGGACACGATGCCGACCACCAGCAGCTTCAGGTCGAGCGGATGCGTGACCAGGTTGCGGTCGACCCCGGGGACGACCAGCGCCCCGGAAGTGGCGCTATAGGTCACCTGCGTGCCGATCGCCCCGCGCGCGGAAAGGAATCCGAGCGCGGTGGCCTCGCTGTCGCTCAACAGCACCTCCTTGGCCCCATCCGACAGCGGCAGCCGGCCGGCGCTGAGCACTGGCACCGCGCTCGACGAGGCGCGAGGCGGAAGCGAGACGAGGACGCCGGACGGAGTCGCAGGCTTGGCGTCCGGCGTGGATGGGGTGGCTGGGGTGGCCGGGGTGGCCGCAACAGCACCCGTCGAGAAAGTACCGCTCATCGCGACCTCGCCCCACGCCGCACGGACGTGAGGCTGCGCCGCCAGTGTCGTCAGCGTGCCGTTGTCGAAGGTCGCCTTCCCGGCGTCGGGGGCGGGATAGACGGCGACCTGGTGTACCTGGCTCGTCGCCAGGGCCGGGGCGCTCAGCGCGCCCTGCAGGCCACCGGCAAGCGCCACGATCAGGCTCATCGCTGCGATTCCGATGGCAACACCGGTCGTCGTCAGGACAGTTCTCAGCGGCCGCCGGCCGGCGCTGCCCACCCCGACCTTCAGCGTGTCGCGCCAATGCAGGCGCGCCGCGGGGTCGACGGGCTCCTGTTTGCGGACAGTGGGATTGCCGGCCTCGAGCTCGATCGCGCGGCCGTCGATCATCCGGATCACACGGCGAGCGTGCCGCGCAACTTCCGGGTCGTGTGTGACCAGCACGACGGTCGCGCCGCGACGGTTGAGGTCCTCGAGCAGCTTGAGGACGCCTTCGCCCGCGGCCGAGTCGAGGCTCCCGGTCGGCTCGTCGGCGAGGATCAAGCCTGGGCGATTCGCGAGCGCTCGAGCCACCGCGACCTTTTGCTGCTCACCGCCTGAAAGCAGTCGGGCGCGGGTGCCGGCACGATGCTCGAGGCCGACCAGCGCCAGCAGGTGGCGCGCCCGTTTGCGGCGTTCCTCCAGCTCGACGCCGGCCAGGTTCAGCGGCAGCGCGACGTTGTCCTCGACGGTCATCGAGGGGATGAGGTTGAAGGACTGGAAGATCGTGCTCACGCGCTGCAGGCGGTAGTCGGCGAGGTCGCGCTCGGACAGCTCGCCAAGCGGCAGCCCGGCCCCGTAGACGTGCCCGCTGGTGGGCCGGTCGAGGCCGCCCATCAGCGACAGCAGGGTGGTCTTGCCGCAGCCTGATGGGCCGACGACCGAGACGAACTCGCACGGCCCGATCTCAATCGACACGTCGCGCAGCGCGGTGACGTGCATTTCGTTGCTGCCGCCGAACTCGCGCGAGACGGAATCGAGGCGCAGGCCCACCGCCTGACCGAGGAGGTCCTTGAAGTCGTCGGGCTCGAGGACCGACACGGGCAGCAGGACCGCCGGATTTACCGTGGGTTCGGGCTCGACCAGCACCGGCACGGCGCCGTTGGTCGCCTGGGAGCCGTTGGCGTCCGGGGCGGGCGCCAGGGCGGCGGTGCGCTGGCGCGCCCGGCGCCGGCGCCGCTTTTTCGTGGGGCTGGAGTCGCCAGGATCCTGGACTAGAGTCGCCACCCGGCCTATGAGTCTAAGGGGTCTTACTTAATGCTCAGCGCGCTCCCTGGCCGACTTGATCTTGGAGCCACTTCAGGTAGGCGGGCGACCCACCCTCGACGGAGATCTGGAGGATCTCTGGCAGCTCATAGTCGTGGTGGCTCCTCACGTACTCCTGGCAGGCCGCGGCCTTCGACTCGACGGTCTTCACGAGCAGGAGTGCCTCGTGCTCGCGCTTCAGCTGGCCGTCCCAGTAATAGGTGGAGTGCACGGTCGGGATGACCGAGCAGCACCCGGCAAGACGCTCGACCACCAGGGCCTCACCCAGGCGCTCGGCGTCGTCACGGCCGCCGGTCGTGACCATGATCAGGACGGCTTTCTCTGCCACGGGTCTAATTCTCGGCTTTTCGAGGGCGATCCAGCCAGACGGTGGCGGCGAGCAGCGCGATTCCACCCAGCAACAGCCCACCGATGACATCGGACTCCCAATGCACGTCGAGGTACAGGCGATCGAACGCGACGAGGACGATGACAGCGATGGCGACCGGCGCGACGAACGCTCGCAAGAGGCGTGATGGTGTGAGGCTCCGAATGACGAACGCAATCAAGCCGTAAGCCACCACTGCACGCACCATGTGGCCGCTGGGGAAGCTGTTGCCGAGGGCGCCCCGGGGCAGCAGCTCGCTTACGCTCGGGCCGTCTGAATGTGAGAGCGAGTGGGGTGGGCCCGGGTGAAACAGCAGGGACTTGTAGAGAATCTCGAGGGCCACGGCGCCGGCGAACGCGGCGATGACAAGCGCGTCCGCGCCGAAACGGCCACGCCACAGATAGAAGAAGAGTCCAACCATCAGGATCGTGGTCAGCTCAAAGCCACCCAGCTCCGCAATCAGCTGGAACAGCGGATGCAGCGATTCCTGCCAGAGGCTGTGCATCTCCTCGGCCACCTGGATGTCCAGCGTGTTGAACCACCCCGCGGTGATCGCCATCGTCATGGCGACGAAAGCAACCGAAAGCGCGACTATGGCGAGGAGCCGCGGGAGGAGCTTGTCTACCGTTGGCATTTGCTACAGAAGACAGTGCTGCGGCCGGCGATGCGGATCAGGGCGAGAGGCCGGCCGCACGTGAAGCACGGCTCGCCGGCGCGGCCGTAAACGAGGAGCTTCTCCTGTTGGCCGCCGATCTCACCCCACGCGTCTCGATAGGTGTCGACCGAGCTGCCCCGGTTCTTGATCGCCATCAAAAGTGAAACGCGCAGCGACTCGTGGAGGCGCTGAACAGACTTCCGGCTCAGGCTGCCGGCCAAACGATCAGGGCGCAGCCGCGCGCGATGCAGTGATTCATCCGCGTAGATATTGCCCACCCCCGCGATCGCACCCTGGTCGAGAAGGAAGGCCTTCAGCGAAGTGCGCCGCTTGCGCATCCTTCGATAGAGCTCTTCGGCGGCGAACGCCGGGTCGATCGGCTCCGGACCGAGTCGCGGCATCTTCTTGGAGGAGAGCAGCGATGCTTCAGTGCCGAGCAGCAGCCGCCCGAATCGCCGCGGGTCGCGATAGCGCAGCTGCTGTGAAAAATACCTTCCCCGCTTGCGGAGAAGGTGGCCCGCAGGGCCGGAAGGGGAGGTGGAGCTGGCCTGACCGTCCAAAGTAAAAATCGCATGCGTGTGCTTTTGCAGCGGTGCATCCGCGTCGACCAGCCTCAGCTGCCCCGTCATCCCGAGATGGACGATGAGGAGCAGATCGTCCTCGAGGTCGATCAGGATGTACTTTCCGCGCCTCCTCACGTCGGCGATCTGCCTGCCCGCGATGCCATCGATGAAGACCTCCGGTTCCGGGTGCCGCACGATCGTTGGAAAAAGCAGCTCACAGCGCACGATGGTGCGGCCGGTGAGGTGCGGCCTCAGATCCGCGACGATGGTCTCGACTTCCGGTAACTCAGGCATCGGGACCCCGGCAAGCGTCGAGAGATTCGGCGCCCAGGTGGCCCAGATCCGGGTGAAGCGACGAGCAACGCAGCGAGCGCATCGCGTTAGATGCGTGAGCGAGTAGCGCAGGAGCTGAGCCCGGAGATGGGCCGCATTGGGCGCCGAAGATCCGACGATCGGCCGGGGCCCGATGCCTAAGCACTAGGCCCGAACCACCGCCAGCTTTTTCATGTCCGCCCAGTTGGGGCCGACCTTCGTCTCGACCTCGATCCCGGTCTCCAGCCCGTACGCGCCGGTCATGATGCGCGGCACCTTCTCAGCGAACTGATCGACCTCGGACCTCGGCACCTCGAACAGCAGCTCGTCATGCACCTGCAGCAGCATGCGGCCCTCGATCTGGTCCGCCTCGATCTCGCGCTGAAGCCGCACCATCGCGATCTTGATGATGTCCGCGGCGAGCGACTGCATCGGAAAGTTGATCGCCATCCGCTCCGCGGCGCTGCGCAGCTGAAAGTTGGGCGACCGCAGGTCGGGTATCGCGCGCCGACGGCCGGTCGCGCTGACCACGAATCCCTCGTCGCGCGCCTTACGCCGCACCTCGTCGAGGTACTCCTTGAGGCGCGAGTACGTCGACCAGTACTGAGCGAGGAACTCACGCGCTACGTCCCCCGTGATCCCCAGCTGCTGCGAGAGTCCGTACTCGCCCTGGCCGTAGATGGAGCCGAAGTTCGCCACCTTCGCCAGCCTTCGTTGGTTCGGATCCACCGACTCGATCGGAATCCCGAACACTGCGGCCGCGGTCGCCGTGTGAATGTCCTGGCCGGCGGCGAACGCACCGAGCAGCTTGGGATCGCCGCTGAGGTGCGCAGCGATCCGCAGCTCGATCTGCGAATAGTCCGCCGACACCATCACGTGGTCCGGCCGCCCGGCCTTGAACGCGCGCCTGATCCGCTGCCCGAGCTCGGTCCTGATGGGGATGTTCATCAGGTTTGGATTGGAGGACGCAAGCCGTCCCGTCGCGGTGCTGGCCTGTCCGAATGACGTATGAACACGACCACTCAGCGGGTCAACGATCTGAGGCAGCGCGTC
>DATNML010000117.1:0-2206 GCA_035602315.1 Candidatus Dormiibacterota bacterium
AGGCCCAGCTCGAAGCGGCCAGGAAGGATGCCGAGGAAACCGAGGCCGCGGTCGTAATCGTTGGGCGACTGCGCTCGGAGTTGGAGGGCCTCGAAGCGCTCCGGCCGGAGCCCGCTCCCGGGCTCGAGCGCCTGTGCGACGTCGTCACCCCCAGACCTGGCTACGAGGCAGCGCTCTCCGCCGTGCTCGGCCCGCTCGCCGATGCCCTGGTCGCGCGCGACGAAGCCGGCGCCGCCGGAGCCAAACCAGACCGCCAGCTCACGGTGCTCTACCCCGTCACCGCATCGCAGCCACGCAAGGGCTCTCTCTTCGAGCACGTCAACTGCCGGGATGGATACGAGGAGGTCGCGCGCCGGCTGCTCGGTCATGTGGTCGTCGGCGAAGACGTCACGCTGGACGGCGTCTACCGAGAGCCAGGCCTCGTGCGGACGGGTACCGACCCGCGCGTCGCGATCGACGTCCGTCGCCACGAGCTTCGCGACCGCCTGGTGGGCCTCGAGCCCCGGGCCGCTCAGGCGGAGGACGCGGCCAGGCGCCGGAAGGAGGCTGAGTCCGCCCTCGCCGGCCTGCAGTCGCGTGCGGCTGGTGCGGCGCGAGCAGAGGAGAACGCGCGGCTGCTCGAATCCGCGCGTGCGGCCGAGAGTACGGAAGCCGAGAAGCTGGCAGAGCTCGAACGCGCAGCGATCAACGCCGAAGAAGGCGCGGCGACCGTGTCCAGTGAGCTTGAATCGAGCCTCGAGGCGATCGGCGAGCACCGCGCGGCGGCGCACCATGCCCAGCTCGAGCGGGCTCGCTGGCGAGACCGCGTCGAAGATCTTCGCCGCCAGCTGGCCGCGGTCGCCGAGGACCTCGGCCGCCTGCAGGCCGCGTCCGAGGGACGATCGGCGCGGGCGGTGCAGGCCGGCGCCGCTGCCGCTGCCGCGAAGGAAAGCCTCCCCGAGCTGACCAAGACTGCCGAGGCCATGCGTGTCGCGCTGGCCGCTGCCGAGCAGGAGTCGCCCGAAGACGAGGCTGAGATGGCCGAAGGGGCACGGCGCCTGGTCGCGCTCGAAGAGGCGCGCATCGACGCCAGGCTCAAGGCCGGCACGCTGGAAGGCAACCTCGAGCTCATCTCACGCGAGGCGGAGCTGCTTGAGGCGCGAATGGAGGAGATCCGCACACGCATGCCAGACGGAGTGGCGCCCGAGGAGATCCCAGGCGGAAAGGCTCGCGAGCGAGAGATGCGTGCCCTCGAGCGCCGCATCGAAGAGATCGGCCCGACCAACGCGCTGGCGGACAGCGAGTGCCGCGAGCTCGATGAACGCTTCGAGACTTTGCGTACGCAGCTGCAGGACATCGGCGCGGCCCGGACCGACCTCGAGCAGCTGATCAACAAGCTGCGCGAGGAGGAGGACGCGCGATACGAGGCGGTCTTCGGCGCGGTCGCCGCCAACTTCCACGAATATTTCTCGCAGCTCGCGCCCGGCGGGCGCGCCACGCTCAAACATGCGGAGGGGGATGACGGACCGCGGTCAGGCGTCGAGATCCTGGTCCAGCCGCCGCGTAAGCGGCTGCAGAACGTGACGCTCCTGTCTAGCGGCGAGCGATCGCTCGCCGCATTGGCCTTGGTGCTGGCGCTGGATGAGGTCAACCCGAGCCCCTTCACCGTCCTCGACGAGGTCGACGCGGCGCTCGACGACGCCAACGTCGGCAGGTTCGGCGAGATGCTCGCGCGGCTCGGCACGCAGCGCCAGTTCCTCGTCATCACGCACAACCACGTGACGATGTCGCATGCGTCCACGCTGTACGGCATCCACCTGGACGAGAGCGGCTCGTCCCACCTGGTGTCCGTGAAGCTCGAGGACATCCGCAAGCCGGTCGCGCGCGGCGCCAGCACAGCGCAGGCGGTCTAGCGCCGCGAGCGTTTGGAATCGGGTCAGCCATCGCACGCGCAGCGTGCTGGCCGCCGGCCTCCGCTCCCTCAGCCCACCTCTCGCGGCGGGCTATTACGAAGAGTTCGAGGAGGTATTGGTGGCGGCTGACCTGGGACCCGCGATGGCCTCGCGCCTGGTCGCCGGCGTGCGGGCCCGCGAGCCACGCACCCGCGAAGAAGCAGTCGACGCGCTCGTGGCCGTAGCGCTGTCAGGTATGTCGCAAAGCCCGCGGGACTTCTTCCCTCTCCCCTTCAGGGGAGAGGGTCAGGGAGAGGGGCTAGGACAGAACACAA
>DATNML010000118.1:0-14698 GCA_035602315.1 Candidatus Dormiibacterota bacterium
GCCGCCTGGCCACTAGTCCCGGGTGATGACGACGTCGGGTTTCTTGGTCGAGCCCTCCGAACGGACCGTCATCCGGATCGAAAGGGCCGGGTGGGTGCCCATCAGGCGGCTGAAAGCACCCTCCATCAAGGTCTTGGCCCGGTGGAGGTTGACCGCCCAACCTACCCCGAAAACCCGGTCGCTGAACAGGTGCTCGGAATTGGGGTTCCAGTACGCGTCGCGGATCCGCTGCCACGTGGGAGGCCGGAAATCGTACGGAACGACGCCGAAGACCCGTCCCTCCCACGTGCGCTCTTCCTCCGGCTTGGTCAGCTCGGTCGCGAGTGCCGCGACGACGAGGCCAAACGCCGCAAACCGGGCCAGGCGGCGCACCCTACGCAAAGTCCGCATACTTCAGAGAAGCGTAGTACCAAAGTAACCTTGCACGTTTTGAATCCGTTCTTGCACTCGGGGTAGATGGCCACAAGGCTTCAGTCAACTGCACGCTGGCTCCGCTGGCTCACGCCTGGTCTTCAGATCAAGCGGTGGCTTCTGCTGCTCATGGCCTCCGAGCTTGTTCTCGTCCTTGGCGTCGCGTACGCCTTGAAGGAGATCTACAAGGCGACCCCTCTGCCGAGCGAGTTTTACTGGATCACGCTCCAGTTCCTGCCCTACTGGGCGCGCGCGACGATCTTTGGGCTCCTGGGCGTTGGCCTCCTGCTCTTCAGCTATCTGAAGCTCACGCAGTCGGTGCTCGGCCCGTTCCTTCCGGGCAACAGCGCGAGCAGCATCGTCGAGATCATCCACGCCTTCCGCGTGCGGGGCCGCGGGCCGCGGATCGTCGCCATCGGTGGCGGTACCGGCCTGAGCTCCCTGCTGCGAGGGTTGAAGACATACACCTCGAACCTATCGGCCATCGTCACCGTGGCGGACGACGGCGGTTCGTCAGGCAGGCTGCGGGACGAATACCGCATCTTGCCGCCCGGAGACTTCCGGCAGTGCCTCATTGCGCTCGCCGATGCAGAGCCTCTGATGAAGCAGCTCTTCGATCACCGCTTCAAAGAAGGCTCGCTGAACGGCCACTCGTTCGGAAACCTGTTCATCATGGCGATGGCCGACGTCACCGGCAATTTCGAGCATGCGCTGCGTGAATCGGGCAAGGTCCTCGCGGTCAAGGGCACGATCGTGCCGTCCACGCTGCAAGACGTGACGCTGGTCGCCTCGATCAACGGCGGCATGGTTGAAGGCGAGTCGAAGATCCCGATGCAGAATGCGCCGATCAGTCATGTGTTCCTCAAGCCCGATGGCGCTCAGGTCAACCCCGAGGCCGCGCAGGCCATCCTGAGTGCCGAGCTGATCATCATCGGACCGGGCTCTCTGTACACGTCGATCCTGCCCAACCTGCTGGTCGAGGGAATGGTCGAAGCCATCAAAGCTTCACCCGCTCTGAAGGTTTACATCTGCAACCTCGCCGCGCAGAGTGGTGAGACGGAGGGCTACACGGTCGACGACTACCTGCGGGTGATTTACGAGCACGCCGGCGCCAACCTGTTCGATTTCGTGCTCGTCAACTCGAACCTCAGTCACACGCCCACAGGCGGCCAGACGAAGGTCGTCTTCAAGCCGACCGATATGACCAGGCATCCTGAGGTGCGCTTCATCGCGGCGGACGTCGTCAATGTGCGACTGCCGTCGCACCATGACTCTGACAAGCTGGCTCGCACCATCATGCGGAAGGTGTGGCAGGCGTAGGCACGCGCCCCGGCGCCCGATTGGCGCGCCACCGGCTGACCCCTTCGACGATCAGCCACGCGGCAGCCACGTAGGCAAACCCGGCGAGGGCGTCCACGACGTAGTGCTCTCCGAGGTACACGATCGATATCGCCACCGCGATGGTCCACAGCAGCAGCCCGATCGCGAGAGCCCGAAAACGCGACCACGCGTAGACGGTCGCCAGGGCCGGGAACGCTGCGTGCAGAGACGGGAAAGCGGCGAATTGGTTGGGGTTGAAGCTGTGATAGATCGGCGATACATAAGTGAAACCCCACAGCGTGTGCACGGTCTGGTCGTTGATCTTCACGACGTCATGGAGCTGGTACCACGGCGGCGCGCTCGGCCAGAAGAGATAGGTCACAAACGACAGAAGACACATCAGGAGCAACGCCGCGATGTAGCGCCGGTAGTGCTCACGGCTGTTGAGCCAGAAGATGAACCCCACCACAATCGGCAGGACGAAGTGCATGAAGTAAAAGATCATGGCGATGACGTCCTGAACCCCTACAACGCCGGGTTGGTAGAAGGCCTTCTGCAGCACAAGAGTTGGGATGGCTCCCCCGAACACCGCTCGCTCGAGCCCAGACAGGTCGTGCGGAGCAAACCCGGTCTTGGAAGCGAATCCGCGCATCGCCTCGTACGCGAAGAAGAGGAGTAGGAACGGCGCCCAGTCGCCGATGAAAGTACGGCCGCGGCCCAACGCCACTGCGATGACCAGCAGCGCAAGCAAGGTCCACTCTGGCTCGATGGAGACTCCGCGCCAGAGCATCACCCCGAAGATCAAGGCGAGGTAGACGACGCTGCCGATCAGGAGCAGGCGGGGCCGGCGCTGAGGCGTGGGTCGCAGCTCAGAAGGTGCGGACAACAGCCACCGCCGCGATCTCGACCGTCACTGAAAAGGGAAGTGCGTTCGTGCCCAGGGCGGCCCTGGTGTGGCGGCCGGCCTCTCCGAGCACTTCCACCAGGAGGTCGGAGGCCCCGTTCAGCACCTTCGGCTGGTCGCCGAAGCCATCCGCCGACAGCACGAAGCCGATCACCTGCGTCACCTGCTCGACGTTGTCGAGGCCGGCGGCGGCGTCCATCTGCGCCAGCACGTTGAGGGCGCAGACCCGCGCTCGCGCCTGAGCCTCCTCCACTGAGACCTCGTCCGGGCAGCGGCCGGTGAGCCGTTTGCCGTCCTCGGTCGAGATCTGGCCCGACACATAAAGTAGGGCGCGCCCGTCTCCGATCGGTATCAGCCTGGTCGGCACGTACGAGGCCACGGCCGCGGGCGGTGCGGGGAGCTTCAGGCCCAGCTCTCGCAGGCGCTCGTGAGGGGTAGCCAACTCGAGGGAGTCTAGAGCCTTTACCGGCGTCGACCCCGCAGGTGGGCGACGACTGCAAACAGGACGACCGCCAGCGCAGCGACACCAAGCCCGATGTACGGGGTCTTGGACGACGCGAGCATGTCAAGCACAGGGGAGCCCGCGGGAGTTGGGGTGGACGTCCGGCTCCCGCTTGCCACCGGGGTTGGGGAGCCCAGAGGCCCCTGGGGCGTTCCTCCGGTGTCGCGGTAGAGCCAGAGTGCGGCGACGTGGTCGGAGGGCCGGAACGTCGCCACGTAGAGGAATGGAGACTCATCGTTGGAAACCGCGAGCGCGGTGATCGAATGCATCGGTGGGACGAGAGACAAGAAGCTGGCGCCGCCATCATTCGTGCGCCAAAGGCCGCCTGCGCCTGACCCACCTCCGTCGCTGGCTGCGTAGAAGCGATCGTGGTGATCCGTGATGAACGCGATCTGCGTGTAGTCAGTCGCCGGCAGTGAACCACCGGCGCTGATCGGTAGGAATGAAACTCCGTTGTCGTTGGATGCGAACAGGCCGGCGTTGGTGCCTGCGATCACGGGCCTCGTGTCACCTACGGAAGGCAGCGGCCCCGCGGCGAGCTTGACGATGTACGTGCCGCTCACAGCCGGGCTCAACGCGGACCAGGTCGCACCGCCATCGATGCTCTGAAACATGGGCACGATACCGCCCGACAAGGGCCCGTCCGAGCCCGCGAGAAACCTGACCGGGGCGTGAACCGCGGGCACCGCGAGCGTGTCAATGCTCAGATTGGCGAGGCCCGATGCAAACCAGGAGGTCCCGTCCTGGCTGATGAACACGCCCTTATCCGTTCCGGCCGCAACGATCGTCATGGAGAACCCGAAAGCCTGGACGATCCGCCCCTCGAGGCCGCTTGTGGCTGACCACGTCGCGCCATCGTCCCGGCTGACGAGTGCTCCGCCTCCGCGCGTCCCCGCGAGCACGAGCCCTGGCTTGAACGCGCTGAACACGATGGCCGTCACCACGACCTTGCCGCTGTGCACCGAGGTCCACGTCGAGGCGCCATCGACGCTCCGGAGCAGTGAGCCCTCAGAGGTGCCCGCGATCAAGACCTGGTTGTTTGCGGGATCGACGGCGAGCGCAAAGATCGCCGAACGGCCCTGGTGCGGCAGCGGCTTCAGCGCGACCCAGGTCGAAGGCGGAGGCGCGTCCGCGAGAACGACCATCGCGGCGAATGAGACCGCCCACAGCGCAATCAGCGTCGCGAGAAGACGTCGGCAAAGAAGCGACACGAGCCTGCCGATTATCACCCAAGCCGGGATCTCGACGGCTGACCGGCAAGGAGTCCCATGGCTCCCATTTGCCTACAATCCCTGCGTGCTGGCTCGAGCCGCGGCCACGCTGGACCGCGCCGCCTTCAAACCGGCTTCGCTGCCGAATGACGTGATCACCGGAATCGCCCTGGCGCCGCCGGTGATCGCGGGTCTCATCATCTTCAAGGTACCGGCCCTGGAGATGCTGGCGGTCGCGCTCGCGGTCGGCATTGTCGGGCAGCTCGTAGCTCAGATTCTCTGGCGCAGGCAGATGCCGCGCACGCAAGCGAGCCCATTGATTGCGGCTGTGTTCGGGGTCGCCCTGGTCGGAGTCGGCGCAGCCATCGTGTCCTCGGTCGAGATCGCTGTCCTGGCCGTGGTGCTCGAGCTGCTGCGCGCGCGCTACATACCGGCGATCCGCGCTCAAGCCGGACTACTCGCATTCGCATGCATCGCGCTGATCACGCGTGGTGCGCCGTTCGTCTACATCAATCCAGCCAGCGGCCGGCAGTTCAACGACCCGATCAATGTCTGGTACCACTTCTTCAGTCCCGCTTCAGCACCGATCGACCCCATCCGCCTTTATGTCGGCAATGTGCCGGGGCCCGTATTCGCCACCTCCTTGCTGGCCGTCGCGATCGGAGCAGCATGGTTCATGTATGCGCGTCGGGTCAGCATCGTCGTGCTGGTCTCATTCTTTATCGGCGCACTCGTCCCGATCTATGCGTTTCATTGGGACTACGCATTCCAGCTGGACAGCGCGCCGATGTGGTTCGTCGCCGCTCTGCTCCTTTCCGACCGGCGCCTGCTCCCAGGGTCATGGGCGATCCGTCCGGTGCTCGGCTTCGGCGCCGGCCTGCTTGCGGTGGGCCTGCGGCGCAGCGGTTACGGCATCGAAGCGTCGTACTTCACCGTGGCCGGCGTCCAGGCGGTGATGGCCGTGTTCGTGCTGCTGTTCTGGGGCGGCTCAGTGGCTTCCCAACGGTGGAAGCGGACACGCCTCCTGCGTCAGCGTGAGGCTAATCTGAGGGTGGTCAAGAGCGTTTCGAAGGCCGGCTGAGCCGCCTACGCGATCCTGACCTGGGCTCTGGCGAGGCCAAGTGTTTCCGCAAGCGACTCCCCCCGTCGCCGGACTTCGGCTTTCATTTTCGAAGTCAGTCGCGTGAAGGGCTCGACCGTGATGCGAAGGGTGTCTTTGACCGCGACGTGCGACCACGTACCCACTACGCGCCCGTCGACCAGCACGACTGGTGAGATCCAGCCCGCGGTCCGGCTGACCTTGGCGAGGTTGGTTTTTTCCACGATGTGGTCGCGGCTCGAGTGGCCCATGACGTAGGGATCGAATGCCGGCAGGAGCTGGACTGAAGCTTCGATCGGCTGCTTCCTGATCCGCTCGGCATCCGAAGCGAGTATGTCGGCTCGCTGCCCATCGATCGAAACAGGCGCGAGGTCGCCGGCCAGCCCCGCCCATGCTGTGTTGCCGACACCGGGCCAGGTACCCCACCAGCGTGTGAAGTCGCTTTTGGTCGCCGGGCCGTACGTGCGTAGGTAGCGGCGCGCGACTTCGATCAGCGCCGCGTCGGGGTCCATGTCGCGCCAGCTGCCCAGCCACTGCTCCGGCCGGACAAAGGTAACGCTCTGGCCACGACTCGGGCCGAAGCACAGGAGACCCTTACGCGCAACCGGCTTGAGGACGCCACCCCAGCCGGATTTCATCGCTAGCTGAATCCGCTCGGAGCGGCCCCTCCCCACCTTCGCGATCAGCTCCTCACGAGTAAGCGCCTGTCCGTTGAGGGCATGGCCGATCGCGTCGATGAGGTCCATAAGCTCGGGTTCGGTAATTTGCATCCACCTGAGCCAGCTGTTTGTGTTGCGCATCCCGTACCTGCTCATCGCTGCCGTAAGTAGGGGCAGATCTTTCGACGGTACGAGATGGAGCGTGCCTCGCATGAGCCATGTCTTGACCAGCGTCTTGCGCTTCCAGAGCGCATCCCGAACATCATCGACCCGGCATTCGACTCGGACGCCGACCTGCAGCTCCGCGGCAGACATCACCTGGGCCTGCACGCCTCCGATCTCGCCGACAACCTGTGACAGGGCCTTCTTCGGCGCCCGCAGCGTCAGGTGGTGGCGCTCCAGCCGGAAAGCGTGAACCTGCGGCCAGGTCAGCTCAGCGAAGACGGTCGAGTCGGTTTTCAAGTCAGACCGAATCGTCGGCTCAGTCGAACAGCTTGCGGCCGCGCGTGACGAACTGGTCGCGCCGAGGCCCCGTGCCGACCAGCTCAATCGGGACGCCGATGAGCTCCCCGATGCGCTCGACGTAGTCTCGGCACTGCTTGGGCAGATCGTCCCATTCTCGAGCGGCGCCAATGTCCGTTTCCCAGCCGGCCATCTCCTCGTAGATGGGTTTGCTGTGCTTGTAATGCGAGATGTTGGCGACCGGGTGATCGAATCGCTTGCCGCGAAAGTCGTAGCTGGTGCAGATCTTCAGCGATGGCTGCTCGTCGAGAATGTCCAGCCGCATCAATGCTGCGCAGCCGATGCCGTTCAGCCTCGCCGAGTAGCGGGCGACGGCCGAGTCGAACCAACCGATGCGGCGTGGCCGCCCGGTCACGGTGCCGAACTCGTGGCCGCGCTCACGGATCTGATCCCCCACCTCGTCGAGGAGCTCGGATGGGAATGGGCCGTAGCCGACTCGTGACGTATAAGCCTTGAAGACACCGATCGTCAGGTCGACCTTCGTCGGAGGAATGCCGCTGCCGGTCAGCGCCCCGCCGGCGGTGGGGTTGGAGCTCGTCACGTAGGGGTACGTGCCGAAGTCAAGGTCGAGCATCGTCGCCTGTGCACCCTCCAGGAGGATATTGGCCTTGCGGTCCAGCGCCTCCTGGATGATCGGGAACGTGTCCTTGATATAGGGATCGAGCTGTTTGGCGTAGCCCATGTACTCGGCGGCCATGCTGTCCCAGTCGAGAGCCTCTTTGTCGTAGAGCTTGGTCAGGATCGGGTTCTTGACCTGGCCCACGACGAAAGCCAGCTTTTTGCGCATGAAGGCTTCTCTCTGGAGGTCGCCGATCCGGAATCCGATCCGTCGGACTTTGTCCGCGTAGGCGGGTCCGATGCCGCGCCACGTAGTGCCGAGCCGATCGTCCCCTCGCGTGTCCTCTTCCAGCTGGTCGAGCAGCGGGTGGTAGCTCATGACCATGTGCGCGCGCTCGCTGATGATCAGGTTCTTGGGCTCGATGCCGCGCTCGCGGAGCTGCGAAATCTCACGCAGCAGAACGATCGGGTCGACCACCACGCCGTTGCCGATGATGCAGACGCACGTCGGGTAGAGGATGCCCGACGGCATGAGCTGGAACTTGAACTCGCCGTGTTCGGTGATGACGGTGTGGCCGGCGTTGTTGCCGCCTTGCGAGCGAATGACCATGTCCGCTTTCGCGGCGAGGAAGTCGATGACCTTCCCCTTCCCTTCGTCGCCCCACTGGCCGCCGACCAGGATGATGACCAACGGTGCTACTCGGTTCCTGGCTCGGGCCGGCGCGTCTCCAGGTTGTAGAACCGCGTGTGGTCGCGGCGGAATTTGAGCTCGATCATGCCGGTCGGCCCGTTGCGGTGCTTGGCGACGTGAAGCTCGGCGATGCCGGGACGTTCATCAGATTTGTAGTACTCGGGGCGGAAAAGAAACATGACGACGTCCGAATCTTGCTCGATCGAACCCGACTCACGAAGGTCGCTCAGGATCGGACGCTTGTCCGGCCGCTGTTCCGGTGCGCGGCTCAGCTGCGAGATCGCGATCACCGGGATGCGCAGCTCACGGGCCAATCCCTTGAGGGCTCGAGAGATGGACGACACCTCCTGGACGCGGTTGTCATCGCCTCGCGCGCGCCCGTGCATCAGCTGCAGGTAGTCGATGAGGATCATGTCGATGCCGTGCCGCATCTTGGCCTGGCGGGCTTTGAGCTGCAGGCTTAGCTCGTCCATCACCGGGGTGTCATCGATGTAGATCGCCGCCTCGCCGAGGGGACCTAGAGCGTTCGACACGCGGTCGAACTCAGCCTCTGTCAAGAGACCACGATGCATGCGCTGAGCATCGATCTGCGCCTGCTCGGTCAACAACCTTTCGGTGAGCTGCTCCTTCGACATCTCGAGGCTGAAGATCGCAACCGACTTCTTAGCCTCGAGCGCAGAGTGCAAGGCGATGTTGAGAGCCAGAGAAGTGTTGTGGACGAGGATGTCCTGAGCGACGAAGTTGTGGGTCTCTGGAACCGCCAGGTCATAAACCTGGTGCTCGCCAGTTGGCTCAATCGCCACAACTTCGTCCCAATAAATGTCTTGACTCGCAAGCTGAGACAGCGCCCGGTCCCGAAGCACGTCGGCATAGATCGCAAGACGTCCCTGCGTAATGCCGCGCGAAGTGTGTGGGTTGAAGCCACGCTTGCCAGCGCCTGGCTCGCCCGCGCGAGTGGCGACTCCAGCCAAGGTCAAGCCCCGCATTTGAGCAGCCACCCGGACTTCTCGCCAAATTTCCTTCGGCAAGACTCCAAGATTCCCGCGGCGATAATTCGAGTTCGGGGCGAATCGGCGGCCTTTCTCGCCAATCCAGCCAATCGCTCGTTGGTAAACGTCAACTGAAGCCGGCTCTGTGATCTCGACGCGCCAGCAGCGGTCCTTCTTCTTCCAGAGCTTCGCCACGATCCCAAAGCGGACCAGCGCGTGGTGCAGATCTTCAGCCAGGCCTTGGGAAGCTACCGCAAATTCGATCCGTGGATATCCACCCATCGAATAGACCGTGCCGTCGCAGCTCATGAGGACTTTGATGAACTCGGCCAGCCGCTCGCGATCCCATTGCCATGCGCAATTGGGAAAACGCTTCTGGTCCGCCAGCTTGCCCATCAGCGCCTGCTCATGAAGCCAGCCGGTAAGCGGATTGGGCTTGCTGCGCTGCCCAGATGGGAAGTAGGTGATGGCGTGGCGGCGTACGTACAGCGTCGGGAATAGATCAGCGATCTGAAGGTGAAAATCAGCCACGATCTCGGGGTCGGTGTTGGTGAAGCCAGGAGTGTTGCCGGTCAGGCCTCCTTCGGCGATGAAGTAGGCAAGCAACCGGACCCGACCTAACGACCAAGAATTGTCGTGCCCGAAACACTTAACGGATCGGGGAACCGCGACCCGATCTCCGACCACCATGTCGTGCAAAGGTTGCCAGCCACGCACTGTAAGAAACGGATGGTGGCCCGTGACTTCGACGGACCGTCCGCTACGGGTGGTCACTTTGAAGCATGGCTTGACACCGCTGTCGACCCACTCGCTGATCTTGTTCGACTTAATTGCACCGTCCGACGTGAAGGCAAACACCGATGGCATGCGGCGCCGAACAGCCTCTTCGATGGTCAGGCGCTCACCGGTCGCCGGATCGTCGATGATGCTGTCGCTGCGGAGACACTTCCCCATGGCCGGCCTCCCGGCCACGATGATCAGGTCCGAGTCCTTGAACCCGCCGGTCATCCGGTCCAGGTCATGGAATCCCGTTGGGATCCCGACTATCCCCTGGCCGCTCTCCATCTGCAGCGAGATCCGCTCCATCGCCGGACCGAGCAGGTCGTAGAGCTTCGACAGCTCGCGCTGGTCGCGGTCGTCGGCGACGCCAAAGACCAGGGACTGCGCCTGGTTGATCGCCTCTTCGGCATCGATCCCGTCGTCATAGCCGAATCCTGCGATGTTGGAGCCCGCCGAGATCAGCCGGCGCTTATAAGCCTTCTCCTTGACGATGCGGCCGTAGTACTCGATGTTCGCCGCTGTCGGCACCGCGCCCTGCATCGAGGCCAGCTGCGCCCGACCACCGACGCGGTCGAGCAGTCCCATCGTCTGCAGCTGCGCGGCAAGTGTGACGTTGTCGATCGGCTCACCCGCCGCAAAAAGGTCGAGCGCCGCGCGGTAGATCTGCCCGTTGTTCTCCCGGTAGAAGTCCTCGGGATGGAGGAACTGCAGGACCTTGGCGATCGAAAGGGGGTCGAGCAGGATCGACCCGACCACCGACATCTCGGCGTCGAGGTCGTGGGGTGGCACCCTCCCGGGTGTGAGAGGGATCGTGGTCGCCAAAGCCGAGCTTTACCGGTCCTGTGTGACGATCACGTTGACGTGGGCGGCCACGTCGCGATGCAGCTTGAGCGAAACCTGGTGCTCGCCCAGCGTCTTGATCGGCTCCTTCATGTCGATCTTGTGGCGGTCGATCTCCACCCGGTGCTGGGCCTTCAGCGCACTTGCGACGTCTTGGTTTGTGATCGAGCCAAAAGCCTTGTCCTCTGCGCCCATC
Organism: Candidatus Dormiibacterota bacterium; assembly: GCA_035602315.1. Lineage (GTDB taxonomy): Bacteria > Chloroflexota > Dormibacteria > Dormibacterales > Dormibacteraceae > Palsa-870. The sequence goes on from DATNML010000118.1 coordinate 10,683, forward strand.
TTCAGGCGGACGACGACGGTCTTGTTGTGGATCTCGTCGGCGAGGGCCTGAGCCTCGACCCGGTCCTTCGTCTCCCGCTTGACCGCCGCATCTTTCAGCCTCTTCGCCTCCGTCTCGGCGCCTTTGCCCGCGAGAACGGCCAGCTTGCGGCGAAGCAGGAAGTTGCGGCCGTAGCCGTCCGCCACATCCTTTACGTCGCCTGCCCTCCCGACGTTCTCGACATCCTTCGTCAGCATCACCTTCAATTCCGTAGGCCCTCCGAAACCGATGGATAGTCCTCATCGCCGCGCCGGAAGCGCGAGCGGATCCTCTTCAACATCCGCCCCGCGCCGTAACGCGCAGCGCCGGTCGTGTCACGCACGTCTCGATCGAAAACACTTTCGTTCGCCTTGATCGCCGCCTGGTGCTCTTCGCGCAGCTCCTCGGGGCAAGCCGCGATAAACGTCTCCACCGCGAGGATGCCCAGGGCCAGCATGTCGAGCTCCCCGAGCACCGGGATCCAGGCCGGGAAGTCGATTGGGCTCACGATCAGGGCGAGCGCGCCAAGGAGTACCGCCTTGGGTGCGGCGGGCACGCGATCGTCCCGCAACAGGCAATAGGCAAGCTTGCCGTGTCTCGGCACATCGATCAGGATCTCTTTGGCGCGCGAAAAGACCGTTGGCAAGGGGCGCGCCACAGCCTACAGCTTTTCTGCCCCCACGGGAAACCTACTTAACTTAGCCTTGCGCCATGTCGGTGGCAGCCGGACCCGCGTCGCAGGGGGCCAAGGCAAACCTTGGTCACTTGAGGCATGCCGCGCTGGCGAGCCTCTGGTTCGGATTTAACTTCCACTGGCTGCCGATCGGCTTCGTCCTGATCCAGAGCCAGCTGCGCGACCTCGTCCACCCTGCCGTTTTTGGGGCCTCCCTCGGGACAATGGTGGGCGTCGGCGCCATTTTCGCGGTCGCGGTACCACCTCTGATCGGCCAGCTCTCCGACTACCTCTACACGCCGTGGGGCCGGCGCCGTCCGCTGATCGTCGGGTTCACGGTCCTCAACCTGGTTGGGCTCGAGATCATGATGAACGCCCACAGCTACTCGCAGCTGTTCGTCGGGTACATGTGGATCCAGTTCTGCGCCAATGCAGCGGGGGCCGCTTACGCAGGCGTGATACCGGACGTGGTACCGGACCACGAGTTTGGCCGCGCCAGCGGCTACCTCGCCGCCATGAACATGCTGGGGGGCCTCGCCGGAGTCGGCACGACATCCATCCTTGCGGGGGCTCATCAGCTCCTCTGGGCTTACGTGGTGATTGGCGTGGTCACCGTCCTGACCATGATCCCGGCCCTCATCGCCTCCCGCGGAGAAGGCATGACGCGCCTCCAACGCGGCCCGCGAGGCCCGCTGTTGCAGTCGGTTCGGAGCTTCGTCGCGCCACTTCACAGCGGCGATTTCGCGTGGGTGATTTTCACGCGCCTCATGGTCACTGCCGCGATCACGATCGTGGCCTACTTCCTGTCTCCGTTCTTCCACGACGTCGTGCGGGTCGGCAATGCGGACCAGTTCACCTCGAACTGGCTCGCGATCGTGTTCGTCTCCGCGATTCCGTTTGGCATCACCGGCGGACTGATCTCCGATCGCCTCGGCCGCAAGATCTTCGTGTACCTCAGCGGCGCGGCGCAGAGCCTGGTCGCATTGATCTTCATCGCCCTCTATCCGACCCAGATCCCTCTCGTAGTGGCGATGGCGGTGCTTTACGGCCTGGGATACGGCCTTTACTACGCGGTCGACTGGGCCCTTGCCTGCGATACGCTTCCCGACCGCTCGAAATCCGCCAAGGACATGGGGCTGTTCCACGTGGCGCAGACCCTTCCGCAAACCATCGCACCGGCGATTGGCGGCTTCCTGCTCGACTACTTCAATCGGGTCTCGCCGAACTCGGGCTACCGCGCGGTGTTCGGCAGCGCGATCGTGTTCTTCCTTCTCGGAACCGTTTTCGTCAGCCGGATCAAGAGCGTCCGGTAGGCCGTTCCCGGCGCAGCGCCACGAGCGTTGCGATCCAGACGCACGTAACGCCGACGACGCCAAACTCCGCCATCACGCGCAGCACGACGAGATTGGCGTAACCCGACACCATCAAGCTCTGCAGGAGCTTGTGACCGGGGCCGATGAGAAGCCAGCCCGCCACGACCAGGCCGAGCACGATCCAGTCGCGCCGCCGCACCGCCCACGCGATCAGCACCAGCATCGGCAGCAGAAGCAGCACGAGATGCGTGCCCCACGAGTAGCTGGCGACCAGCGGACCGGCGGCCACGATGGCCGCCGCTTCGAGGCTCCGCCCTGAACGATCGGTCCGAGGACGGCCGAGCACCCAGAAAGTCACCCCGAGCGCGGCGAGCGCAATTCCTGTGGTGATGATGCGCGCGGCCAGTGACGCGCCACGCGTGGGCCCAAGGAACGTCGTCGGGTCCAGGAGGCGCGCGATGGTACCGCCTGGCGAGTGGTTTTCGAAAAAGCCGGTGCCTGCGCTGATCGCCGGTACGACCTTGAGGAGGTACTCGAGCAGGTACTGAGGAGCGGCCAGCAGCCACAGACCCACGCCGGCCACGAAAGCAGTGGCCAGCATCGACCAGCGCCTGCCCCACAAGACCAGCAGCCCCATCGGCGCCTGGATCAGCTTCAAAGCCACCGCCGCGCCCAGTGCGGCGCCTCCCCACCAGCGATCTGCGTTCCACCCGACGAGCCAGACGCCGGAGAGGGCGAGCAGCACGAGGTTGATCTGGCCTTCGACGATGTTGCCCAGTACAGGCTCGAACGCGAGGGCAACGATGACGAGAAGGGCGGCCAGCTGCCATTCCCTTACTTGCAGCGCGCGCAGCATACAGACCAGAAACACGATGAGCGACGCATTGAGCAGGATGACGACGCCGAACGCGAGCGCGCGGCTGTCGACATGGACCGCCGGCTGGAGCAGCCACGCGAGGGGCAGCGGCGTGACGTACTGCGGACCGGTCGGCTCCAGGCAGCCGAACGTCTGGCAGAGATCGTACGGATCCTGTCCTGCGGCAAGACGCGCCGCGGCTCGCATGTAGCTCTCCTGGAAGTCGCCGAAGTAATCGAACAACAGGAGTGGCTGGATGACGCCCTGCCAGACGTACAGCAGCAGGATCGGGATACCTGCACCGACGATAAGCAGGCCACGGAAACGCGGGTTGGCCAACGCTGGTAGCCGGTCGGTTGCGGCCGGCGCACTCACCGAGCCGAGATTATGGCTCGTGAATCCAAAAAACGAGGCGGCGCCTGCAGCGGACACCGCCTCGACCGGAGACCACCGGGTGACACGCTAATGGTCATCTGCGCCGCTTTACGGCCGTTGCCTACTTGTGGAGGCCAACCTTTGCGCGAACTGTCGGTGGACCCGGACTGACGAACAAGTCCAAGTTGCGACGGAGTCAGGGCATTGTCAAGGGGTTTGTTTTCCTCGGGCGAGAGACGCCTGCCGCATTTCAAGGTGCAGGGTGCAAAATCAAAAGATGCCTGATCTGAGCTACGTGCATGGAGCCAGCGAGGTCCCTCTCCTCGGCGAGACGATCTTCCAAAACCTGCGCCGCACGGCGGCCCGATTCGGCGATCGCGAAGCCCTTGTGGCCGCGCACCAAAACCGCCGCGCCACGTATCGCGAGCTGATTGCGGAGTGCGAGATCGTGGCGTGTGGATTGATGTCGCGCGGGGTGAAGAAGGGCGACCGGGTTGGGATTTGGTCACCCAACCGTTACGAGTGGGTGATCGTCCAATACGCGACCGCCGCCATGGGGGCGATCCTCGTCAACATCAACCCGGCCTACCGAACTTCTGAGCTCGAATATGCGCTCAACCAGTCCGGCGTGAGCTTCTTGATCCTCGCGGCCGGCTTCCGGCAGGCGGATTACGCGGCGATGCTCGCCGAGGTCAAGGGTCGGTGTCCAGGCCTGCGCGAGGCGCTGGTGCTCGAAGACGGATGGGATGCGCTGAAGCGTGACGCAGCGAAGACGAGCGAA
>DATNML010000119.1:0-11638 GCA_035602315.1 Candidatus Dormiibacterota bacterium
TCACGAGCGCGGGACACCGGCGGGTCCGGTCTCGGTCTGGCCATTGTGCGAGACCTTGTAGCGGCCATGGGTGGATCAGTCGGCGCTGAGAGTGTGCCTGGGCGGGGCAGCGTGTTTCACGTTTGGCTGGCGCGCGAGGCGGCCTGACCGATGGCATCGATCCTCGTGGTGGAAGATGAGACAGCGATGAACGATCTCATCCGCGCAGAGTTAGAGGCGGAAGGACACGTCGTCCGCCAGGCGCATGACGGGCCGACCGCTCTGAAGCTGGTGCGTGAGCAGGTGCCGCAGCTCGTGATCCTGGACTGGATGCTGCCCGGGCTCGACGGGCTGTCGGTCTGCCGCCAGCTCCGCCAGGACTACCTGATGCCGATCATCATGCTCACCGCGCGTTCAGAGGAGGTCGATCGCGTGCTCGGCCTCGAGGTGGGCGCGGATGACTACCTGGTCAAGCCGTTCGGGGTACGCGAGCTGCTGGCGCGGGCCCGCGCAGCCCTTCGCCGAGTTGAGCTCGAGGCACGGCGCGGCCAGCCCAACGGGGGCGAGGAAGAAGCCATAGTCCACGGCCCGCTGCGCGTCGAGCCCGGCTCGCATCGCGCAACTTTGAATGGGACCGAGCTTGCCCTGACTCCAAAGGAGTTCGAGCTGCTGCACCTGTTTGCCGCCAACCCCGGGCGGGCTTTCAACCGGGAATTCCTTATCGAGCGGGTGTGGGGCGGGGACTACGAAGGCTTCGATCGCGCCGTGGACAACCACATCCGGCGGCTTCGCCAGAAGCTCGGCGACTTCGGGGAGAAGATCGCGACCGTTTGGGGCGTGGGCTACCGCTTCATCGCTTAACCTTCCGCCGCAATTTCGCGACGAATTCGTGGGGGATCCGGCAAAGGCGCGCGACATTTGCCCGCCAACCTTGCTTCCAGCACCTGGCCGAAGCCGGGGCGAGGAGGAAGGATGTTCGATCGATGGGGACGCTTTGTTTATCGGTTTCGTTGGGCGACGCTCGCGGGCGGCGTCGTGGTTCTGGGCCTCTCGATCGCCGGCATATTCTCCGTTGGCAACGTCGGCGGCAACCAGCCGTCCACAACGACCGAATCCGACCGGGCGGCTAAGTTGGTCCAAGCCGAGCTTCCACAGGTCGTCGGGAGTGGCAGCTCGTTCATCTTGCTGTTCAGCAGCTCAGACCTCGCGGTTTCCGATCCCAAGTACCAGACTGCCCTCGAAAGCGCTGTGGCCCCGCTGCAGAGCGATCCCCGCGTCACGTCGGTGGTGACCCCTTACGGCCAGTCGAGCAACGGCCTCGTGTCGCGCGACAGCCATCAGGCGATTGTCGTCGTGCATGTGAAGGACCGCTCGAGCGTCGCCGCAGGCTACTTGTCGGCGCTTCGATCGAAGGTCCACGCCGGCCCGCTGCACGTGGTGCTCACCGGCAACGTGCCGATCAACTCCGCGTTCAACAAGACCCTTGAAGCGGACCTCCAGCGAGCGGAGCTGGTGGCGCTTCCGATCGCCCTGCTCCTGCTCGTGCTCATCTTCCGGAGCGCCGTGGCGGCTTTGCTGCCGATTGGCGTGGCGCTGGTGACCATCGCGGGCGGAGTGGCGGCGACGGTGATCCTCTCGAATTACGTGTTCGTCTCCCAGTACGCCTTCAACATCGTGACGCTGGTCGGCCTCGGTGTCTCGATCGACTACTCGCTGATGTTCGTTTCGCGTTTTCGTGAGGAGCTGGCCACTGGTTCTTCGCGCGAAGATGCCGTGGCGAAAGCCATGACAACCGCGGGCCGAGCGGTGGCTTTCTCGGGAATTGCCGTCGCCATCGGACTTTCGTCGCTGCTCTTCTTCCAGGGGACCTTCCTCGCCTCGATGGGAATCGCCGGCGCCATAGTCGTGGGACTCGCCCTCCTGTACGCCCTCACCGTGCTTCCGGCAGGGCTGGCTGTGATCGGCGGTGGGGTCGACCGGCTCCGGGTGCCATGGCAGCGATCCACCACGGGCAGCACCTTCTGGCACTCGACCGCCACTCGGGTGATGCGCCGTCCGCTCCTGGTGCTCGTGCCGTGCCTCGCGATCTTGATCGCGGCAGGTACGCCATTCGTGCACCTGCGCCTTGCCGGCAGCGGGGTCGATGCGCTGCCGCCGGGAAACGAGGCGCGCCAGGGCTACGACACCCTGGTCAGGGACTTCGCCGGCTACGACAACAGCGAGATATCCGTGGTCGCCTACTTCCCGAACGCCGACCCGTCCACGGGTGCCGCCGCGGTGGCCGTCGCTGATCTTGGGCGCCGGCTGCAGGCCATGCCAGGGGTGGTTCGAGTGCTGGCTCCCGTGACCGGCGCGCACATCGCCCTGCTCACCGCGGTCTCCAATCTGGACCCGTCCAGTGATGCGGCACGCGCAGCCGTCAGCTCGATTCGCGCTCACGAAACGCTCGCCGCCGGCGGTCAGGTGCTCGTCGACGGCCAGACTGCCGGCGACCTCGACGTCATCGCATTCATCCGATCACACATGATCGGCGCGCTGGCGTTCGTGCTGGTCGTCACCTACATCGTGCTGTTTCTGATGACCGGTTCGCTGGTGCTTCCGCTCAAGGCCGTGCTCACCAACCTGCTTTCGATATCGGCTTCTTTTGGCGCACTGGTGTGGATCTTCCAGGATGGCCACCTGAGCGGTTGGCTGCACTTCACTGCCCAATCGATCGACCCGTCGGTGCCGGTGATCTTGTTCGCGCTTGTCTTTGGATTGTCGATGGATTACGAGGTGCTGCTGCTGGCGCGAATTCAGGAACGCTGGCGTGCTACCGGGGACAACACAAGGGCCGTGGCGGAAGGGCTCGAGCGCAGCGGGCGCTTGATCACTGGAGCAGCGGCGATCATGGTGGCGACGTTTCTCGCCTTCGGACTTGCGGACGTCGTGCTGATCAAGTCGATCGGCATCGGGATCGCCATCGCCATCGCCATCGACGCCACCATCGTTCGAGCACTGATGGTTCCATCGATCATGCGGCTCCTCGGCACGCGTAACTGGTGGGCTCCCCAATCGCTGGTTCGTCTCCATCGCCGCTCAAGGTTTGGCGAGCTGGCAGCTAATCCGGAGGCAGTCTGACCACGACCTGACCGGGCAAGACGTCGAGTTGGACAAACCCTGGCTCCGAGCGCGTCTCCCCGGGTGTCCAACGCACCGGATGAGTGAACGCTGGGCCCCGGAACGCGAAGGAGTGGTATTCACCGTTCTCGCCGCAAGGGTCAGCCTGGGTGGTAGCTATGTCGTCTGGAAAGCGCTCGTCGATGACCCGGCCGAGCCAAGAAGGATCCAATCGACTCAGGTCAACGCAAGTGATGACCGCTCGACCGCCGGTCTGGACAAACTCATTTACCAGTTGAGCCGGCGCTTCGCCCCAGATCGGCTCGACATGCTCGAGGCCTGCGGCCTTAACTCGGTCCTCAAACCAGGCGCGTACATCGGCAAGGTGGATATCGCCGAATACGACCCCAGCAAAACCCTCGGACCGCAGCGCACCGAGCTCCGCAGCCAGCCGCCCATCCATATCCGGCCAACTGGTGCCGATCGCTCGCAGGTCAATCCCGGTGGCGTCTGCCTGCGCCTGAATCATGTTCACGCGGGTGGCATGAAACCGCACTCGACCCGTGACAGGATCATGGAAGTTGATCAGCCGCGTTACGTGCATGCCAGCCGCGGTAGCGCGCTGCAGTGCGAGCGCACTGTCTTTGCCTCCGGACCACATCAAGGCGTACCTGGCGTTCACCTCTTCCGGGCTGAAATCGTAAGCCGTGTTCGGTCCGAACTTGGCTGTCGTTGAGGTTCATGGTTCGATCTTCTGCGAGCACCACCATGGAGCTCAGCGGCCCTGCGTCACCAAGCTTTACCTCCGGCTAGGCATTTGCGTTACTGAGCGCCAGCTGTGCCGACTTGTCTCCAGGTCAATCCACCGTCAACGGTCTTGTAAAAGCTCCAGTCAGATGTGCCCGGACCCTGACCAGCGCTCAGGAATCCGCTGCTTGTGTCAAGAAAGACGAGCGCGCCGGCCGAAGGGATTGCGGCCGACCGCGACCATTTGCGGCCGCCATCGCTCGTCGCATAGAGATACAGGTCAGTCTGTGGGTCGGCGGCCTCGTTCACGATGCACCACCCATGCGTCTGATCGAGAAAAGTGCAACCGAATGTTCGATTCGGGCGCGTCTCTGAACTTACCCACGTGAGACCCCCATCCGATGTGACAGCGATCGAATCTGACCCGATCATCACCCCATGGCCTGAATCGAAGAAATACGGGGGAGTGGGGTACGCGACAGGTTCCTGCTCAACCGACCACGTGGTTCCACCATCACGTGTGACCAGCAAAGCGTTCGGAGAGCTCAGGCAGTAAAGCGCTATCCAACCCGTTGTCGACGTAGAGAAGCTCATTCCGTCGCCGACGCTGCACGGCGTCCCGAGCCTCTTGAGGGCTGACGCTCCAGGATTCGAGCTGACCCGACTCCACTGAAGCCCCCCATCGCTGGTTCGATACAGCGCTTCGACATTCCAAAGGGGGGCCATGATGCTTGCCGGGCCAGATGCGATCAGCAACACGCCATTCTGGGCATCGATGAAGCAGATCCAGTTCACGGATCCGGAGGCCTCCCAGATCACATCCGTAGACGCTGCCGGCGTGATCCGAAGCGGAGCTGATTGCTGCCAGGTCGTGCCCGCATCCGAGGTGCTGAAAACGACTACGTGATCGGCGGTCGCCTTTGGTGAACCCGCAGCCTTGGCTACCCAAGCATGGTTTGCATCGAGAAAGAACTCCGTCTCACCGCCGGCAGACTCGTTCGGGATAGTTGGTGGCGCAACTTTGGCCCAGTGGTCGCCTCCATCGATCGTGTGATATGGCCCGTAGGCCCATCCACTACTCGCGCTGAGCATGTCGGCCGGACCCGACGCATTCGGGCCCCCACAGGGCGGACTCTTCGACTCAATGAGCGACGGCCCTGGATGCACCGGAACGGTCGGGGTCCGATGCAAAGCTCGTGCTCCCAGAAGCAATGTGGCCACTATCGCAATGGCGATCACTGCCGCCACAAAAGCGAGTACTGCCGAATGGCGCTGCTCCACGTTGCGGCGAGCCAAACTTGCGGCAAGCAGATTTGGAAGCGGCTGGGTACCGAAACCCGGACTCGGATCCTGGTAGCCAATCGCCCGCTGCAGACGCCCGCGAAGACGGTCTTCGTGGTTCATGGGATCAGCTCCTCTCGGGGGTCCAGGTGCGGGCGGAGACGCCGAACAGCGCGTTGCGTGCGAGATCGCGCCGCTGGCTCGGAGACGCCCATCGATGCCGCAACCTCATCAAAGGGCAGATCCATGTAATAGCGCAGGACCAGCGCCAGGCGGTCATCGTGTCCCAAGCGATTCAGCGCACGCCTTAAGTCAAGGTCGGCCTCAAGATCGGCTGACGGCGCTGAGCTGCTGACTGGGTCTGCAAGTCGGAGCAGGCGACTCCACCGGTTGCGACGGAAGGTCCGGCACTGGTTGGCTACGATGGCGAAGAACCACGGACGAGGGTCGGCGCCCGGGCGAAATTTCGCGCGGTGCCTCCAGGCGCTGAGAGCGGCCTCTTGAACGGCGTCTTCCGCCTCTTCACGGCTGCGGAGCATGCCGAAGGCCAGACGGTACGCCGGCAAGAACAGAGGGGGAAGCAGTGAGTGGAGTTCCGCTGCATCGGGGGACGTTGCAACGTCCTCCGAGCTCTGCGAAATCGACGAAGGCAGCACCACGACTTATATACGCATCACTCCCGTATTTCGCGGCAGGCTCGAGGCCCCTTAACAGCCGATCAACGGACCTGGAGCGGTCGGCATGCCGCCGACTTCGAGTTGAAAGTGAAGATGTGAGCCGATCGAGAGCCCCGTGCTGCCGACATAGCCGACCCTCTCGCCCTGTTTAACCTCCTGTCCAACAGCTACGGCCACCTGCGACATGTGGGCGTAGACCTCGACGAGGCCGAAACTGTCGGTGACCGCAACCCGGATCCCGAAGTAGTCTGCGGGACCTGCGGCGGTCACTTTTCCACCGGCAGCCGCGACAATCGGCGTGCCGTAACCGGCCAGCAAATCGATCCCGGTGTGGAAATGGAGATAACCGCCGAAAGACGGTTCGATCGCGAACGACGTCGGTCCGAACTGCTGGATGATCGGAGCACGGGCAATCGGACATACGAACTGGCCGGGGTCGACCGGGTCGGCCGGCGCACCGGTGCTCAGGTTCGGACCCTGGGCGGGATCGACGGGAATCACCAGCACCGAGCCGGGCGTCAGCTGCGGGCCGCGAATTCCATTGAAGCCGAGGACAGTGGTGACGTCCACGCCGTAGGCGGCGGCAAGGCCGGCCGGCGTGTCCCCCCTCCTGACCAGGACCACGACACCTGGCACCGGTGACACCTTTAGAGGTCGCCCCACTGCGAGCGGCATGCGCAGGCCTGGATTCGACCAGACGATGTACCTCCAGGGAAGGTTGTACTGCCGGCCGATGCTTTCCAGGGTGTCTCCCTGCGCGACAACGTGCACGATTGGAGCGTGGCTTACGAGCGCCAAAGTCGGAATGGAAATCGGTTTGATGATCACGCTGTCACGGCCCAGCGAGACGTCGCCGACCGCAACTCCTTCGTCAGCCGCCGCAGCGGTGACGGCGGCTGCGTGGGAGTTCGGAAAGAAGCCCCGGTCGAGAGTGGCGTAGCTCGACATGGCTCCGGCTATAGCGAGCACTACGGCATGGCTCATGTAGCGATGGATTTTCAACGGCTACCCCCCGGGTTCCTCTGCGCGTCGCGGACGCGGAAGACGGGCGTCACCCTAACAAAGCTGCGGCAAGAGTGTCAACGCTCGAAACCGCCAAATCTGGCGGGGATGGAAGGGGAAGTTCAAGGCTGCGGCTGTGAGATAGACGGGCTCATCAGGCGGTCGAGCGCCGAGACCAGCGCCTTCCTATGGTCCTCGCCTTCGAAGTCCAGAAGCGGGCTCGATTCCAGCAGGTGCTCGGTGACCGAGCCACCCCGGCGGATGTAGACCGCGGGGTACGGGTCATCGCGACCGTTCGACTCCAGAGCGACCGCTACCCCGTCCGGCCCCGCGGAGTCGACGAAGTGGGCTAAGGGCACTATGCCCTCGTCGACGATGCCGTGGTCGGGATCGACCAACAGGACGCGGGCCAGGTATGAGCGCTGATGCCACAGCTCGGGGCCGTGGCTCGCTTCGGCTAGGAGGCGAGGGATTACCTCTTTCGCGTCGAGTTGGCGGCGCGGAAGCCGCATACCGAACCGCCTCTCCGCCAGATGGGCGGCGAGCACGCGCGCATTGTATCGATAGCCTTGGACAGCTCCCGAGTTGCTCGGGATGCCGTGCTTCTTCATGCCCTGAGCGCCCTGGTTGATGGTGCCGGCGAAGTAAATGCCTGGCACTGTCGCGCTCTCCCAGAACGGAGTCTGAGCCGGCAGCCGGCTCTGGCCGAACGTGGCGACGCCCAGCTGTGGGAGGTCGCGCAGCGGAGAGGCGAAACCGGTCGCGGCGATCACGTCGTCGACCTCAAAGGTCAGGACCGAGTCGTCCTTGGCGCTGCGGGTTCGGACCTGGTAGCCATTCTGGGTGCGCTTGACCTCGTCGATCGACGTGTCGAGAACCAGCACCCCGCCTGCCAGCACCGAGTCCTCGTATGGCTGCACGTAACGTGCGCGAACGCCGACCAGCGAGTGAGTGTTAACCGACAGTTTCGTCGCGCTCGGTGAAGCGAGCACGATCTGCCGGGCGAGCGGAAGCAGGCCCGTTGCGATCTCGAAGCCAGAGTTCTGTTTGCCGATGATGAACACGCGCCGATCTGCATACGTCGCGGCCGGACGCAGCTCCCCGTAGTGCGGCACACCTTCGAGACCCGCAGGCCGCCAAGGCTCCGCTACGCCGACGGCGAAAACGACAAGCGGCGAGCGGTAGTCGCCATCGGAGGTTCGCAGCACGAAGTCCTCGCCTTCCCTGCTCGTCGATTCCCAGCGGCATCCGAACCTGATGCGAAGTGACGAGGCCTCTGCAAATTCGACCAAGCCCCGCTCCATCTCGGGTCGGGACGGGAAGTACGAGGTTCCGTCCATGACACGCGCCATGACCGCGCGACCTGCAGCCTCGTCGGCGAGGAGGCTGTTCCAGTCGTAACGCTCGTAGGCGCGTGATTCTCGGTCCAGGCCGGTGAACGGCTTGGTCCAGCTGAGCATCCTCTGGAACACCGGCCATCTCCGGAACATCCCGCCCGGCGCCGGGTCTTCGGACAGCACGGCATGCTCGATCCCGAGCCGCGTAAGCGAATATGTGAGTTGAAGAGCGCCGGGACCGCTTCCGACGACGATGAGCGGATAGCGCCCGGATGGAAAGAGCGGCTTCGCTAGCTGAGCCACTTGGTGGTCGTGCGCACCTTCCGCGCCTCGCCCTGGAGCAGCCGGAACATGACCAGCGGGTGCGCCTTGAGGAAGGATTCGACCTCGCTGCTTGGCAGGACCAGGCAGTGCAGCGGCTGCACTGCCACGATGTCGGCCACCGGGGGCTCGCCGAGCAGGCAGGAGATCTCGCCGAAGTAATCGCCTGCCTTGAGCAGGGAGCGGTCGACCCCGTCGATGCGGATGGCGGCAGTCCCGTCGAGGATGATGTAGAGACCGGACCCTGTGAATCCTTGGCGCAGAATGCGCTCGCCCTCTGAGAACCACGCCTCTTCGAAGACGTGAACCACCTGCTCACGCTCTGGACCGGAGAGATCGGCGAAGAGGGCAAACCCCGCGATCCGGTCGGCGATGTCGTCTTGAACTGCCAACTACCCGTCCACCTCCATCAGAAGATTCCTACCTGTCGCGGTCACTTCCTCGCAGCGAAACAGCTTTGGCCATCGCCTCGAGGTCCTCGAACTTCACGGACTGCCCCTCGCGGAATGCGGCCTCAAAGGCCGAGTCGTCCAGTCGCGATCGGACAACGGCGAGGTCGGCACGGCGCGCGAGCTCGTCCGCAGGTGGAATCTTCATGTGCGTCGACTCCAGCATTCCGTCGACGGCCCCAAACAACCGTGCCGCTTCGTTGAGCTGATCCCCGCGCAGTGCAACGCCTGCCATTCCGGCGAGCCCACCGGCGACGTCGACGCCCGGCCCCGAGCGCCACCGCAGCAGGAGGCTCTCCCCGAACCACGTGGCCGCGGCTACGAGGTCTTGGGCATGCAGGGCGACATGCCCCAGGTTGTGGGACGACCACCCGACGATCATTTCATCTGCCTGTTCGCGACCGGTAGCCAGGGCTTGTTCGAACAAGGGGGCCCCCCGAGCCGGATGACCTTCACACCGATCGATTTCGCCCAGGCTGATGAGCGTGATAGCCACCATCCACGGGCTATTGAACTCCGGCCGCTTGCGCATCGCCAGCGACTCTTCGACTAGCGCTCTGGCACGAGCGTAGTCACCGTCCAGGCAGGCGAGCCGGCCCAGGCTCAGCAACGGCAGAGGGAATTCGCCGAGCTGTCTGTATAGAGCCAGGCTCTCGGTGAGACGGCCCCGCGCCGCGTCGTAGTCCCCCCGCTCGATCGCGGCGTCGCCCATGAAGAACAGCAACCCCGCAACGCCCCGTAAGTCACCGAGCTCTTCGAAGAGTGCCCGGGACTCGCGCATCGCGCGAGCTGACGTGTCCGGATCGGGGCTCCACCGGGCCGGGCCGATGAGCGCCCAAGCCAGCTCACGCTTCTCACCGAGCTCGCGATATATTCGGACTGCCTCCTCGCCCGTCGGCGCGACGAGCGTGAGATCACCCTCGATAGCCCCGACATACGCGGCAATCGTGAGGGCACGCGCGCGGCCGAGGGTTCGCGCGGCCGGATCGCTTCGCGCGAGCGCTGCGGCCAGGATCTGCCGCAACTCACTCACCCGACCGCGGACGTTGGCGGGTCCCAACATTGCGCTGACGAGAAGAAGGACCCGGTCGCCGCCGGCCGGATCAGCCTCGATCCACTCGAGCGCCGCGCGCAAATTCTCATACTCGATCCCGTAATCGAGCTGCCCTCGGCTTCGGGGACGCGCCCATTGCGGGAGGTCGAGTGCGTACTGAAAGAAATGCTCGAAGTGCCGGCGGCGCACGGCATCGGCCTCGCCAGAGTCGACGAGCTTCTCGCGGGCGTACTCACGGATCGTCTCCAGCATCGTGTACCGCGCGGCGCCGCCGCGATCCAGCATCACGACGAGCGACTTGTCGACCAAGTGCGCGAGGAGCTCGAGGACGGCCTCACGTTCGATGCCTTCGCCGCCGCAGACGGCCTCGGCCGCCTCGAGGGTCGAGCCCCCGACAAAGATGGATAGTCGCCGAAGCAGCAGCCGCTCGGTCTCGGTGAGGAGGTCGTAGCTCCAGTCGATGAGCCCGCGCAGTGTCTGCTGTCGGGCGACAGCGTTTCGTCCGCCGCCGGTGAGGAGGCGGAACCGGTCGTCGAGTCGCTTGGCGACCTGGGCGACGGAGAGGACTCTGACCCGCGCAGCCGCGAGCTCGAGCGCGAGAGGCACGCCATCCAGCCGCCGGCAGATCCGCACCACGTCGGCGGCGTTCTCCTCGGTGAGGGTGAACGCCGGCTGAAAGGCTGCGCACCGCGCGACGAACAGGCTGATCGCCTCGTACTCACGCAGCTCATCGAGCGGCGGGAGTTTGTCGCCGTCCGGCAACCGCAGCGACGGCACCGGCATGAGCGCCTCACCCGGAACGTTGAGGCCCTCGCGGCTCGTGGCAATGATCGTCATAAGAGGGCACGAGCGGCGGAGCGCATCGGCCAGGTCTGCGCACGCGGCGATGAGGTGCTCGCAGTTATCCAGCACGAGCAAGACGCGCCGGCTCCGGAACCACTCGCTGATCGTTTCGAGCGTCGGGCGATCGGGCCGTTCGCCGATGTGCGCGGCCGCAGCGAGTGAGGGCGCCACGCCGGATGGATCGGTGACCGGCGCGAGCTCGACCAGCCACACGCCATCGAGATAGCGTTCGAGCAAGTCAGCGGCGAGATGGAGAGCGAGCCGCGTCTTGCCGCTGCCGCCTGGGCCGGTGAGCGTCAGGAGCCGCCCGGTCTCGAGGCGCTCGACCGCGCGCGCAAGCTCACGCTCTCGTCCAATGAACGTCGTCGTCTGCGTCGGAAGGTTGTTCGGAGTCGAGTCAAGGCTCCGCAGCGATGGAAAGCTCTCCGGCAATCCGTCTACAACGAGCTGGTAGATGCGCTGCGGCCGCACGAGGTCTTTGAATCGATGCTCCCCCAGGTCTCGAAGCGTGAGCCCAGGGGAGAGAAGGTCGCGGACGAGCGACTCGGTCGTGTCCGAGACGAGGACCTGCCCTCCGTGCGCCGCAGCAGCGATGCGCGAGGCGCGACTGACCTCGAAGCCGACGTAGTCGACACCACTGGCGGCGCTGGCAGGGCGCGCCTCACCGGTGTGGAGCCCCATCCGCACACGCACCGACGCCTGGTGCGGCCAGTCCGCTTCGCTCAATCCACGCTGCATTGCCGCCGCAGCAGTCAGTGCCGCGCTCGGACTCGTGAAGACGGCAAAGAAGGAGTCGCCCTCGCTGCGGACCTCAAACCCGCCGGTGCTGGCGAGCGCTTCGCGAATGAT
>DATNML010000120.1:0-8081 GCA_035602315.1 Candidatus Dormiibacterota bacterium
CGACGCAGCTCCGAGGTCACGGTGTCCTCGGGATGCTCCGTCGACTCCTCGTATCCGATCGCCTCGTGCAGCTTCGGGTCGAACGGGACGCCTACGGACTCGATCGGCTCGAGGCCGTGCGCTCCGAGAGCCTCTTCCAGCTTGCGGACGCTGAGCTCCAGGCCCTTGACCCAAGATTCGTCTACGCCTGCCGGCTTGTGGTCGAGCGCCTTGTGGAGGTCGTCGAGGGCGGGCAACAGCCGTGCGATCAGGTCCGCTGACGCGTGCTGGATGGTGTCGAGCTGCTGCTGTCGGGCGCGCTTCTTGAAGTTCTCGAAGTCGGCGGCCGATCGCAGGTAGCGATCCTTCGTCTCGGCGAGCGCAGATTCGAGCTCTGCGATTTTGGTCTCCATCGAGGAGGTGCCTCGGGAGTCTGGCGGCTCGACGGTTTCGCTGCGCCGCTCTGGCTCGTGGGGCTCGTGCGGATGCTTACGCGTGGTCATCACTGCTTAGATACCGCGGAAAAGCGGCCTTTCAAACCCCGAGGTCGGCCATGCGGTGGCTCGCGCTGCGGGCCACCGCCTGAAGGCGGGCGACCGTCTGGCTGTACGCCATGCGGGTCGGGCCGATCACGCCGAGCACACCCTTGAGCCGGTTGGAGGGACCGTAAGTCGTCAACACCACCGCACAACCCTGCAGCTGGCTCGACGCGTTTTCCGAGCCGATCACGATCTGCAGGTCTGAATCGCCGATGAGCTGGCGCAGCAGCACCGTCAGGTAGCGAGTCTCCTCCAGCACCTCGAGCACCTGGTGTAGACGCGAGGACTCGGCGAACTCAGGCTGGCGGAGCAGGTTGCGCACGCCGTCGTGCACGACCAGGCTCTCAGATCCCTTTTCGTACAGGTCGAGCACTGCCACTACCCGCCCCAGGAGCTCTTTCTCTAGACCGAGGGCCGCGCTCTCGTAACGGCTCCGGACCTCTTCGCTGCTCCGGCCGGCAAGGCTCGAGTTGAGCTTCGAGGTGAGCTTGGTGAGCTCGGCCTGGGTGGCTTCCTGCGTCACGATCACCACCTGCTGCCGAAGGAGGTTCCCCTCCAGCAGGAGGATCAGCAGAACCTCGGCCGGCTCGAGCGAAACCAGGTCGACGTGCTTGATCCGGGCCTGAGAGCCCTGCGGTGCGCTGGCCACGGACGCGTTCTGCGTCACAGCCGCGACGGTCATGGCCACCTTTTCGACCATGCCCTGGACGTCCGCCGGCGCCTGCCGAAGCTCGTTCTCGATAAAGGAGCCCACCTGTTCCGGGATCTTCTCGAGGTCCATCAGGAAGTCGACGAAGTAGCGGTAGCCTGAGTCCGTCGGTACGCGTCCGGCCGACGTATGCGGCTGGGTGAGGTAGCCGAGATCCGCCAGCTCCGCCAGCTCGCTTCGGATCGTGGCCGAGGAGAGGTTGACGAAGTACCGGCTCTGGAGCGCCTGGGAGCCGACGGGCACTGCGCTCGTCGTGAACTCCTGGACGACTGCCCTGAGAATCGCCTGCTTCCTGTTTTCCATGTTTTTCAGCACTCTCGCGCCGAGAGTGCTAGCTACAGTACCGCGAGAGCGATCTGGTTGTGCAGGTCCATACCTCGGCGGGTCGGCACGACCCGGCCGTCAATCCTCGCGATCAGCCCGCCGGCTGCCAGATCGGCAAGCTCGGGATCGAATCCCGCAGGGGGAGCCATGCCCTCTTGTGTGCGGAGGCCCAGCATCAGCGCCTCTGCCGCCGTTTTGCGCGCCGCCAGGTCCTCCCCATCCACCATCGGGTCAGGGCACGCGGCCATGTATTCACGCGGCCGGGCCACATTCCACCAACGCCGCGCCGTCGTTCCATCGGTGGCGTACGAGTGGGCGCCGGCGCCGGCCCCGTACACCGGCCGGCACCGCCAGTAAGCCTGGTTGTGTCGCGATTCAAATCCAGGACGCGCCCAGTTCGAGACCTCATACCGCCTGTAACCGGCGCCCTCCAGCTCTATGCACGCCGCGTCGAGCTGGTCCCACTGCAGGTCGGGATCGACCTCGGGCACCCGGCCCTCTGCTCGCCTTCGCCAGAGCAAGGTGCCTTCTTCAAAGGTGAGGCAGTAAGTCGAAACGTGGTCTGGGCCCAGCGCCATGCCGCGCTGCAGCGTTTCCAGCCATGACTCGCGCCCCTGGAACGGGACCGCGTAGATGAGGTCGATGCTGATGTTGCGCATGCCCATCGACCGGGCGAGCTCGAACGCACGCGTCGCCTGCGCGGCGTCCGTTCTTCGTTCCAGCACGGCGAGCGCCCGGCCGTCAAAACCCTGCACGCCGAGGCTCAGGCGGTTGACGCCGCCCTCGATCCAAGCCGCCAGTTTCGTCTCGTCTGTGCTTGCAGGGTTGGCTTCGAGCGTGACCTCGGCGTCTTCAGTGACATCGAAGTTGGCGCGCACGAAGCGCAGCAATCGCGCCGCCAGGTCAGCGGGCAGCAGGCTGGGCGTGCCGCCGCCGAAGTAGACCGTCTCCAGCTTCTCGAACGCGTGCCGCTCGAGCGCCCCGGCCAGCTCGCGTTCGAGCGCGTCCACGTAGTCGGGCATGAGCCGGTCCATCCCGGCGTATGCGTTGAAGTCGCAGTAGCCGCACTTGTGCTTGCAGAACGGTATGTGGACGTAAAGATGTTTGAAAGGTCGCTTCCCCGCTAGCGGGGAAGGTGGCGCGATAGCGCCGGATGGGGAGGTGGATCTGGCCACTGCCTTCATACGCCCTTGATCGTGTAGCGCTGGCCTCGCGCAGCTTCGAGCTCGCGGCGCAGGTAGTCGACGGCCTCACGTTCGTTCGGCACGAGCTCTTTTATCCGCTGTCCCATGCGATCTTCGACGCGGCCGATCTGCCGGCCGATCTGCTCGACATTGGCCTGCTGGTTCCGATATCGCTCGCGCTTGCGCCAGAGCCGCGCGTGCTCCTCGCGCAGGTCAGCCACCGACACGCGGACCTGGCAGTCGAGGCATCGGCCGTCGCGGGTCTGCGCGCTCGGCACCTGCTTCGCGCAATCCCGGCAGAAAATCAAGATAGTGCTCACGGAACTCGTCCCTTCCCCGCTGTCCTTCGGGGTCCCCGCGCTCTCGGCGCGCGGGGGTGGTCGAACGCGCCGGATGGGGAGGTGGAATTGGCCGCTGCCTTCAGATCAACCACTGTCGCCGCGCTCAGGTCGCGCAGGCGGTCAGGCGAGATCTCGAACACGGAATCAGGCCGGCCCGCGGCTGCCCACACCAGGGCATAGCCGAGCAGGTCGCGGTCCATGAAGACAGGCACCTCTGTCGCATGTCCGAATGGCGGCACGCCTCCGATCGCGTATCCAGTCGCGGCGCGCGCGGTTTCCGCGTCAGCCTTGAGCACCGGTTCGCCGGCGACGGCGGACAGCAGCCGTTCGTCGAGCCGGTTGGCACCGCTTACGAGGGCAACCACCGGCCTTCCGCCCACGACGAACACAAGCGACTTGACGATCTGCCCCAATTCGCAGCCGACCGCGCGCGCGGCGTCGGCCGCGGTTCGCGTCCCTTGCGGAAACTCTTTCACGGCGATGCCTGCGTCCGCCGCCGCCAGCCACGCCTCGAATCGATTCACTGCTGACACAGGATAGGAGGCGTTGGTATGAGGGGGAACTATCCGACCAGCGGGCCCCGATTGGCTGGATTTACTTGCCTGGATGCGACCATCGGGGCCCTAATGGCGGAAGTTGCACGCCAGAGGCGGTTGCAAACGGGCGCCGCGGAACCGCACTCTTCTCCGCAGTGGCCTCCTCCCCAAGGGCAGTCGTCACCGGCGCGGCCGGGTTCATCGGCTCACACCTGTGCGAGCGCCTGCTCGAGCTCGGTCACGACGTCGTGGGCATCGACGGCTTCACCGACTACTACGACCGGGCGCGCAAGGAACAGAACCTCGAGGCCTCACGGGCACATCCGAACTTCACCTTCCATGAGCTCGACCTGGTGGACGCGGATCTTCGGCGCCCGCTGCAGGGAGCCACCGTCGTGTATCACCTCGCCGGACAGCCTGGCGTCCGCCCGAGCTGGGGCAGCCAGTTCGACCGCTACGTCCGCGACAACGTGCTCGCGACCCAGCGCCTGCTCGAGTCCCTGAAGGACACGCCGATCGAGCGCCTGGTCTTCGCCGGCAGCTCGTCGGTCTATGGCGACGCGGAGATGTTTCCCACCAAGGAGTCAGCGCTCCCCCGACCGGTGTCTCCATATGGAGTGACCAAGCTCGCCGCCGAGCACATGACCCTCCTGTACGCGAAGAACTTCGGCCTGCCGGCCGTGTCCGTCCGGTACTTCACGGTGTACGGCCCACGCCAGCGGCCCGACATGGCGTTTTCCCGTTTCATGGAGGCGCTCATCGACCAGGAGGTGATCGAGGTCTTCGGAGACGGTGAGCAGACGCGCGAGTTCACCTATGTTTCCGACGCGGTCGAAGGGACGATCAAGGCTGCTGCCGCGGATGTGGTGGGCCAGGTTTTCAATCTCGGCGGTGGGAGCCGCGTGACGGTTAATCGGGTGCTGGCGACGCTCGAGGACATCAGCCGCCTGAAGGTGCAAAGACGAACGTTGCCGGCCGCGCCTGGCGATCCGCGGCACACCGGCGCCTCCATCAACCTCGCACGCGAACGCCTCGGCTGGGAGCCGCGAGTCTCGCTGCGCGAAGGCCTGACCAAGCAGTGGCAGTGGTTTCAGGCGACGCGCCGCCGTCCGAGAGTGGCGGGAGTCTCTTAGCCCGTCAGGCTCAGCTGCCAGGCCGGGCCCACGCGATAGAGCGGTGTTTCGCAGGCGCGCGACGCGGCTTCGACGGACGAGGTCGACCTGCAGACGAGAACGGCGGCCTTGCTTCCTGCCGTCAACAGGGTGAAATACTCCCCGCTGGTGCCGTCGTAGAAGTTCGCGATGCCGTTCTGGTCGAGGCTGCTGCTGCCCCGGAGAGCATCGATCCATGCAGTCGCCTGCTGCGCAGAGGTGAAGTTGAACAGCCCAGCGCGAACCTCCATATGCGTGTCGTTGTCCAGGGCGTAGTCGCCGAACAAGATGCTGTCGACCCCAGCGGCACGAAGGATCCCCGCCAGCGCGTCGGGTGAAGCCGTGCCGAGCATGACGACGAACACTTCGACAGGGAGCTTCACCGACCCGAGCAGCGTCAGGTCCGGGCCGGGCGGCGGCAGCATCGCCGCGTCGCTGGTGGGCAGCGGGCTCACGCGAACCTTGCCGGAGATCACGTCCTTGAGCCGGGATGTGACCTTGCTTGCGATCTTGCCAAGCTTTGCCACGGTGGGGAACGCGTCCTTCAGGCTCAGGATGATGGTGGTGGTGGTCGCTCCGATGCGGACAAAAGTCTCGGTGACATATGGAGCCGCACCTGAGCTCATCGAACCGTAGTACAGGGCCTGGTCTCCCACCTTTGGACCGGTGGCCGAGGTCCCAAAAGCGGACTGGGCATTGGTCATCTGAGTGGTCGCCGACGCAGTCGTGTTCCACAGCGTGTACTCGATCTCGAAGGTTTCGGCGGTGCCGATATGCACGAATCGGGTGATGACGTGGAACTTCTCCTGGAAAGGCATCGACGAGGAATCGAGCGGGCGCACTCCGAACGAGGGCGGCCCGGGCCACCAGTTGCTGTCGCCGAGCAGTGAGCGGACGTCGGCCAGCGAGGGGGTTGCCCCGTAGAAGTCCATCGGCTTGGCGGTGGTGCTTACCGAACCAGGTCGTGCGCAGGCGCCCGTGACCACGGCCAGCAGCGCAATGACGGCCAGCAAGCGCAGGCTCCTAATCAAGCTTCAGCACCGCCATGAACGCCTCTTGCGGTATCTCGATCGAGCCGACTCGCTTCATTCGTCGCTTGCCTTCCTTCTGCTTTTCCAAGAGTTTGCGTTTACGCGTGATGTCGCCGCCGTAGCACTTTGCCAGCACATCTTTCCTCATCGCCGGAATCGTCTCGCGGGCGACCACTTTGCCACCGATGGCCGCCTGCAGCGGCACCTCGAACATCTGCCGGGGGATGATCGTCTTGAGCTTCTCCACCAGTTTGCGACCTTGGACCTGGGCTTTGCTGCGGTGCGTGATCAGCGAGAGCGCGTCGACGGGTTCACCCGCCACGAGCACGTCGAGCTTGACCAGGTCTCCCTCGCGGAACCCGATCATCTCGTAGTCCATCGAGGCATAGCCCTTGGAGCGCGACTTGAGTTGATCGTAGAAATCGTGAATGATCTCGCCCAGCGGCATCTCGTATTCGAGCACGACCCTATCGCCAGGTTTGTGCTCCAGATGCTTGTATGAGCCGCGGCGCTCCTGGCACAGCTCCATCATCGCGCCGACGTATGCGGACGGGACGATGATGGTCAGCTTCACGAAAGGTTCGGAGATGGATTCGATCATCGTCGGGTCCGGCAGCAGCGCCGGGTTGTCAACAGCGATTACCTCGCCACGTTTCAGCCTCACCCGGTACTCCACCGTCGGCGCGGTCGTGATCAGGTCGAGCTCAAACTCTCGCTCGAGTCGCTCCTGGACGATCTCCAGGTGCAGGAGGCCGAGAAATCCGCACCGGAAGCCGAAGCCCAGCGCGGCCGAGTTTTCAGGTTCGTAGGACAGCGCCGCGTCGTTGAGCTGAAGCTTTTCCAGCGCCTCCTTCAGGTCTGTGAACTGGTCCGATGCCGTCGGGAAGAGACCCGCGAAGACCATTGGCTTGACCTGCCGGTAGCCCGGGAGTGGCTCGGTCGCTCCGTTCTCCGCGGTGGTGATGGTGTCCCCGACGCGCGCGTCGACGACGTTCTTGATCGCCGCGATGACGTAGCCGACCTCGCCGGCGGTCAGCTTCTCGGCCGGCTGGGGACGTGGCGCGAACCAACCCACCTCGTCCACATCGTGGACGCTGTCCGTGTTCATCATCCGGATCTTGGTGCGCGGGATGATCTCCCCGTCGACGACGCGCACGTAGGTGATGACCCCTCGGTAGATGTCGTAGTACGAGTCAAAGATCAGGGCGCGCAGCGGCTTGGACGGATCGCCGCGCGGAGGCGGCACCCTTGCGACGACTGCCTCCAGGATCTCTTCGGTCCCGATGCCCTGCTTGGCCGACGCGAAGATGACCTGGTCCCGCGGGATGCCTGTGACGTCGGAGATCTCTTCCGCGACCATCTCCGGCTGCGCAGCGTCGAGGTCGATCTTGTTCACGACCGGGATGATGGTCAGGCCCGCTTCGACCGCCTGATAGAGATTCGCCAGGGTCTGGGCTTCGATGCCCTGCGCGGCGTCGACCACCAGGATCGCTCCTTCGCACGCCGCCAGCGATCTCGAGACCTCGTACGCGAAGTCGACATGCCCTGGCGTGTCGATGAGGTTGAGCTCGTATTTCTTGCCATCCTTCGCCGGATAGGTCATGCGGACGGCCTGGAGCTTGATCGTGATCCCACGCTCGCGCTCGAGGTCCATCGTGTCGAGCACCTGGTCCTGCATGTCGCGCTTGCTGATCGAGCCGGTGTACTCGAGCAGCCGGTCGGCGAGCGTGGACTTGCCGTGATCGATGTGGGCGATGATGCAGAAGTTCCGCACCCGGTCCTGCGTCGTGGGCACGCTGCAATGCTAGAGGCGGAGGGCGACCGGATCCTCGGCGAGAGAGTCGGCGATCCAGGGGCCCCTCCCATAACTTCGTCATGGGGACCCCAGTGGACGAGCCGAGCAGCGGAGCGAGCGCATGCGTTGATGCGCGAGCGAGGAGCGCAGGCCGCAACGAACCTGCGGGGTTCCCAAGCCAGAGGCTTGGGCCGCTGGGCGCCGAAGATCCGTTGAGGAATTCCGGACGCACTCCGCCAAGTGCGAAGATGCGGACGTGGGCGTCATCCTCGCGATGGGCTTGCTGCTGTGCGTGGTAGGCCTGGTCCTGCTGCTCAACCTGTTTGGCGCGGCCGAGGTCGTCATCCGCCGCGTGACCTCTCGAGCGTTGGGCGAGCTGGCTCCCGGTTTCGCCGCGAGCCGCCGAGGATTCAGGACCTATGCGGCTCTCGTGATCGCGGTGGGTGTGCTGTGCGTGGGCCTGGCGATGACGGCTCAGTTCGTTCCACTCGG
>DATNML010000121.1:0-6116 GCA_035602315.1 Candidatus Dormiibacterota bacterium
CGCCCATCCGTCGCGCTTCATCCTCGTCGGCACGATGAACCCCGAAGAGGGCGAGCTCCGGCCGCAGCTGCTCGACCGCTTCGGCCTGTGCGTCGACGTCGAGGGCATCCGCGACCCGGACCAGCGCGTGCTCATCGCCGAGCGGGACGCGGCCTTCAAGCGGGGCGACCACGAGTTCGCGAACGAGTTCGCTGCTGCGGACCACAACCTCTCGCGCGCGCTGGCGGAGGCGATCGCGGCCGTGAAGGACGTCCACGTGACGCGTGGCCACGCGCGCCTCATCTCCTCGATCTGCGTCGAGGCCGAGGTGCTGGGCCACAGGGCGGACGTCGTCATCGACCACGCGTCGCGAGCCCTGGCCGCATATCGCCGCCACGCCTCACCGAACCGGGACGACATCTATGACGCCGCGGCTCTCGCGCTCGCGCACCGGGCGCGCCAGCCCGTGCGCAGGGACGAGGATGAAACGAGCTCGCCAGACCACGGCGAAGAGCAGGAAGGTTCCAAGCCGTCGGAGTCAGAGCCCGGCGACCCTCAGGCCTCAGACAGCGAATCCTCATCCGATTCATCGGCCGACGCCAGCGCCAGCGCGTCGGACAGTGGTGAGCAGTCGGCCGGCAGCGACCAGGGCATGACGACCGGCGGCTCGAGCGGCCACGAGTCCTCGCCGGAGGCGCTCGAGACCTTCAACCTGAAGCGCATCGACCTACCGCGCCAGCGCCGCATGCGCAAGCAGGGCGGCAAGCGCTCGGCGAGCCAGACGGCCGAGCGGCGCGGCCGGTACGTGCGCGCGCAGCCGAAGGCGAAGGTGAACGACCTCGCCATCGACGCCACCGTGCGCGCGGCGGCGCCGATGCAACGTGAGCGGGGAAGGCTCCATGGCGAGCGGCTGAAGCTTGAGAAGGAGGACCTGCGCCAGAAGGTCCGCGAGCGAAAGGTCGGCAACCTCATCGTGTTCGTGGTCGACGCGTCGGCCTCGATGGACGCGGAGCAGCGCATGGCCGCGACGAAGGGCGCCATTCTCTCGTTGCTGCAGGACGCATACGTGCGACGCGACCGCGTGGCCGTTGTCATCTTCAAGAACCGCACGGCGGAGGTCGTGCTGCGTCCGACCTCCAGCGTGTCGCTCGCGCGGCGCCGGCTGGAGAAGCTGTCGGTCGGCGGCACCACCCCGCTGACGCATGGACTGATGGCGGGCTACAAGGTCGTCAAGACGGAGCTGCTGCGCGACCCGACGATTCGCCCGCTTCTCGTGCTGATCAGCGACGGCCGCGGCAACATCTCGATGTTCAAGGAAGAACCGCTGGTCGAGGCGCAGAAGGTTGCGGCACTGATCGACTCGGAGGACATCGACGCGCTGGTCATCGACTCGGCGCGCGACTACAGCCACCTCCCGTCGGTGCAGCACCTGGCAAGGGTCGCGCCGATGTACCAGACGTACGCCATCAACGCGTGCGCGGACCTCGCCGAGCGGATGGGCGCGCGCTACTACGGCCTCTATGACCTTTCGCGTGACGAGATCGCCTCCGCCGTCGAAAGGGAGCTGGGCAGAGCCCGTTAACTCCCTCCCCCGCCAGGGGGAGGTGGCGCGCAGCGCCGGTGGGGGGACGTCAGCCCGGTAACATCGTGGGAAACATGATCGACCGCTACTCCTACCCCTTCACCGCGATCGTCGGCCAGGACGAGATGAAGCTCGCCCTGGTCCTCAACGCGATCAACCCGTCGATCGGCGGCGTGCTGATCCGCGGCGAGAAGGGAACGGGAAAGTCCACCGCAGTGCGCGCGCTCGCGAAGCTGCTGCCCGAGCAGCAGGTTGTCGAAGGCTGCCACTTCGGCTGCCACCCGGACGACCCGGAAGACTGGTGCCTCGACTGCCGCGAGCGGGCGCGCTCCGGAGCGCTGCCCGTGGCGACGCGCCGCATGCGTGTGGTCGAGCTGCCGATCAACGCTTCCGAGGACCGCGTCGTCGGGACGATCGACCTCGAGGCGGCGCTGAAGGAAGGCTCGCGGCGCTTTGAGCCGGGCGTGCTCGCCGAGGCCAACCGCAACATCCTCTACGTCGACGAGGTCAACCTGCTCGACGACCACATCGTCGACGTGCTGCTCGACGCCGCCGCGATGGGCATCAACACCGTCGAGCGCGAAGGCGTCTCGGTCTCACACCCGTCGCGCTTCATCCTCGTCGGGACCATGAACCCCGAGGAGGGCGAGCTCCGGCCACAGCTGCTCGACCGGTTCGGCCTGTGCGTCGACGTCGAGGGCATCCGCGACCTCGACCAGCGCGTCGCGATCGTCGAGAAGCGCGCCGTCTGGGAGGACGACCCCAACCTCTTCTATCAGCAGCACGCCGAATCGGAGCAGGGCGTGCGGTCGCAGATCGCGGAGGCGATCCAGACGTTTCCTGAGGTCAACCTGCCGCGCGAGATCCTGCGTCTCATCGCGCAGATCTCCATCGCGCTCGAGGTCGACGGTCACCGCTCCGACCTCGTATGTGCGCGCGCGGCGCAGGCCAAAGCCGCATACGACAGCGCGGACAAAGTGGCCGTCAATCACGTGGGTGACGTCGCCGAGATGGTGTTCGCGCACCGCGTGCACTCGGTGCCGTTCGGCAAGGGCGGTCCGAACCTGGGCGAGGTGATCGCCCGCATGATCGGCCAGGCTTGACCGCGTCCACCGAAGCGACGATCAACGCTTTCAACGACGCGTTCGGCCGCCACGAGGTCGACGCGGTGATGGCGCTGATGACAGACGACTGCATCTTCGAGAACACGCTGCCGGCTCCAGACGGCGAACGTCATGTCGGTCAGAAAGCGGTCCGTAAGTTCTGGGAGACGTTCTTCGCCGAGTCGCCGAACGCCAGCTTCGAGACCGAGGAGATGGTCTTCTCGGGCGACCGGGCAGCGGTGCGCTGGCGCTTCGACTGGGGCGACGGTCACATCCGCGGGATCGACCTCTTCAAGGTGCGCGACGGCAAGGTCGCGGAAAAGCTCTCGTACGTAAAGGGCTAGATTCCGAGGTAGTCGGCGGTCGTTACAGCCTCTGGCACCGGCACCCCATCCGCCTTGAGCCCCGCGATATGCATCGCGAACGCCTTGCGCATGCGATCCAGGACTTCAGCCCGAGTCTTCCCGGTAGCGACACAGCCGGGGACGTCTGGCAGATAGGCGGCGAAGTTGCTCCTCGCTTTCTCGACGACAACCAGGTATCGACTCATCTCATCAATCCCAAACGTGCCTGTTTCAGGATACTTCGAAGGGTCCTCGGCGGCAGCTCATCCGAGAGGTGACCTGCGATTGTCACTCGGCCCTTCAATCGTGGGTGTTTGAACTGTCGATGGCTCCCCTCCTGCGCGACCTGGTACCAGCCCTCTTCACGGATCAGACGAATCACAGCTCGGACTTTCAACCCGTGGCACGGTATGGATCGCTGCGTAGTTTGGGAACCCAGCCTGTAAAGGGTTCAAGGAGCCGCACGACCCCTCCGAAATGAGGTTGCGCGCGACGGGGCGGGTTCTAGACTTGGCCGCGTGGCGGCGTCCCAGGAACCCACCCTTCAACCCCAGCGTGCATCGGAGCTCCTCGGCCGGATCGAGGAGAACATCCACCGCGTCATCGTCGGCAAGGAGCGCGTGGTCCGGCTCGCGGTCACCGGCCTCGTCGCCGGCGGCCACGTCCTGCTGCAGGACCTGCCCGGCACCGGCAAGACCATGCTCGCCCGCGCGCTGGCGACCTCGGTGGGTGGGACCTTTCGCCGCATCCAGTGCACGCCCGACCTGCTGCCCTCCGACATCACCGGCTCGAGCATCTTCAACCAGAAGGAGCTGACCTTCGAGTTCGTGCCCGGTCCGATCTTCGCCAACATCGTGCTCGCCGACGAGGTCAACCGCGCCACGCCACGCACGCAGTCGGCGCTGCTCGAGGCGATGGGCGAGGGGCAGGTCACGGTGGAGGGCGCGACGCGATCTCTCGAAAAGCCTTTCTTCGTCGTCGCCACGCAGAACCCGACCGAGTTCCACGGCACGTACCCGCTGCCCGAGTCTCAGCTCGACCGCTTCACGCTGGCCGCCGAGATGGGCGCGCCGACCGACGCCGAGGCGATGGAGGTGCTGGCCCGTCGCGAGCACGGCGACCCGCTCGCCGACCTGAGCAGCGTCGTCAACCTGCGCGAGGTCATCGAGCTGCAGGAGGCGTGCCTACGGGTCGTGGCCGCGCCCGCGATCCGCACCTACATCGTTTCGATACTCCAGGCGATCCGCGCACGAGCGGACGTCCTGCTGCCTGCCAGCATGCGGTCCGGTGTGTACCTGCAGCGCGCCGCGCAGGCGTGGGCGCTGTTCGAAGGTCGCGACTTCGTCCTCCCCGACGACGTCAAGCTGCTCGCCGTCCCCGTGCTCGCACACCGGCTGAGCATGCGAGGCCGGGGCAAGGCGGACGAGATGATCCAGGAGCTCGTCGCGTCGCTCCCGCTGCCACCCCTGAGGCAGCACTGAGACCCACTCCAAGGTTCTTCGGCGCGCTGGCGCTGGCCGCGGTGGTCGAGTATTACGGCACGACCTCCGAGGTGCCCTGGCTCTTCCTCCTCGCCAGCTGGATCGTCGCGCTCATGGTCGTGGCGTTCGCATACGCGCAGTGGAACAGGGCCGGCCTCCGCCTCCACCTGGCAGTCCGCGGCACGAGGCCGACGCCGGGTTCACCCGTCGAGGAGCTGCCCGAGCACCTCATGCGCACCGCCTCTCTGCCGGCGCCGATCTTCGAGGGCGACGGTCTCGAGATGGAGCTGGGGCTGGATACGACTGGCGCGCCCCGGGGCCCGGCACGCCTGGCCGGCTTGATCGGCGGCGAGAAGCTCATGGCCGCGACTGGGCTCGTCCCGAGGTCGGGCTGGCGGCATCCGGTCGAGCTGCATGCGATGCGCCGCGGGCCGGTCGGCGCGCAGGCATGGGTCGTGGAGTCGAGCGACCCCGTCGGAATGTTCCGCAGCCGCCGCACCAGCCCCGACACGGAGGTCGCGCTCGTCCTGCCGCGCTTCACCTCTCTCGCGCGCCGGCCGCAGGCTCGCGAGCTCGAGGCGAGCGTCGCCGCGCCAAGGGCCGGGTCGGGCACCGACCTCTTCGGCGTGCGCGAGTACCGGCCGGGAGACTCGTTGCGGCGAATCCACTGGCGCTCCAGCGCGCGACACGGCGAGCTGGTCGTTCGCGAGTACGAGCCGCCGGGCGTCCAGACCCTTGGCATCTTCTGCGACCCAGATCCAGGTCGCGCCGAGGTCGCGGACCAGGTTGCACGGCTCGCTGCTTCCGAAGCCTGGGACTGCATCCGGAGCGGCGGGCGGGTGATGCTGTGGGGCCCTGGATTGGCGCCCAGCGCGCCCGGCGAGTCGCGCTCGCTATGGGCCGTGTTGGAATGGCTCGCCCGCTATCCCGAGGTCTCGGGCGACGCGACGGATCCTCCGCTCGTGACCGAGGCGGTCGCCGTCACGGGCGGCGCGCAAAGGGACATCGTCGAGGCGCTGGAGATGGTCCGCCGGCGCGGCGGCAATGTGCGCGCCTGGGTCGTGGGCGCGCCGGGCGCGCGCAGGTCGCACTTTCAAACGGATGATCTCGACGTCGACGCCCCTGTTCAGCACGTCAGCACGGACTGGCCGCTGTGAAGCTGCCGAGGCTGCGGCTGCCCGCCTCGCCGGTCGAGAACTCCCTCGAGGCCAGGGCGTTCGTGTTCTCAGGCTTCGCCGTCGCGGTCCTGGCCATCGTCCTGTATGGGCAGGACTACGTCATCCCGGCCCTCGGCCTGGCCACCACCGCCATCGGCCACGTCGTCAGCTACCGAGGCCGGGCGCGCAAGCGGCGCATGCGCGGCCAGGTCGTGCTCGCCGCCCTCGTGTTCGGCGCCCTCGCCTACTTCCTGGCCGACTCCGTGCTCGCCATATTCGGAGGAATCCTCCCGCAGGCAAACCTCGCGATCGCCCTGGTCGCGGTGACGAGCTTCGACCTCAAGACCCGGCGCAACTGTTACTCGAGCCAGTGGATCAGCCTCGCGATCCTCTACCTGGCCGCGGTCTACGCGTGGGACTACCCCTTCGGGGTGCTGGTCGCCCTCTGGGCGGTGTGCCTTGGGGGTTTC
>DATNML010000122.1:0-2643 GCA_035602315.1 Candidatus Dormiibacterota bacterium
CAGCGAGTGGCCGTCCTGCCACATGAGGTCGAACAGCATGTAGGTGACGGGGACCTCTTTCATCTTGCGGCGGATCTCGCTCTCGGACGTGAGGCCCATGCGCTGCTGGATCTCCTCGAAGCTTGGCCGTCCCTTGTCGTCGAGGGCCACGATCTCGCCGTCGAGCACGACCTCCTTCGACCCGAGTGCCCTGCCCATCGCGTGGACCTCGGGGTAACGCGCCGTCACGTTTTCGCCGCTGCGGCTCAACAGGCGGACCGTGCCGCCTTCCACGTACGCCTCGGCGCGGATGCCATCCCACTTGAACTCGAAGCCCCATGCCTCGTCGGGGGTCGGCGGCTTCTTCACGAGCTTGGCGAGCATGGGCTCGATGCGCTCGGGCATTGGCTTGCGCCCTGGATCTTGCGGTGGATCCATGCGGTGGATCATCCAGTTCTCACCGCTGGTCCGAAACAGGACGTAGCGGCCATTGAGCCGCTTTCCGTGCAGGATGACCATGACCTCGCGGTCAGACCATTTCTCTGTCTCGTAGGTGCCGTGGTCCCAGATCGATACATGCCCGGCCCCGTAGTTGCCCGCCGGGATGTCGCCGGCGAAGTCGATGTAGTCGAGGGGGTGGTCCTCGACGTGGACCGCGAGGTGATTCGTCTTGGGGTCCATCGGGATGCCTTTTGGCACGGCCCACGAGACGAGGACGCCGTCGCGTTCGAGCCGGAAGTCCCAGTGCAGGCGGCGCGCATGGTGCTCCTGCACGACGAACCGCGGCGCCCTGGTCTCCTTTCTGGGGACCCTGGCGCCGGGCTCGGGTGTCTTCTTGAAATCGCGTTTGGCCTCGTACTCCGCGAGCTTCTTGGCCATGTCAGATAAAGGTTAGGCCACGGCCGCTTCCTGCTCGTGAACGGTCACGCCGCTCGCCTGGTGGCCGCGCACGAAGATCGCGCACATCGCCGCCAGGACCAGCACGACGATCGGAAGGACCAGCGTCGGGTGCATGGCGTCGACAAAGGCATGGGTGAAGACGTAGTGGGCGATCGCCTGCACCTGCGCCGGCAGGTTGAGGCTCGCGCCCGACTGTCCAGCGCCGACCTCGAAGCCGGAATGGGCTGCGTTGCTGAAGCCGTCGACGAAGGGCTGCCGGAATTGTGCCGGCAGCTGGCTCGAGGCAGCCACCGCCCGGTCGTGCAAGGCGAGGGCCAGCCGGTTCTGCAAGAAGGCGCCGACCGCGGCGCTGGCGAACACGCCTCCCAGCTCCTGGATCGTGTTCATGACCCCGGAGGCGACACCACCGAGATGCGCCGGGAGGTCGCGGGTGGCGATGCTGAAAACAGGCGTCCAGATGAAGCCCATGCCGAGACCGCTGAGGATGAGTCCTGGCGTGAAGTCCCACCGACCAGAGTTGGCCTGCGCGGCCCAGTCGATGTAACCGCTGCCTGCCGCGAGCGCGAGAAGACCCGGGATCAGAAGGTACTTTCCATTGATCTTTTGCGCGAGGCTGCTCGCGATGCCGGACGACACGATCATCGCCAGCGGCTGGATCGCGATGGTCAGACCGGCGTCAATGGCACTGAGGCCGAGCACCGACTGGTAATAGATCGTCAGTGGCAGGTAGAGGCCGAGGATGGCAAAGCCCATCGCGGCCATCACCAGCGTCATGAGCGTGAAGTTGCGGTCCTTGAAAACCGCGAACGGAAGCAGCGGCTCACCTTCCTGCCGACGTGCCTGGTGGAAGAGAAACAGAGCGAGCAGCAAGATGCCGCCGCCGATGATCATCGGGATGGTGATGAACCCGGTGACTACTCCCCAGTCGTAGCGCTGGCCCTCTATCAAGCCGTAGATCACCCCGAGCAGACCAGCCGTTGCCAATCCCACTCCAAGCAGGTCAAGCCTGTGGCGCCGTCCCGGCCGCAGGTCCGGAATGATGATCAGAGCGAGCGCGAAGATGATCACTCCTATGGGGATGTTCACAGTGAAGATCGAGCGCCAACCGAAGTGGGTGACAAGCAGACCGCCCACGGTTGGTCCGGCGATGACGGCCAGGCCCGCCATGATTCCGTAGATCGCGAACACGCCGCTACGCCGCTCGGCAGGGAACAGGGAGAGCATCAGCGCCAGGCCCTGGGGCGCGAGCACCGCGGCGCCCAGGCCCTGGAGAGCCCGGGCGGCGATCAGCTGAGTTGGGTCCTGCGCCAGGCCGCTGAGGCCCGACGCGAAGGTGAAGATGACGATGCCTACTGCAAACAGGTTGCGCGGTCCATAGATGTCGCCGAGCCTCGCCGACGTGATGAGAAGCACCGCGTACAGCAGGCTGTAGGCGTTCAGCACCCACAGCACCTGGTCAAGGCTCGCGTGCAGTCCGTCGAGGATTGACGGGATGGCGATGTTGACGATGGTCAGGTCGAGCAGCGTCATGAAGAGGCCGAGGCTGAGCACCGCCAGCGCGGCCATCGGGTGCTTACGAAGGGTATTCACGGGTCTCGTTTCCTTTGGTGGTGGCTTGGAGTGGACCCGGCTATCCTTCGGTTGGACGTCTCGGGTGCCGGTTCACTCCGGGAGCCGGGGTTGATCTGCGGCCCCTGGAGTTCACGCTCCGGGGGCCGGCGGCTTCAGGCGGGTCAGCCCATAGGCCGCTCGTGCTCGAGCATC
>DATNML010000123.1:0-4406 GCA_035602315.1 Candidatus Dormiibacterota bacterium
CCGGCCTGGCTCTCGCTCGTCGCCGCACCACAGCTCTGGCAGCCGCCGGAGCGGCGTCGCCATCCCCGCCTCCAGCAGCGAGCGCGCCACCGTCTCGGCGTGTGCGCTGAATCCCGACCGCCGCAACCCGGCCGCGGCGAGCGCGGTGTCGAACGGCCAGACCGACCCGTTGTGGTAGCTGGCGGGGTCGTAGTTGATCGCCTTGGTCGAAAGCGTGCGGATGCCCCAGCCGTTGAACAGCTCCGGCGAGACCAGGCGGTCGGCGACGCTCGCGGCGCGGTCGCCGGGCAGAATGCCGGCCCACAGGCAGTGGCCTGGATTTGAGGTGATGGCCTCGATGCGACGCTTCGACCCGTCGAGCGCCTGGGCGACAAATCTTTCATGGGCGATCCAGAAATCGCGGTTGAATCGCTTCGCCAGCTCTTCGGCTCGCTCCTTCAACTCCGGCCTTTTGCGTGACATGCCAAGCAAGCCGCGGTACAGGTAAGCCTGGACCTCGCACAGCGCGACCGGCCGCTGCGGATCGGATCCGTCGACATTGGTCAGCGAGCCGTCAGAGTCCTTCCATCCCTGGTTGCGGGCGCGCGCGCCCCAGTACTCGATGTATCCATCCTCGTCCAGGTCGCCGTACTTCGCGCACCACTCGATCGCGCCCTCGGCGTTGCTCCACAGCTCGTCGCGGATGGACTCGTCACCGGTCCAGTCGACGGTTTCCGCCAGCGCGCATAGAAATAGAGGAGTGGCATCGATCGTGCCGTAAAGGTGATGCGGCCACAGCCCACGGTCCACCACCTCACCGGTACGGACCTCGTGCAGGATCTTGCCGGGCTCTTCCTCGCTGTCGGGATCGATGCGCCTGCCCTGCCTCGCGGCGAGGTAGCGCAGCACGCCGCGCGCGATCTCTGGGTTGACCGGCAGCGTCAGCATCGACGCGATGAGCTGGTCGCGGCCGAACGGCACCGCGTACCAGGGCAGACCTCCGGTGGGGTAGAGGCCGGTCGGATACCGGTCGCACAGCATTCGAAGGTCGCTCAGGCTGCGGTCCAGCAGCTCATTTATCGCCGGGTTGTCCGTCCGGATGGAGGCGGACCCGGCGAACCATCGCGTGTAGGCGGCCTTCGTGCGCGCCAGCCCTTCGTCAAAGTCGGACACCGTCGCGCCGATGGCGCCGGGCACGACATCGACGAAGATCGTCTGCTCTTTGCCCGGGCCCAGCCGCATTCGGCGTTTGAACCCGGCCGGCCGCACGATGACGAGCGACGATTGTCCGGGCCAGTCCTTCCGCGTGATGAGCAGGCCGTCCGGCGTGTCGATCGCGGGCGCTGGGACCGGGGGCGGCAGCTCGGGCACGTTGCCTCGGATCGCCAGCATCGCAGCGAAATCGGCTGCGAAGACAAGCTCCACGTCCTGCTCGACGATGCCCGGCCCGGGGTTGGCGATCGTGATCTGCTCACGCAGGCCGCCGTCCATGTAGCGAGCGCGCGTCACACGCAAACCGGCGGTGCTCAGCTCGAACGTCGCAGAGCCGTCTTCGAACTTAACATCGACCGGCTCGGGCTCCGACCCGCCGATCAGCACGCGGAACTCCGACAGGAGCCGCGTGTCGGCGAACCAGACGCCGTCGCCGACGTCGGCCGGCGCGCGCATCGACCCGTCATCAGCCGAGACCGCGAAGAATCGATCGTGCTTGACGATTACGCGGTCGACGACCCTGGTTCCGCTCAGCGGGTCGTGCCGATCGCTTGCTGAGCGGGCGACTGGACGCCGGCATCGAACGCCGGTCTGGTCCCGACCGCGTAGCTCGTCCACTCGCCGCGCGCCAGCAGCTCGACGGCGATCGCCTCCAGCTCGCGAACCCGCTGGTTGGCGCGGATCGCCTCGCGGATGGAAAGGATGCCGACCGCCGGGTGCCGCTTCTCGATCACGTGACGGAGCATGTTCAGGTGCGCGTTGTCCGGCACGCCCGGCTCGCGAATCCTGCGCACCGCGGCGCGCACAGTCGCCTGCGTCCCGTCGATGGCCTCACCTTTGCCGAAGTCAAACTTGTAGCTCGGGCTCCGGCCGGCGGCGCGGCGCTCGCCGCTGAGCTTGATCCACTTGGCGTTGTCAGCCCCTTTGCCGACGTCGATCACCAGCTTCACCGGCCGGCCCTGGTGGTTGAAGCTCGCGTTCATCCGCGCGTAGCTCTCGCGCTGCCCGGTCAGGCCCTCGTGGCGGCCGACCATCAGTGGCGACTCGGCGTCGAGCTTGATCCGGTCGATCGGCGTGAGCAGGGAGATGATCGCGAAGGCGTGCGGGATGAGGTCCGCGATCACGCCGATGTCGGCGGCAGCACCGACGAGAGGCTGCTCCTCGAGGATCTCGATCCTGATTTCCTCCACCGTGTCCAGGAAATTGCGCAGGGTGCGCTCTTCGGTGAGCAGCAGCTGCAGCAGGCGGACCTCGAGCTTGAAGTAGTAGTGGTCGGCCGCCACGATCTCGACCCCGCCTGGAGCATGGTCGAGAAACTCGCGGTACTGCTCGGGTGGCGCGCCGAGCGGCTTTTCGATGAGCACCACATCGCTCAGGTCGTAATAAAGAGCGAGCGTCGGTAGGTGCGTCGCCGCGGGCGTGGCGATATAGGTGATGACGTACGAGCTCGACTCGAGCTCTCTTTCCAGCTGGTCGTGCGCGGGCGTCGAGTGGCTGTCCCAGTAGAAGGAATCGCCGTGCGCGCGAACCTCCTCCTCCTTGACCCCGAGCCGATCGCGCGCGCCGGGTGAGTCCTGCTCGACGACGTGAGTCCTGAAGTTGAAAAACTGCTTCAGCGTCAGCAGGTGCTGATACGCCTTCTGGCCCCACTGGCCGAACCCGATCAGTACGAAGTCCTTCTGCAGGTGGCGCTCCTCTTCGGCTCGCGCGTGGAGTCGGGCATTCTTGATCGCGACCGCCGCCTGGAGCGCGAGGGCCTGGGCACGCTGCACCTCCTCAGGAGTGAACATGCGCCGTCGCTCGCGCTCAGCCAGGATGACCGCGCCGATCGGCTGATCGTCCGCCACCAGCGGCAGGGCCATCAGGGAACGCACGCCGAAAGCTCGCACGTACGCCGGGTCGACCTGGCTGCTGGCCGCGGTGTCGTCGATAACGACCGGCTCGCCCCGGTCGAGCACGTCGAACAGGAAAGACGGCTGCGAGCGCTCGGCATGCTGTCTGCGCCACAGCTCCTCGTTGTCGGAGGCGGCGGCGCCGAACCATCCCTCGCGATCCTCCTCGAGCAGCGCGATCTGGCACAGCGACGCGTCGACCAGCCGGGAGAGGTTGTGGGCCACGAGGCGCAGCGTCTGGTCGAGGTCGATCGAGCTCGCGATCGCCTTGGTCACGTCGTTGACGAGCTCGAGCTGCTCGGCGTGTCGCTGTGCGTCCTCATACAGCCGGGCCGTCTCGACGGCGGCCGCGATCTGCGCGGCCGCGGCGCGCAGGGCCTCGACCTGTCCCCAGTCCGGACGGCGCTCGAAAGATCGGTGGTAGCCAACCTCGAGCACGCCGGTCGCGCGCCGGCTCTGGTCGGTGCCGAACGGCAGGAAGATGCGGATCAGGTCCTTGTGCCCGCCCTTCTCGAAGACCTCGCCGGCCAGCGTGAATGGGGCGCCTTCAGATCGCTTCGTTTCACCGATGAGGCACGCCAGGACCTGGCCGAGCACGGTGCCGTCCGTGCGCACGATCGGCACCTCGGTCCACGTCGCCTGGACGGGAATGC
Source organism: Candidatus Dormiibacterota bacterium (assembly GCA_035602315.1). Lineage (GTDB taxonomy): Bacteria > Chloroflexota > Dormibacteria > Dormibacterales > Dormibacteraceae > Palsa-870. The sequence goes on from DATNML010000123.1 coordinate 3,737, forward strand.
CTCCCGCGATGACGTCAGTCCGGTCGCCGGCGGGAAACGGACCGACGATGACCGGCTGCCAGGTACGCGCGACGTGGACCAGGACGTCGTCCTCCGCGAGCAACCTGTCCTCTTCGAGCGCCCAGCGCGGGACTCGGGTCCCTTTCGCCTGCCGCGCGGCGCCTGGCCTGGACGTCTCGGCAGCGTCGATCGCAGCCGCGGTCGCCGCGCCGGCGGCCATGCGCACGAGCACGCCATGGTCCTCGCCCTCTTCAAGCAGATACACGGTGGCGAAGTTGAAGTCGAACTCCGGCACCTCGGCGTCCGTCAGGTGTCCGACGACGGCGTCAATGACCTGGTGACGGGTCGAGCCTGGCTGCAGCATCGCGCTCGTCATGTCGCCGAGCGCGCCGAGCAGCCGGTTGCTGTTCTCGAGGTCCGCGATGAGCCTCTGGCTCGCCAGCGCGCCGCCGATCAGCTCGGCACCCGCCTTGAGCATCAGGTCCGTCGGAGGTGCGCGGCGCACGGTCGCGAGCCGGTCGCGGCTGAGCACCACAAGGTATCCGTGCGGCTCGTCTGGATTCCCTAGCGCGTAGGTCGCCACCGGGTGAAGGTCGCCCTCGGAGGTCGCCGCGGCGACCGATTTGGTGAGCGCAGCCTCCCACGTCAAAGACTGGTCGGGGCGCTCGAT
>DATNML010000124.1:0-13069 GCA_035602315.1 Candidatus Dormiibacterota bacterium
CAACGGCTTTCTAACGGCCGACCTGATCCTCTTCGACTTCGGTCTTTCCAGCAACCAGATCGACGACCCCGAGCGCGGATTCAGCTTTCAGAGCGAAGGCCCGCTCGACATGCGGATGGATCCCAGCGCCGGTATTAGCGCAGCCAAGCTCGTCAACGAGTCGGACGCGCGCGAGATCGAGCGCATCCTCCGGGAGTACGGCGAAGAGCGATGGGCTCGCCGGATCGCACAGTTCATAGTGGCGCGGCGCCCGCTGCGTACCACACGCGACCTGGCCGAGGCGGTTGAAGCCGCCATTCCACGAGCGGCGTGGCCGCGCGACATCAACGTTTCGACCCGGACGTTTCAGGGTCTCCGCATCGCCGTCAACGACGAGCTCGGCGAGATCGAAGCAGGATTGCTAGCAGCTCTTATGACACTAAAACCCGGTGGTCGTATGGCGACGATCAGCTTCCACTCCCTGGAAGACCGTTTGGTCAAGTCATTCTTCAACGTCGAGTCCAAGGACTGCATCTGCCCACCCCAGCAGCCAGTCTGTACCTGCGGCCACCGGGCCACCCTGCGCATCATCACCCGCCGTCCCGTGCGGCCGTCCGAAGAGGAGGTCGCGCGCAATCCTAGAGCGCGATCGGCGCGCCTGAGGGTCGCGGAAAAAATGTAACGAATTAGCAGCGGCACCCTCTCCCTCTTCAGGGGACAGGGATGGGGAGAGGGGCAGCGAAAGCTGCATCAACGTTGACTCCATAAGTCCTGGTGGCCGGCTAACCCCTCCGGCCACCAGGCGCCATTCCCAGCACACATCCCAGCAATACATGAGGCACACGTTTTGACATCGACCCGAATACTGGCCCGACGCCGCCTGAGCATCGCAGGCGCGCAGCATGCCCCCGCACCGCGGCGGAGGAGGCGCACGCGCGGCTTCGTGCAGGTGGCGAGTGCGACCGCCGTCGAACGGCTGCGGTTGAGCACGTTCGGCCACGCGTATCTCGGGCTCGGCGCGATCCTGATCGTGGTCCTCTTCTACCTCGGTCTGGCCGCGCAGATCACGCAGTCGTCGTACGACATCACCAGGCTCCAGGACCAGCAGCGACAGCTCATCGCCGAGCAGGACCAGCTGCGCTACCAGGAGGTGACGCTTCACGCTCCGGCCCAGGTGCAGCAGCAGGCCGCACAGAGCGGCATGCAGCGCGTGGTCCCGTCGGGCTACGTCTCAGGTCAGCCGGTGGCGATCGACCTGACGGCGCCGGTCGGCGACTCCGCCAACGCCACCACGCCGCTCTGGGAGCGCGCAGTGGCGGCCCTCGTCAACACCGTTGGCGGCACGCGCGACGTGCTGGCGGCCACTAAGTAGTGTCGATCGGGGTCCGCAACCGGGCCCCGCGCGTCGAACGCGCCGGCTCGACGCGGCTGCGCATCCTCGCCATGGTGGTCGTGGCGCTGGTCCTCGCAGGAATGGTGTGGTCTCGTCTCGCGTACTGGCAGATCGCGCGGCACGGGCAGCTGGCCTCGCAGGCTCAGGCCCAGTACAGAGAAGTCGTCGAGCTGCCTGCCATTCGCGGCGCGATCTTCGATCGTCACCTCACGCAGCTGGTCGTCAATACGACCGTCTACTCGGCCTTCGTCTCGCCCGACCAGGTCCCGTCCGCGGATCGAGTTCGCGTGGCCAATGGCCTCGTCTCGGTGCTCGGCGCCGACCAGGCCAAGCTGACGACGACGCTCGCATCCGGTACGAAGTTCGCCTATGTGGCGCCGCGCCGCTTCGGCAAGGACAAGGCTGACCGCCTGCGAGCGCTCAAGCTGCCAGGCGTTGGGCTCGAGGAGGAGACACAGCGCTCCTACCTGCCCGGAATCACCTCGAGCACGACACTCGCCTCGAACCTTTTGGGCTTCGTGAACTACAGCGGCGACGGCCAGTACGGCCTCGAGGCCTACTACCAGAAGCTGCTGGCAGGGACGCCCGGCTACATCTCGAGCTATCGAGACCTGGCGAATCGAGAGATCGTCCTGGGCTCGCACACACACCAGGATCCGGTCAACGGGTCAGACCTCGTCCTTTCCCTCGACGCCAGCATCCAGTACGCCGCGGAGCAGGCTCTCGCCGACGGAGTGAAGAAGGACAACGCCGAGAGCGGAAGCGTGCTGATCATGGACCCGACCACGGGCGGGATCGTCGCGTGGGCTGACTACCCGAGCTACAACGCGAACGACTTCACGCACACCGATCCATCTTTGTTCCTCGACCATGTCTCGAGCTACGTCTACGAGCCCGGTTCGGTGATGAAGGTCGTCACGCTCGCCGGCGCGATCAACTCGGGTGCGATCGCCCCGAACACGGTGATCAACGATCCCGGATACCTGAACGTCGGCGGCTACCGGATCTACGACTGGGACCGCAAGAACCACGGCAACATCGACTACACCTACGTGCTGCAGCACTCGCTGAACGTGGGTGCGATGAAGGCCATGCAGGCTGAGGGCCACGACGCCTTCTACGGCTACCTGCAGGCGTTCGGCTTGACGAAACCGAGCGGCATCGACGTGGCGGCAGAGGATTCCGTGCCGCCTCCGGCCGCCGCCCAGATGGCCGACGCGCAGTACGCCACGAGCGCATTCGGCCAGGGCATCGACGTCAACATGGTGCAGATGCTCTCGGCGATCAACGTGGTCGCCAACGGCGGAAAGTACGCGCCGCCTCACGTCGTGGAGCGTGTCGGCACGCACATCAACCCGCTGCTGCTGCAGCCACAGCGCCAGGTGATCGGCCCCGACGCCGTGGCGAAGATGACGGCGATGATGGAGGCGGTGGTGCAGCATGGCTCGGGCTACACGACTCGCGTCAAAGGCTTTGAGCTCGACCAGGCGGGCAAGACCGGGACGTCGCAGATCCCCGTCAACGGTCAGTACACGCAGGACGTCTGGTCTTCGTTCGTAGGCTTCTTGCCCGCGCAGCACCCGAAGTTCACGATGCTGGTCGTCGTCCGCAAGCCCCACGCCGCCGGCAGCGACCGCGACTGGACGCTGAACGACGGCTACATCACAGCCGGCCCGATCTGGCAGAAGATCGCCCAGACCATGGTCGTGGACTGGCACATAACGCCGGATTCCCGTTAGCGTTTCTACTTAGCAGATGCGGCTAAGCCTCCTGGAGATCCTCGAGGCCACCGGGGGCGGCGAGGTCGGCGGCACCCAGGTCGGCAATGTCTTCTCGACCTTCCACACGGACTCGCGCGAGGTCGTGCAGGGCGGGGTGTTCTTCGCCCTTCGTGGGGCCGAGATGGACGGGCACAGGTTTGTGGACGATGCCATCAGGCGCGGCGCGGCAGCCGTGGTGGTCGAGCGGCGCCGAGACGTTCCGCACGGAATCGCCGAGATCCGCGTCCCCGACACGTGGGCAGCCCTCTACGCGCTGGCCTCCAGCACCCTTGAGCGCGTCAGGCCGCTTGTGGTGGCCGTCACCGGCAGCAACGGGAAGACGTCGACGAAGGAGATGATCGCCGCCATCCTCGCTACGCGCTTCGACGTCCTGCGCACCGCGGGCAACCTCAACACCGAGACCGGCGTGCCGCTGACGATCCTGGCCCTGGAGCCCCACCACAAGGCGCTCGTCCTGGAGCTGGGCCTGCAGCATGCCGGTGACATCGCGCGACTCGTGTCCCTGGCGCGGCCGTCGGTCGGCGTGATCACCAATATCGGCGTCGTGCACATGGAGTTCTTCAGCGCGCGCGAAGACCTCGCGCGAGCCAAGGGCGAGCTCGTCGCCGGGCTCCCGGACCAGGGCGTCGCCGTCCTCAACGCGGACGATCAGTTCTACCCGCTGCTGGTCGCGATGACCTCGGCGACGGTCAGCAGCTTCGGTGTCGCGCACGGGGACTTTCGCGTCGAGGGCTACCGCGCGGCCACGGGCGGAGGCTCACAGTTTTCAGTGCGGGGCGTCGAGATCAACCTGAAGCTTGAGGGCCGGCACCAGGCGACGAACGCAGCCGCCGCCGTCGCTGCCGGCGTCGCGTCGGGCGTGCCGCTCGAAGAAGGCGCGCAGGCGCTTCAGCACGTGACGGTCGAGCATCGCCTCGAGGACCTGCATGTGGCCGGCGGTTATTCGATCGTGGATGACGCGTACAACGCCAGCCCGGAGTCGATGCTCGCAGCCTTCGAGGCGCTCGCCGAGAGCCCCCGCCGCGGACGTCTGCTCGCCGTGCTCGGCCAGATGGCGGAGCTGGGATCGGTGTCCGAGGAGTCGCACCGCCGGGTAGGCCGCCGCGCGGCCGAAGTGTTCGACGCCGTGTGTGTTGTCGACGGCGAGCGGGCGCGGGTCCTCGCCGAGTCCGCCGGGGCCGAGCTCGTCGCCGACCGGCCCGCGGCCGCGGCATGGGTGCGGAGAAATGCACGCGAAGGCGACCGCGTCCTGGTCAAGGCGTCGCACGGCGTGCGGCTCGACGAGGTCGTCAAGGAGTTGACCGGCGCTTGATTCAAGAGGCCTGGCCGGGCGCCATCGACGGATCTTCGGCGCCCATGCGGCCCATCTGCGTCGTTGCGGCCTGCGCTTCTCGCTCACGCATCAACGGATGCGCTCGCTGCGATGCTCGGCCCGTCCACTGGGGTCCCCATGACGAAGTCATGGGAGGGACCACTGGTCACCGAACCTCTCGCCGAGGCGCCCAGCAATGCCTCTAGACCTGATCACCTTTGTCGTCGCCTTTGTGATTGCTCTCGTCCTCTATCCACCGTTCATCCGCGCGCTGCGCCGGATCAAGGCCGGCCAGGTGATCCAGGCCGAGCTGCCCGACTCCCATCAGAAGAAGGCCGGCACGCCGACTGCGGGTGGCGTCCTCTTTGTCGCGTTAGCGATCCTGGGAGGGGTGCTCGCGTCCACCGCGGGTCACCGAGGCGCGACGCCGGCCGCAGCTGGGCTGGTGATTGGTGGGCTGATCGGTTTCGCCGATGACCGAAGCAAGCTCATGGTCGGCACTCGTGGCATCCCCGCGCGGCTCAAGTTCCCGATCCAGCTCGTCCTCGCGGTCCCCGTCGCCTGGCTCGCCATCACGCAGGGGGCATCGCACCAGCTCTTCCTGCCCGCAACGCCCTGGGTGATCTTTCCACTGGCCGTGGTCGCGATCGTGGCCACCGCCAACGCGGTCAATTTGACCGACGGCATGGATGGTCTCGCGGGCGGGCTTTCCGTGATCGCCGTCGCGGCACTGGTGCTGCTGCTGCCAGGCGCGCCCGCGGGCGAGAAGGCTGCGGCGATCAGTCTCTGCGGCGCGCTGGCGGCGTTCCTGGTCTTCAACCGCTACCCCGCTCGCGTCTTTATGGGCGATACAGGGTCCCTTGCGATCGGATTCGCTCTTGCGGCCATGGCGATCCAGCAGGGAGTGATGCTGTTGCTGCCTCTGCTTGGGTTGGTGTTCGTGCTCGAGACCCTCTCTGTCATCATTCAGGTGGCCTTCTTCAAGGCCACCGGCGGACGCCGAATCTTCACGATGACCCCGATTCACTACACGTTCCACCACAAGGGTTGGTCTGAGAACCGCATCGCGCTCACGTTCTGGGGCGCGGGGCTCGTCTCGGCGCTGGCTGCTGTCGGGGTGGCGCGGCTGGCCACGTGACGGCCCTGATCGTCGGCGCCGCGAGAAGCGGGATCGCGCTCGCCACCCACCTGACGCTGACTGGAGAGGACGTGCGCGTGGTCGATCGCAAGCCCGCCAGTGAGCTCCGCGAAGCCATCGCGCAAATGCCCGCCGGCGTCGATTTCAGGCTTGGCGATGATGAGTCGGACGCGCTCGAAGGCGTCGACGTGGTGTACGCGAGCCCGGGCGTGCCATGGGACTCTCAGCTGCTCAACGACGCCCGCACGCGCGGCGTCAAAGTTTCCAGCGAGATCGATCTTTTTCTCAAGCTCTGTCGAGGGACGGTGGTCGGCATCACCGGCACCAACGGCAAGACCACAACGACCGCACTCACCGGCGTCGTGCTCGCGGCAGGCAACCGACCTGTACTGGTGGGCGGCAACATCGGCGACACCGTGCTCGACCGCGTGGACGAGATCACTCCCGAGCACTGGGTCGTGCTCGAGCTGTCGAGCTTCCAGCTCGAGTCCGTCGACTGGCCGCGCCTGCACGTCGGCGTGATCCTCAATCTCACGCCCGATCACCTGGACCGTCACGGAACGTTCGAGCGATACGTGGACTTGAAGGCACGCGCGATCGAGTTCGCAGGCCCGGACGACTTCGCGGTCCTCAACGGCCGTGATGAGGTGGTCCGCGGTCTGGCCGCGCGCACGCGCGCCAAGGTCGCGTGGTTCGACCAGCACCAACCCATCCCGCCGATGCCGCTCCCGGGACAGCACAACATGGAAAACGCTCTTGCTGCGGCTGCTGTGGGACGCATCGCCGGGCTGTCCGACGAGACGATCAACGGCGCCATCCGCTCCTTCAAAGGAGTCGAGCACCGCCTCGAGCTTGTCGGCGAATGGGCGGGCGTCCGCTGGTTCAACGACTCAAAGGCGACCAACCCTGACGCCGGACGCGTGGCCCTGAGGGCCTTCCCGGGCGCGCCGGTCGTGCTAATCGCGGGGGGCTACGGAAGCGACTTCGACTTGAAGGGCTGGGTGGCCGACGTGCTGGCCAACACCGAGGCGGTCGTGCTGATCGGCGCGTCGGCGGACCTGCTGCAGGAGGCGCTCCGCGACCATCCGAAGGTCGTCCGCGCGTCAAGTCTCGAGGAGGCGGTGGGCACCGCGGCGAACCTGTCGCGGCTGGGCGGCGTGGTGCTGCTGAGCCCGGCTTACAAGAGCTTTGACATGTTCAAGGACTACGAGGACCGGGGCAACCAGTTCAAAGCCCTCGTCCACAAGCAGTTCGCGGTATGAGCTCTGTTGCAAAGGAAAGGCGCCAGCCGGATCGGCTGCTCCTTTTCACCACCTTCCTGCTGTGCGGCGCGGGCCTGGTCATGGTGACGAGCGCCAGCGTGGCCCTGGCTTACAACCAGCACCAGACGGCTTTCTACTACGCGGAGCGCCAGGCCGCCTGGATGCTCATCGGCTTCGTCGCGCTTTTCGTCCTGAGCCGCGTCGACTACCACCGCTTGCGGCCGCTTGCCCCGGCGGGTGCGGTGGCTGCGGTGCTCCTGATGCTGCTGGTCCTCGTGCCGCACCTGGGCGTGACGGTGAACGGCGCCCGCCGCTGGTTCGACGCCGGACCGCTCGGAACGTTCCAGCCTTCGGAGCTCGGCAAGCTGGCGTTCGCGGTTTGGATCGCGCACTGGATTGACAGGAACGTGCCGCAGATCGGCGCTTTCCGGAGGGCCTTCGTGCCTTTCGCCGCGATGCTCGCCGGCGTCCTCGTCCTTCTGATGCTGGAGCGCGACCTCGGAACGTCGGTCGTCATGGTCGGCATCTTCGTCAGCGCGTACTGGGCGGGAGGCGGCCGCATCAGGCACATGGTCCTTCTGGTGGCCGCGCTCGGGTTCAGCTTCATCGCATTGACCCTGTTCGAGCCCTATCGCTTCTCGAGGCTGACCGCGTTCAAGAACCCGTTCGCCGATCCGCTGGGCGCCGGGTTCCAGGCGACGCAGTCTCTCTATGGCCTCGCGTCGGGGGGATTTTTCGGAGTCGGCATCGGCCACTCCATCGAGAAGTACGGCTGGCTCCCCGAGGCCCACACGGACTTCATCTTCGCGATCGTCGGAGAGGAAACGGGGCTGATCGGCACGACGCTGGTCATGCTCGGATTCCTGTTCTTCGGCCTGCGCGGCTACCGCGCCGCGCTGCGCGCGCCGGACCGCTTCGGCGTCGGCCTCGCGGCTTCGATCACGACGTGGATCTGCTTTGAAGCGCTGCTGAACATGGCGACTGTTACCAACACGCTGCCCATCACGGGCGTTCCGCTTCCATTTTTCAGCTACGGCGGCACGGCTGTGGCGACCACGCTCGCGGCAGTCGGGGTTCTGCTGAGCGTCGCCCGCAGTGGGACAGGATCTTCTCTCGGGAGGACAGATGAGGCTTTTGATCGCTGGCGGCGGGACCGGCGGGCACCTGTATCCGGCGCTCGCGGTCGCGCAAGCGTTTCGCGCTGAGGCGCCGGATGGTGCAGTGCTGCTCGTCGGCCGCAAGGGCGGACCGGAGGAACAGCTCGTGCCCGCCGCGGGCTTCGAGCTGGCAACGGTCAACATCCGCGGACTGGACCGCGACGCGGTGTGGAAGAACCTCGCCCTACCGGCCGTCGTCCCGGCCGCGGCGCGCGAGGGGCTTCGCATCGTCGACCGCTTCCGCCCGGACGTGGTGCTCGGCATGGGCGGTTACGTGATGGCGCCCGCGGTGGCGGCCGCCCGCCTTCGCGGCATCCCTTACGTCCTGCATGAAAAGGACGTGCGTCCGGGATTGGCCACACGGATCTTTGCGGGCAAGGCCGCGGCGATCTGCACGACCCTGCCGGGCACCGAGAAACGCCTGCGCGGCCTGCGCGTCGAGCTCACCGGCGTACCGCTTCGCGACGGATTCGCTCCGCGCACGCCTGATGTGCCACCCCGTCGTCTCCTGATCACCGGTGGGAGCCAGGGCGCACGGAACCTGAACCACGCTGTGTGGTCGGCACTCGACGATCTTCACGAGCGCTTCATCGAGGTGATTCACGTCGCCGGCCGTCAGGGCTCGGACGGCGTGGCCCAGCACGCTCGTGCAGGGTATGCAGGTATGACGTTCACCGATGACATGTCGTCGCTGATGGCCCGCGCCGATCTGGTCGTCAGCCGGGCGGGGGTTGGCACCATCGCCGAGGCCACCGCGGTCGGGCTGCCCATGATCCTGGTCCCCGGCACCTTCGGTGGCGGGCACCAGGAGGAAAACGCGATCGCGATGGTCGAGGCCGGCGCCGCGGTGCGTGTCGGAGACGCGGAGCTCAGCGGGCCCAGCCTCGTGGCGGCGATCGCGAGCCTGGATGACGACCGGCTGCGCGCGATGGCCAAGGCGTCGGCCGCGACGGGCAGGCGTGACGCTGCAAAACGGGTGCTGGCGGTGCTCCACGAGGTGGCGCGCAAGACATGAGAGTCCACCTCATGGGCGCCGGCGGGGCGGGAGTCTCAGCGCTGGCGCGCGTGTTCCTCGCGCGCGGCGACGAGGTCAGCGGATGCGACGTCAAGGAGTCCGAGACCACGAGGGCGCTGGAGGATGCCGGCGTGCGCATCCACATCGGTCACGACCCCGAGCACGTTCTCTTCCAGGACCTCCTCGTCTACAGCGGCGCAATCAAGAGCTCGCCCGAGCTGGACGCCGCCCGGGCGATGGGCGTCAAGGTGCTGAGCCGGGCCGAGATGCTGGCCGAGCTCATCAACGAATCGGATTCGATCGCGATCGCCGGCACGGCCGGAAAGACGACCGTGACGCTCATGGTCGGGCACATCCTGGTGACCGCCGGCTACGACCCGACGGTCCTCGTCGGCGACGGGTCGAGCTCGCGGACCGGCAAGTCGAGCTGGCTGGTGGCGGAGACGGACGAGTCGGACGGGACGCTGACGCTGCATCATCCGCGTCGCGCCATCGTCACCAACATCGAGCTCGACCATCCGGATCACTTCCGAGACGTCAGCGCGGTCCGCGAGCTCTTCCAGTGGTTCATCCTGAACTTGCCCGACGATGGGCTGGCGGTCGTATGCGCGGACGATGAGCTGGCACGCGAGCTCAAGCCGAAGGCGCGGCGCGTCACGTATGGCTTTCGCCACGACGCGACCTACCGCTCTGAGCCCATCCGTCCCTTTCCGATCCACTTCGGCGGCCACGAGCTCGGCCGCATCAACCTGAGGCAGCCCGGCCGCCACAACATCCAGAACGCGACGGGCGCCGCCGCCGTGGCGCTCGAGATCGGAGTCCCGTTCCCGGACGTCGTGGTGGGATTGGAAACCTTTCCTGGGGCGCACCGGCGTCTGGAGTTCCTCGGCACGTTCCAGGGCGCGGCCGTCTACGACGACTACGCACATCACCCGACGAAGGTCCGAGCCACGATCGACGCAGCGCGAGAGCTCCGTCACCGTCGCTTGATCGTCGTTTTCCAGCCGCATCGCTACTCGCGCCTGTCGGCGCTGATGTACGACTTCGCGCGCGCGTTCAGCGGGGCGGACAAGGTGCTGGTGCTGGACGTTTACTCCGCAGGTGAGGAAAACACGACGGGAGTCAACGCTTCGGAGCTGGCGCACCAGATCCCGGGCGCCACATACGTCGGCGACTTCAAGATGGCGCGCGAGATGCTCGAGGGTCTTGTCGGCCCGGGCGACCTGCTGCTCCTGATGGGCGCCGGAGACATCAACAGGTTGGGCGATGAGCTGGCGCACCGCGTCTAAGCTCAACTGGCTCCGCTCGCTGCCCGCGGTGAGCGAGGACGAGCCACTTGGATCGCGCACATCGTTCGGCATCGGCGGACCCGCGGACTTCTTCATCGAGATGAGCCGCCCGGTGGCGATCGAAGAGGTGATCAGCGGAGCCGCCCAGCGCGGCATTCCTTATCTGCTGCTCGGCGCCGGCACCAACCTCCTCATCGCCGATGCCGGAGTGGAGGGACTGGTCGTGCGGGTGGTCAACCGCGAGCACCACGTCGACGGCAGGACGGTCCGAGCCGGCGCGGGGTTGAAGATGATGAGGCTCGCGCGCATCGTGGCCGACGCCGGGCTGCGCGGGTTCGAGTTTGCAATCGGCGTTCCGGGCACCGTCGGGGGCGCGGTCTATCAGAACGCCGGCTGCTGGGGCAAGGAGCTGCGCGAGGTGCTTGTCGAGGTCGAAGGGTTCATGCCGGGCAGCGGCAGGACGACGTGGAAGGCGGCCGACCTGAAGTTCGGCTACCGCACCTCCGCCCTGCGCGAGGGAAAGCTCAAGGGCGGGCTGGTGGTCGAGGCGACGATCCAGCTCGAGCGTGGCGATGGGGAGGAGGCCAAGGCGCTGATGGCCAGGCTCACGAGGGAGCGCAGTGAGACGCAGCCGATCAAGACCAAGAACTGCGGCAGCGTGTTCAAGAACCCGTCGGGCGACTCGGCGGGTCGCCTCGTGCAGGCGGCCGGGCTCAAGGGCGCGCGCGAGGGACAGGCGGTCATCTCGCCCGTGCACGGCAACTTCATCGTCAACGAGGGCGGCGCGACGGCGACCGACGTGAAGCGCCTCATCGAACGGGTTCAGACCGAGGTTCGCAGGCGGTTCAACGTCGAGCTGGAGACCGAGGTCGAGATGGTGGGGAGATTCAAGCGGTGAAGGTGGCGGTGCTGCGTGGCGGCAAGTCGGCGGAGCGGGACGTCTCGCTCAGGTCGGGCGCGCAGGTCGAGAAGGCGCTGCTGGCGCGGGGTGCCGAAGTCACCGGAGTGGACATCGACCTCACAACGTGGGACGTGCTGCGCGACGGCGGTTTCGACTGCGTGTTCAACGCGCTGCACGGCCGCCTCGGTGAGGACGGAACGGTCCAGGGCATGCTCGAGCTGCTCGGGCTGCCTTATACGGGCTCCGGCGTGCTGGCCTCGGCTCTGTGCATGGACAAGGCGCGCGCCAACGCCCTGATGGCCGCCGCCGGCATCCACATCCCGATGTTCGAAGAGATCGAGATGAAGGAAGGGGTGGCCGCCGAAGTCGTCGCACAGCTGGTCGCCCGGTATGGGCTACCGCTGGTGATCAAGCCGGTGCGTGAAGGTTCAACCATTGGCCTGACGATCGCCAAGGACGAGGACCAGGTGGCCAGTGGCCTTGTCCTCGCCGCCCGCTACGACCGCCGCGTCCTGGTCCAGAAGTTCGCGGCCGGCACAGAGATCACCATCGGCGTCCTGGCGACGCCCGACCTCCTGGTGCTGCCGACGCTGGAGATAGTCAGCGACAACCCGGTGTACGACTACGACGCCAAGTACACGGCGGGAAAGTCGCATCACATCATCCCGGCCCGCATACCAGAGCGCGCTCAAAGCGACGCCTCCGACGCTGCCAAGCGGGCCTTCGTCGACCTCGGCTGCGCGGGGATGGCACGAGTCGACATCATCGTCGACGCGCAGGGAACTCCCTGGGTGCTCGAGGTCAACACTGTGCCAGGGCTCACCGAGGTCTCGCTGCTGCCGGACGCCGCTCGGGCCGCCGGGATCGCGTTCGAAGAGCTGTGCCAGCGCCTGGTCGACCATGCGATCGGACGCCACGAGCGACGCGTGGGCCCGCCGCCGGTATGAGGTTCCGTCGCCGCCGAAGCCTCTTCAGCGCCATGCCACGACGTGGCATCGAGCACGCCGAGCCATTGAAGGGTCAGCTGTGGACCCGTTCCGAGCAATCGCTGCGTGAGCCGGACGTCAGCTGGGCGTGGCGTGGACTCGCCGCTGTCACGGCGATCGCCGAGTGCGCGCTTCTCGCGTGGCTGTGGTTCGGTCCGGCGATGGCGGTGCAGACGGTTGACGTGCAGGGAGCCCAGCACATGACGCGGGCGCAGATCGCGCGCGCCGCGGGCCTGGCCGACGGCGCCTCGATCTTGTCGGTTGACGGCGAGTCGGACCGCCAGCGACTCCTGGGCCAGACCTGGGTGCGCGCGGCGACCGTGGTCCCACAGCTGCCCGGGGCCGTCGTGATTCGGGTCAGCGAGTGGCAGCCCATCGCCGCCTACCACGCGGGTAAGAGCGCGAAGGTCTTCTGGCTGTCCGACCAGGCAGTCGTGCTCGGCCTCGCCTCCAACGTGGGGCCGCTGGTCGACGTGCAGGGACCGGCCGGAACCGACCCTCGCGTGGGCGATCGCCCGCTGGACGCGCAGTTGCTCACCGCCCTGGTCAACATCCAGCGCAGCCTCCCGGCTCTGATCGGGCAGGAGGTGGCGGGCTTCGTGTTCGACTCGTGCGGAGAGCTGACGCTTGTCGCCAAGCGCGGCTGGAAGGTTTACTTTGGCCGCGTGCTGACACCCGAGGAGTTCCTGAGCCTGCACGACAAGCTCATCGCGCTCAAGGCCATCGCCGGGCAAGTCAACTACAACTCCGCCGATCTCGAGTACGTCAACGTGATGAACCCGGCCGAGGCGGCCGCGGGCTTCAAGTCCCGCGAACCGGCGCCGATCCCTGGCGCGCCGCAGCCATCTCCGAGTCC
>DATNML010000125.1:0-36519 GCA_035602315.1 Candidatus Dormiibacterota bacterium
GACCCGCCATTCCGCGCGGGCCACTGGACTCCGGACCTGCTAGCCCTCGCGGGCATCGACGATCCGCTGGCGCGTGCGGGCGTGCCGTCGGTGGCGCTGGACTGGGCGGACGTCGCCGCAGCGCGGCCGGAGCTGCTGATCCTGGCGCCGTGCGGTTTCGACCTGGCTCGCGCGCAGGCCGAAGCTGAGCTGGTGCGCATTCATCTCGATGAGGTCGGGGCGGACCGCGTCGTGGTGCTCGACGGCTCCGCCTATTTCAACCGGCCGGGGCCTCGGCTGGTCGACTCGCTGGAGCTTCTGGTGGCGAATCGCTGATCTGAGCGCCGGTCGTAGCGTGATATAGGTGACCCATGAATCAGTTCTTCGACGAGCTCGGCGGGCTGTGGGTGACTGAAGCGGAGCATCGTGGCGCCAAGATCGCAGCGCCGGTACTGGATCCTCGCGTGGCGCTGGAGCTCCTGGAGCTTGCGCGCGTGGCCGCCCACACGAGAGAGCGGCGGTTCGCCCCGCTCGCGTGCTTCATGGCGGGCGTGGCGGCAGAGCGGCTGCACAACGCCAAACCCGGTATGGACGAGGCGGTGATCGCGGCGTTCATCCAGGAGGTCCGGCAGAAGCTCGAGCGGCAAGCGCCCAGGGACGGAGACCTGTGACGGATCGCTCCGCGACCGAGCTCATGCACGAGGCGATGCCCTTGTGCGCAACGTTGGGCGCGCGCGTGGTCACGTACACGCCGGCGGAGGTCGCCTTTTCGCTTGATTGGGCGCCTGGGCTCTGCACGATCGGCGGCATTCTGCACGGCGGTGTGATCATGGCCCTCGCCGACTCAGCGGGCGGCGCGTGCGCCCTGTTGAACCTGCCGAAGGAGGCATCGGGTACGGCCACCATCGAGTCGAAGACCAACTTCCTGGGCGCGGTGCGCTCCGGCACGGTCACTGCGACCGCTGCCCCACTTCACGTCGGGGGGACCACGATCGTGGTCGAGACCTCTGTCCGCGACAGCTCTGGTCGCATGGTCGCCAAGGTGACCCAGACCCAGATGGTGCTCCGACCGAGGCGCTAGCCGAGCTCGGACATCAGCCGATTTCTGGTTTCGGTGGTCAGTTTCCGCAGGGCATCCGTGGACCGCACCGGCGGTGGTTTCGGCACCCGGAGCTCACGCGCACCTGGCGGTATTGCTGCCAGGTCCGCCTCGAAAAGCGCGCGTGATTGAGACAGCGGCGGGCGGCTCGAGCGCCGCCTCCCCTTTGTCATCAGCGGCTCCAGCAGGCGCTCGCGTCCGGTAGGCGGCAGCTCCTCATGCAGCCCCAGCACGTCGCTGAACGGCCTGATCCGCCTGAACACCTGCTTGCGTCCGGGCGCGGTCACCTTATCGCGCGACAGCTTCATCACCGGCCGGTCCTGGTAGCGGACCAGCTTGTACGCGCTGTCCAGGTACGGGTAGTCCGCAGACACGCCCATCTTTGTCCCGACTCCAAACGAGTCGATGGGGGCGCCACCCCGTACGAGGTCGTCGATGGCGAGCTCGTCCAGGCTTCCGCTCACAAAGATGCGCGCGTGCTCGAGGCCGGCGCGGTCAAGCAGCCGGCGGGCCTTCTTCGAGAGCTCGGCGAGGTCGCCGCTGTCGAGACGCACCCCGAGCCTCCCTTCGAGCCTCAGCTGTTGAATGGCGGCGATCGCGGCCTTGACGCCCTCGACGGTGTCGTACGTGTCGACGAGGAACGTGACGCGGCCCGGAAAGTCCTGAGCGAAAGCCTTAAACGCTTCGACCTCGCTCCTGAAGGCTTCCACGTAGGAATGGGCCATCGTGCCCGCCGCAACCAGGCCGAAACGCTTTGCCGCCTCGACATTGCTCGTCGCGGCGAATCCCACCATCGCCGACAGGCGAGCCACGTCGATGCCCGCCTCGATGCCCTGGGTGCGGCGAAACGAAAAGTCCACCGCATCGCGGCCGGCGGCCGCGATCACGCAGCGCGCCGCCTTGCTCGCGATCGTTGACTCGAAGGTCACCCTGTTCAGCAAAAACGTCTCGATCAGCTGCGCCTCGGGAAGGGGCGCGGTGACCTCGAGCAGTGGTTCGCTCGCGAACGCGATCCGGCCCTCGGGAATCGCCCATACCTCGCCGGTGAAGCGAAAGCGCCGGAAGGCCTCCACGTCGCCGGCGGTGAAGCCCAGGACCTCGCGCATATACCGAAGGTCGTCTTCTTCAAAGCGCAGCTGCTCCAGGAAATCCAGGCACGACTCGACGCCCGCCGCGACGATGAACCCACGCGTGGCCGGCAAGCGGCGCACGAAGAGGCTGAACGTGGCCGAGGCGGTCATGCGGCGACGCAGATAGCTGGCCACCATGTTCAGCTCGTAAAGGTCGGTGAGCAGCGCGTTCACTGCGGCGCGCGCAGTGTTGCACTTATCGTTGTGGTCATGTTTGAAAATGAGACACAGGTGGCGTGGCGGGCGATGCCGTATCGGGCGCCCGTCGTGGCGGCCGACGGTTCAGAGATCGGAACCGCGGAATCCTTGCTGGGCGACGAAAGCGAGGATATCTTTCACGGCATCGTGGTCAAGCATCGCAGGACCGGTAAGCACCTCGAGGTCCCGGCCGCTCGGATCAAGAAGATCACCGAGAAGCACGTCGTGACGGACCTGACTGAAGCCGGCGCTGCCAACCTGGAGCCGTACCGTGAGGAGCACTGGTTCCACATCGGCTGGGGAGGCCTGTTCCGCAAGCACCCCGAGTGGGACAAGACCTCGCGGAGCTGATTTGCACAGGCCAGATCGCGGAATTGATGCAGCTTTTGGTGCCGAACAAGGGCAAAGATGCGAGAGTTGTGACTCAGCCTCGGCGGGGCGGCAGTCGCAAGAAGCCTTCGGCCCTACAGCACTCTGAGAGCGAGGACCTCTCCACCATTTCGGTCGAGGTCGCCCGCTTCTGGCAGGAGGCCTACGACGAGCTCGTGAGGATGGAGGAGCAGCTTCTCTCCCAGCTCGAATCAATGCTGCCGAGGCTGTCGCCGGCGGCCAGGCGCGAGGCGGAGTTGACCAACCTGCCAATGATCAACGACCACCTGCAAATGTTCAGGTACCGGCGGGCCCACTGGAAGCAGCGAGCTGAGGCGCTGAACGGCCAGGGGTCGCACTGACCGTCTAAGGAGTCCCCGAAGTGGACGCGCCTGGTGGCGGCTCGCGAGCTGCTTGCCACCACCAGGGCCCAGCCCTCCTGGCTCCCACCCCTGGCGCATGATCTTGTGCACTTTCCGCACCAAAGTCAGCACTTTGTACAGTGGAATTGGTTGGACCAACGGACATGGAGGATCAGGCGATGCCAAACGATGACACCCAGAAAGCGTGGGACCGGTTCGAGGCCGACGTCAAGGGTCTGGCCGGCGAGCTCAGGCGCCACTACAAGGACGCCGACGACGAGAAGCGCAAGGCGGAGCTGAACCGCTCGCTGGAGCAGCTCAGGCAGGCGGCGGACGCTGTGTTCACCTCGCTGGAGACCGCCACCCGCGACCCCGAGGTTCGGTCGAGGACGAAACAGGCGGCCAGGTCCTTCGGTTCGGCGATCGCCGAGACGTTCCGCGATCTTGGGGACGAGGTGGACAAGGTGATCCGCAAGACCGGGGATAACCGAAGGAACTAGGCCGGAAGCGGTACCGCCTTGGGTTCTGGTTCGACGCGGAACGCGGCGAGGCTCGGCACGAGGACGGCGTAAACAGCCGGCAAGCCGATCGAGACGACGAGCCCGGCGAACGGGATGAAGCTCAACCCGACCGCGATCGCGACCAGGGCAATGCTCGCCGCGCCATAGGTCAGCGCAACCCGCAGCGAGAGTTCGTGGTTGGCGCGAGCCAGCGCGAAAATGCGGCGCGGGTCGAGCGCACTGGCAATGCCAAGCCTGTCAGACGATATGAGCAGGCCAGCAAAGAGGTAGAGCCAGACCAGCCACCACACCGCCACGATCAGCAGCACCAACAGAGCGAGGACGATGGCAATGGCCACACGGACGCCCCCTGAGGTGGCGAGGAGCACGGTAAAGAAGGTCAGCATTCCGATCACGATGAAGAGCCCAACCCCGTACACGAGCCCGGCCAAGAATGGACGGACGCCACGCTCGAGGTACTGGAACCCCGCCGGCGGCAGCTCCTTCCAGCGGTTGCGAAACATGTCCGTGGCGGCCAGCGTCCAGCCCAGCATGTTGATCGCGCCGACGATCGGGATCAGGCCGATCAATCCCGTGATGAGGACTCGCGTGGTCCACTCCGGGGTGGTCGTGAACCAGAAGAGATCCGGCTGGCCCTCCACCAGGCGCGTGCGCCATTGCCTGCCGTCCCACCACCAATGGCCGTCTTCAGAGATCAGCGCCGGCATGACGTCATCCTCAAGATAGCGGTTGCGAATGTCTGAGGAACGCGGCGATCGAATCGAGCAGTGGCCGGGTCGTGCCTACCCGCTCGGCCCCACGTTCGATGGAGCCGGAACCAACTTCGCCCTGTTCTCCGAGGTGGCCGAGGCGGTCGACCTGTGCCTTTTCGACGACGCCGGCGTGGAGCGCAGGGTCCGGCTCGAGGAGGTCGACGCCTTTTCGTGGCACGCCTATCTGCCGGGCATCGGGCCCGGCCAGCGGTATGGCTATCGCGTCCACGGTCCTTATGACCTCAAAGAGGGGATCCGCTGCAATCCGTACAAGCTCCTGCTCGACCCTTACGCGCGCGCCATCGAAGGGCAGGTCGACTGGAACTCGTCCTGCTACGGCTACGACGTGCGGCATCCAACCGCAGTCAACATCGAAGACAGTGCCCCGCACGTCTTCAAATCAGTGGTCCATCACCCGCACTTCGACTGGGCCGGAGACCGGCCGCCGGACCGGCCTTTGCATGAAACCGTCATCTACGAGGCGCATCTGAAAGGGCTGACCAAGCGCCACCCCGAGGTACCGGAAGCGCTCCGCGGCACGTACGCCGGATTCGCCCATCCGGCTGTGATCGAGCACTTGCTCTCGCTGGGCGTAACGGCGGTGGAGCTCATGCCGATCCACCAGTTCGTTCACGACCAGCGACTTGTCGACAGAGGCCTCCGGAACTACTGGGGCTACAACACGATCGGGTTCTTTGCCCCCCACAACGAGTACGCCAGCACCGGGCAGCGCGGCGAGCAGGTCAACGAGTTCAAGTCCATGGTTCGGACCCTTCACCAGGCGGGGATCGAGATCATCCTGGACGTGGTCTACAACCACACGGCTGAGGGCAATCACCTGGGTCCGACGCTCTGCTTCAAGGGCATCGACAACCGCGCCTACTACCGGGTGGTGACCGACGAGCCGGGGTTCTACTACGACACGACGGGCACCGGCAACAGCCTGAACGCGAGCCACCCCCACTCGCTGCAGCTGATCATGGATTCGCTTCGCTACTGGATCACCGAGATGCACGTCGACGGATTCCGTTTCGACCTCGCGGCGACGCTCGCCCGAGAATTCCACGAGGTCGACCGGCTTTCGACTTTCTTCGACATCATCCAGCAGGACCCGGTCGTGAGCCGCGTGAAGCTCATCGCAGAGCCCTGGGACATCGGCGAGGGCGGCTACCAGGTGGGGAACTTTCCGCCTCTGTGGTCGGAGTGGAACGGTCACTTCAGGGACACGGTGCGCGACTTCTGGCGCGGCGAGCCGTCCACTGTCGCGGAGTTCGCTTCGCGCCTGACCGGCAGCTCAGACCTATACCAGAACGACACGCGCCGGCCCTTCGCCAGCGTCAACTTCGTGACCGCGCACGACGGCTTCACCCTGCGCGACCTCGTTTCCTACAACGAAAAGCACAACGAGGCGAACGGGGAGCAGAACGCGGATGGCGAATCGCACAACCGATCGTGGAACTGCGGTGCAGAAGGCGAGACAGAAGACCCGGAGGTGCTCAAGCGCCGCGCTCGCCAGCAGCGAAACTTCCTGACGACGCTCTTCACGGCCCAGGGAGTCCCGATGCTCGTCGGCGGCGATGAGCTGGGCAGGACGCAGAAGGGCAACAACAACGCGTACTGCCAGGACAACGAGCTGTCGTGGGTGGACTGGTCCTCGATCGACGAGCCACTGCTGGCTTTCACACGCTGGATGATCGCGTTTCGCCGCGACCACCCCGCCTTTCGCCGCCGAAGGTTTTTCCAGGGACGTCCGATCCGGGGCACCGTGGACATTGGCTGGTTCAAGCCGGACGGGAAATCGATGACCGACCAGGACTGGAACGTGGGTTATGCGCGCTCGCTTGGAGTCTTCTTGAACGGAAAGGCGATCCAGGGCCATGACGAGCGCGGCCGACCCATCACCGACGACTCGTTCATCTTGCTGTTCAACGCCCACACTGCCGGCGTGCGGTGGACGATCCCCGCCGAGTACGGGGACGTCTGGCGGCTGGTCCTCGATACGCGGAGGCGCGAGCCGGAGGATCAGCCGAAGGAAGTGGATCGGCGGATCACCACCTCAGCCCGCTCCATCGCGGTCTTGCAAACCCTTGAGTAGACAGAGCCGGGCCTTCGTTGCGCCGCCCATCACAGCAACCTGTGAGTGGTCACACAGTGATCTCTAAGGAGCCGGCAGGACCCTTGCTAGGCCTTGTTCCGGATCAGAAACCTTCCTTTGAGGAACCTCCTCAAGAGGAGAGTGCTCGCCGCTCTCGTCTTGGGGACCGCCATCGTCGGCGGCACTCTGGTCTACGCCCAGGCAGCGAAGGTGACCACCACGTACCGAACCGCCCTCGTCACCTACGGCACGATCACCCAGTCCATCGGGATGGCCGGCAACCTGACCCCCGTCAGCGAGGCGGACCTCAACTTCGCGTCCGCCGGGACCGTCCAGTCCGTATACGTGCAGATCGGGCAGGCAGTCGGGGCCGGAACCCCGCTCGGCACTGTGGACTCGACACTGCTTTCGGCACAGCTGCTGCAGGCGCAGGCCACACTGGCCAGCGCGCAGGCCAAGCTCGCACAGGACAGGTCTGGCCCCACCGGGTCGAGTCTCACCTCGGCACAGAACTCAGTGGGATCAGCACAGGTTGCGATGAACAACGCTCAGACCAGCCTGGCCGACACCCAGGCGATCAACGCCCAGGCGGTGGCAGTGGCCCAGGCCCCGGTCACCACCGCGCAAGGCCCGGTCACCGCCGACCTGGCGCTGGTCGCCCAGGACAACGTGACCTTGACGGCCGACCAGGCGACCATGGCCACCGACTGCGCCCTTGCCGGGCCGCCGCCTGCTTGCGCGACCGACACGACCAAAGTCAGCGCTGATCAAGCCAAGCTGGCCACCGACCAGCTGACGCTTGCGCAGCACCAGGCGACGCTCGATAGCTCGAAGGTCGCACTCGCCACAGCTACCGCGAAGGCCCAGCAGAGCAACGACCAGGCCGCGGCTCAGCTGGCCTCGATGCAGCAGCAGTACTCAGCAGCCAAGAGCTCGCTGGCTTCGCTGCAGACGAGCACCGCACCCCAGACAATCCAGATGGACGACGCCCAGATCACGATAGACCAGGTGAACGTGGACACGATGCAGCGCCAGGTCGACGGCGCCACGCTGACCTCTCCGATCGCTGGGATCGTGTCCCAGGTGAACGTCAAAGTGGGCCAGTCCGTGTCCAGCGGCTCCGCCACGAGCGCGTTCATCGTCTTCGCGCCCGGCTCGTACCAGGTCACCGGGACGGTGAGCGATTCGCAGGTGAACCTCGTGGCGGTCGGGCAGGGGGCGCAGGTCACGCCGGCCGGCTCGACGCAGGCTCTGCTCGGCAAGATCACAGCCATCTCGCCGGCGGCCACGATTTCCTCGGGAGTGGCGACGTTCGGCGTCACCGCCCAGCTGACGGACACCAGCAACGCGATCCGACCCGGAATCTCGGCGACGGTCAGCATCGTGATCAACCAGGTCGTGCATGTGCTGACCGTGCCGACCAGCGCGGTCCACACGACCGCCGGCGGCAGTACCGTCCAGGTGCTCACCAACGGAGTGCCCAAGAGCGTCTCCGTCCAGACCGGAGCCTCGGACCCGACCCGGATTCAGATCCTTTCCGGTCTCCAGATCAACCAGGTCGTCGTGATCGCAGTCGTCACGAGCACGGTGCCCAGCAGCACCGGCAACGCGTTCGGCGGCGGCGGCGGCAACCGTGGAGGTGGAGGTGGAGGGGTCGTCCGCCCCGGAGGCTGACGGATGCAGACCGACAACCTCATCCAGATCGAATCCGTCACCAAGGTCTATGGCACTGGCGACGCCGCAGTGGCCGCCTTGCGAGACTTTTCCCTCACCGTGACGACCGGCGAATCCCTCGCCGTGATGGGGCCGTCTGGATCGGGCAAGTCGACGTTGATGAACATCCTCGGCTGCCTGGACACGCCATCTGCCGGCAGCTACTGGTTTGCCGGCCAGGACGTGAGCCGGCTGAATGAAACCCAGCTCGCGCACGTCCGCAACCGCAGGATCGGTTTCGTATTCCAGCAGTTCCAGCTGCTTCCGAAGCTCTCTGCCTGGCGCAACGTCGAGCTGCCGCTCCTGTACAGGAACGCGCGCGACCGGCGCTCGCTCGCGCTGCACGCGCTCGACCAGGTGGGCCTCGGCAACCGGATCGACCACCGGCCCAACCAGCTGTCGGGAGGCCAGCAGCAGCGCGTTGCGATCGCTCGGGCGTTGGTCACCGACCCGGATCTCATCCTGGCCGACGAGCCGACAGGCAACCTGGATTCCGCGTCCAGCCGCGACGTGCTAGCGGTGCTGCGCGAGCTGAACGAGCAGGGCCGCACCATCGTCATCATCACGCACGACCCAGAGGTGGCCCCGGTGGCGAAGCGGACCGTCCACATGCGTGACGGCCAGATGGTCGATGAGGTCGCCGCATGAGCCTCCTACACACGATCGAGACGGGGCTTCGAAGCCTGCTCGGCCACCGCCTACGGTCGGTGCTGACGACGCTCGGAATCCTGTTCGGCGTGGCCGCCGTGATCGCCACTGTCGGCATCGGCCAGGCATCGTCGGACAGCGTCACCGCGCGCATCACCTCGCTCGGCACCAACCTCCTGACGATCTCCGCCGGCAGCAGCGTGTCGGCCGGGGTTTTCGGCGGCGCCGGCAGCGCAAACACGCTGACGATGGCGGACGTGTCCGGGCTGCAGGACCGCCAAAGCGCACCCGACATCGAGGCGGTCGCCCCCGTCTCCCAGGGACGAGCCTCCTTGGTCAGCGCCTCGGGCAACTGGAGCACGACGGTCTCCGGCAGCACCACAGACTGGCTGATCACGAACACACGGACCCTGAGCACAGGGACGTTTCTCACCGCCAACGACTCGAAGACGCGGGCACAGGTCATCGTGCTGGGCCCGACCACCGCGACGAACCTCGGTGTCGGCGTCGGAGACCTCGTGATGGTGAAACAGATTCCCTTCGAGGTCGTGGGAATCCTGGCGGCAACCGGCAGCCAGGGATTCGGCAACCAGGACGACCTGGCCGTAGTTCCCATCACGACGGCTCAGGACGAGCTGTTCGGCGGCGGAAGCAGCGTGCAGAGGATCCTGCTCAGCGCGACGAGCCCGGGCACGATCGGTTCGGCTTACCTCGAGGCAACCCAGATCCTGCTTCAGACGCACCACATCAGCGATCCATCCCAATCCGACTTCTCGATCACCACGCAGACCCAGGTGCTCAGCACCGCGCAGGCCGTGACGCAGACGCTCACGATCCTGCTCGCGAGCGTGGCCGCCATCTCGCTCCTGGTCGGAGGAATCGGCGTGATGAACATCATGCTGGTGTCGGTCACCGAGCGGACGAGCGAGATCGGGCTGCGGAAGGCGCTCGGCGCCACGCCTGGTGACCTGTTCCGCCAGTTCGTCATCGAGGCAGGCGTGCTGACGGCCGTCGGCGGGCTGCTGGGAGTCGCCACGGGCTTTGCCGTGGGCTACGTCGTTCCGCGGGCGGCCAACATCGCGGTGACCATCACGCCGCTGCCCGTGCTCAGCGCGGTCG
Source organism: Candidatus Dormiibacterota bacterium (assembly GCA_035602315.1). Taxonomy (GTDB): domain Bacteria; phylum Chloroflexota; class Dormibacteria; order Dormibacterales; family Dormibacteraceae; genus Palsa-870. The sequence goes on from DATNML010000125.1 coordinate 9,986, forward strand.
GCGTGGCGGTCGCGGTCGGTCTGATCTTTGGTGTGTATCCCGCGCTGCGCGCGGCCAGGCTCGCGCCCATCGAGGCGCTGCGAGCCCAATAGGTTGAATTGGAGGCCTAAATGAATCGCATGATCTTCGTGCTCGCCATCGCAGCGGGAGTTTGTGTTGCGGCTTGTGGGAGCGCCGCCACGGCCGCCAACTCGTCGGCCTCGCCGACCCCAACCGGCGGCGCCCAATTGCGCAATGGCGCCGCCGGCCAGCTCGTGCAGATCAACGGGCAAACCCTGATCCTCACCGGGGCCAGCGGCGACATCAGCGTCACGTTCAGTGGCACTACGACCTTCACGCGCACATCCACCGCAGTGCTGGCGGACATCGTTCCGGGCCTCTGCGTGGTCGCCACGGGCCAGAAGGATTCCGCAGGCGCGTTGACCGCGATGACCGTTCGCCTATCCCCGAAGGCCTCCACCGGTTGCGGAGCGGGCCAATTCGGACCGAACCCGGCTCCGGGCGCCTCGCCGAGGCCGACTCCGTCCGGACAGCCGGCGATGGCTTTCGTGAGCGGCGAGGTGACAGCAGCCACCGGCATCTCGATCACCGTCCTGACCGCGGCCAGCGGCAGCCAGACAATCACCGTCCCGACGACCGCGACCGTTTCGCGCATGTCGTCCGCTACCGCGACCGACCTGCGGACAGGTGAATGCCTTCGCGCCAATGGCGCCAGAGACTCGGCGGGCACAGTCGCGGCGACCTCGATCGCGATCACGCCCGCGGGGCCTTCGGGCACATGTGCCACTGGATTGGGCGGCCGCGGTCCTGGTCGCTCAGGCGCACCTCCAGGAGCAGCCGCACCAAACGGCTGACGCGCCGCGAGCGGACGTTTTGCTGCGGGCCGGGTTCTTGAAGGGTGGATCTCGGAACCCTGAATTTGAGTCGGGGTTGAGGGCCGGAGATGCACGCGGGCTACCGATGGAGTTTCGTCTGGATCAGCCTGTTAGGCTTCTTCACGATCTCGGTGATTCGCGTCACGACGGTCGCCCTCGCCATGGTGAGCCTGCACAACGCGCTGCTCCTGCAGTCGCTTTCCGGCTCGGCCTGATTACCTTCGGCTGGAGACTGACTTCGGCGAAGTCGGAGACAGCTTCGCCGGGCGTGTGACAGCAGCCGGCTGGGCTGACAGTGGCAGGTGCAGGGTGAAAGTGCTGCCTTTCCCAGGTGCCGACTCGACCGTGATCTCTCCTCCATGAAGCCGCGCCAGCTGCCGGCCGAGGTACAAACCCAGCCCGGTTCCCGGCAGGTGGTTCGTTTGCGGCGTCGAGACCCGGCCGAACCGGGTGAAGAGGATGGGCAGGTCCTCTTTGGCGATGCCAATTCCGGCGTCCTTGACGCTGACTCGCGCGATCCCGCCGCGAGCGGTGATCTCACACTCGATCGGACCGCCCGCGGGTGAATATTTGATCGCGTTGCTGATGAGGTTGGCAACGATGGTTTTCACCCGCTCGGCATCAACTCGAACGGTCACAGGCCGGTCGGGAGACCTCAATTGGATCTTGCGCTTGGCGTCGATCACGTGTCTCGCCATGTCGAGCGCCTCGCCGACCACGTCGCGCAGGTCGGCGTCGGCCGGCCGAAGCATCAGCGCCCCGTCCTCCAACCGCGCGGCCTCGATCATCTGCTCGATCAGGCCGTTCATCTCCAGCACTTTGGCCGAGATCACCGGGACGGCCTTCCGGCCTCGATCGTTGAGGTCGCCTAGGAGGCCGCCCTCGAGCATCGAAACGTAGCCGCGCACCACCGTCAGCGGTCCGCGCAGCTCGTGCGAGGCGAGGTTGAGGAACTGGGTCTTGTGTCGCTCGATGGCCGCCAGGCGCTCCGTTACGCGCGCCCGCTCAAGCCCGGCCGTAACCGCGCTCGCGTAGCCCTGGAGCTGGTTGACCTCGTCGCTCCCAAACAGAGGAGTGAAGGATCCAGCGGTGACTCCGAGAAAGCCGATGCCTTCGGTGAGGCGCAGGGGCACCACGATGGCGGCACCGCGTCCCGGCATGGCCTCGATCCCACCGTCCGGCTGGTCTTTGCGCTCGGACATGATTTTCTGCACGTCTGCGGTTTCAATCCCGGAGCTGGCCATAGGCTCGCCTTCGGCATCGACGATGAAGGCTCCCTGGGCCCCGAGCAGGCGCATGGCCCACCCGACTGCTTTCTCCGCGAGCTCTTGTCTCGTCGGACTGAAGATCAGCAAGTCCTGGATCGCGGACCGGAGCTCAGCCTCCTCCCCCATCCGCCACACGCGACGGAGGAGACCGGGCGGTGCGAAGCTCACGTAGATGGCGGGGACGATGGCGAGGGCAATGAGCTGTGTCGTGATCACGGCCGCCGGACTCTGGAGGGCCGAGCCGCCGAAGACGTCCACGACGAGGATTGCGATCAGCACCGCAAAGCCGAAGCTGAGGGATCGCATGCGCGCCCTCTGGACGCTGGGCAGATTTCTGCTGGCGAGCCAGAACCGCGCGATGGGCTCGCCGGCGAAGATCGCCCACGCGCAGATCAGCGCGGCTGCGGCGGCGGTCCTGACAGTCGCGCCGGCGTGAGCCAGGACGGTGACGTCCGCGATCCCGGCCACACATGACACTACGAACAGGACTGTTGCCGCCTGGCGGGCTCGCCGGCTGAGAGGGAGAAACGCGTCGCGGAATAGAAGCACGAAATAGCCGGAGGCCATAAACGCGACGATCGTGATGACGCCTACGACGGCGGACTGGCCGATTGCATCCTGTAGGCGCCCGAGAGCGGCGACCACCGCGAGAGCAACCAGCGACAGGGCGAGCATGCCCTGAGCCCTACCGCGGTGCCTGTACCACTCCAGGGCCGTGGCCGCGCCAAGTAGGACAAAGCCCACTGCCGTGAGGTTGAGTGAGAGTCGCTCGGCGAGAATCACCAGTTCACCTGCGGGGTTCGGATTGCCCGCGGCGCGCCTGGTCGATCCAGCCTGGAATAGCCAGTGAGAGGGAGGCTGGCGTCACACGCGACTTCACCAGGTACTCGATCGCTCCAAGCGAGATCCCCCGTTCGATCATTGTCGGCTCGCCGTAGTTCGACAGGATCACCACCGGGGGATGGTGCGGAAACCGCTTCTTGATGTCAGCCATGATCTCTAGGCCGCTCCGGTCGGGCAGCAGCAGATCCAGCAGCACGATGTCGGGACGCGAGGCGGCCAGCGCGTCAAAGCCGGCCTGGCCGGTGGTGACGATGCTGACTCGATACCCGTCGTACTCAAGTTGAACTCGATACATCTCCGAGATCGCTCCGTCGTCCTCGATCAGCAGCACGTGAATGGGCCGCTGCGCCCGCGGGTCGCGACCATCGAAAAGGCTCGAGAGGCGCCGAAAGGCGACTTCCGTGAGCGGGGTGCTGCGGCCTGGAAGCCACGCCGAGAAAAGAGCGTGGAAACCCACGGACGTCACGGCCGACACGGCCGGGCGCGATGCCCTCACCTCAACCACCCTTCGCTCTGATCATAAGGCGATCGACGCCAAACGGGCTCCACCGTAAACTTGGAGATCAGCTTCGGCCATGGCCGAGGACCAAGGTTGGGGGGGAAAAGACGCCGTGGAGACGGCAGATCCGCTCGACGTCCGCCCAAGGGATGCACTTGAACGGGTTCATGCGGCCTGCCTGGAGTTGGCGCGCCTCAACGACCCTGATGTCCTGGCCCAGGGCGCTGTCCGGCTCGCGCTCACCCTCACCAAGTCGTCGGTCGCCTTCTTGGGCCTTCTCGACGATGCCGGCGTTTACGAGCAGATTTACGCCCGCTCAGCCACCGGCACGCGAGAGATCCCTCGCCAGGAGGCTGAGAGCCTGATCGCATCTGCGGCCTCGACTTCCAACCCGTCGATTGCGGCGGAGCTCCTCGAGGCGTGGGGCGAGACCATCGGCACCATTGGGGTCTCCCGCGAGCAGAGCTACTCGAATACAGAACGCCTGGCTTTCGCCCTGTTCGCGAGCCAGGTCGCAGCATCGCTCCAGATCGCGCGGCTTCGTCATCGCCGGCAGGAAATGGTGGACACGCTGATCAACCTCCGCGCCGATCTGCAGAGGACGGAGAAGGAGCGCCTCGTGAGCGCGGAGCGCGCCGAGAGCGCGACGCGGGTGGAAAGGGCCCACGAGCTCTCTGTGCAAGCGCTCCTCGCGGTCTCGGTGCACGCACGGTCAGGCCATGACCTCACAGAGTTTTATCGCGGCCTGACCGAGAGCGTGGCCAGGCTGGTCGGGGCGAGCAGCGTGCTTTTCTGGGAGGTCGACCAGGAACACATGTTGTGCCCAATCGCGGGTGCCTATGGAGTCGACGACGAGATGATGCGCCGCTTCTATCCGACCGAGGTTGGGCACAGCCGTGACGATATCGCGAGCCGGGTCGTCTACCAGGACCTGGTGTTCCGCGCTGACGCGGGCGATGGGCTGGCTGAGTCGGCGCGTGTGCTGAGCTTCCTCGGCGTCTCGAGCGCCATCAGCGTCCCGTGGCGAGCCGGTGACCAGAGGCTCGGCCTCGTGGCTGCCTACAACTCAACTCGACCGCAGGGCTTCTCGCGAGAGGACGCCTGGGTGCTCCAGAAAGCCGCGCTCGCGGCGGGACTGGTGTGGCAGCTGAAGCTGGCCGAGTCCGATCTCAAGGAAACTGTCGACCGGCTGCAGACAGTCGATGCGGCCCGCCAGATGCTGCTCAAGACCGTTTCGACCGCCGTCGACAACGAGCGCAAACGATTCGCCAACCAGCTTCACGACGACGCCCTGCAAAAGCTCACCGCGGCCGAGCTTCAACTACAGCGCATGGCGGGTTCCGATGCCCCGAATCACCCCGCGCTCGACCAGGCTAAAGGCTTGCTGGGCGAGACGGAGGACGCCCTGCGAAGGCTGTTGTTCGAGGTCCGTCCGCCGGCGCTCGAGAGCCCGGGCGGGCTGGAGGAGTCGATCCGCGATCGCCTTGGGATCTTTCGCTCCCTGACGGGCGTCGACCCGGAGCTTCAGCTGGACCTCCCTACCGAGCTCAGCTACGAATTCAGGTCAATGGTCTTCAGACAGTTGGCGGAGGCCATCACGAATATCGAGAAGCACGCGGGCGCGACGCGGGTCCAGGTGAGCCTGACCGGAAGCGGCGGCGCGGTCCACGGTGTGGTCATCGACGACGGACGGGGGTTTGTGGTGGCCGAGAGGAACAATCTGCCGGGGCACATGGGCTTGCTCGCCCTCCGCGAGCGAGCGCTCATGGCAGGGGGCTGGTACAAGATCGAGAGCCAGCCTGGCCTGGGCACGCGAATCGAGTTCTGGATGCCGATCGCCCCGTGACGTCGGGGCAGCGCTACGCGTCGCTGGCGAAGGCAAGGGTTTCGGCTCGAGCGGACAGCTGAAGTCCGGCGGCAAAATTTGCGCGATGCTCGTGAGAGGCAGGCGCGTCGACAAGCTTTCCTCGGGCGAGGGTCGACGCCCTGGTTGAGTCGGGCGATGGCAAGCGCTTTGACGCCGGAAAAGGCAGGTCGATGGCCGAGTGGTCGCCCTGTCCCCCACGTCGCGAAAGCGATGGCTCGCCCTCTCCGAGGAGGCGATTGCCTTCTTGCAGACGAGCTAGGGTTTCGCTGCCGTTTGCAGCTGCTCACGCAGCTCATGCATGAGACGGCGTGAATCCAGCGCCGCGGAGAGGTGGCCCGCCACCTTCTGCTTCAACGGCTCGGGCAGCAGGTGCTCGAGCTCGGTCCGCGCCTCCTCGGGCCCCGCCACGAAAAGCCGCGCGTAGAAGCCGGTTTGCATCTGTCTCTGGATTATTTCGACCACGCGCTCGAGGTTCGCCTTGGTCCGATTGTCTGCCTTGCGCTGGTTGCTGGCCGCTGAGGTGCCGCCCGCCTTGGTGTGCTTGACCTCCTGGCCGTCGAGCTCGGTGATCGGATGGACGTCGTCGAGGATGGCGGCGAACAACTTGGCGTGCTCCTTGTCGACCACCGCGATCAAAGCCGGCGGAAACCGCTCCAGCTGGCGCTCGATGGGCGCAAGAAGCAGCGGGCCGACCTGAAGCCTCGATTCGGTCTCAGCCGGTAGCTTGACCAGCTCGAGCACGCCGGCGGGCTCGTCGGCGAACCCAGCCAACGCAGGGCAGCCTGCGGGCTTCACGACCGCCAGGTGCTGGTGCAGCCGCGCCAGCTCGCGCTCCATCACCTCACGCTCCTCATCGTCGAGTCGATCCTTGTATCGACGCCTCAGCTTTCCGATCTCGATGTCGTAGAAGCGAACGTCATAGCCCTCGGCCCGGGCCGGCATGTACACGCTCAAGGCACGGTCAGATGCGCGGCGGAGGCTCGGCACGAAGGCGTGCAGGGACTTGAAGTACTTGTTGAGGTTGATGTCTCTCGTCACACCGTTAGTTCTACTCCCTTCCAGGAGGGGTGAGCGCTAGCGGCGGATGCCGTCTAACCTTCAGCCGGCTCCACCGGTCGCTAGGCGTGCGGTGAACACTGCATAGAAGCCTGCATCAATGGTCGGATGGGCCGCCCGCAGCCAGCCTCACATATATAAGGACGCGCGCGCTACCTCGGGTTGGTCTGCTCCCAGATCGACTGGCACCTGATGCAGCGGGTCGCGTCTGGAAGTGCTTCCAGGCGCTCGGGGGCGATTTGCCTTGCGCAGTCCTCGCACACCCCGTACCCACCTCGGGCGAAACGATCACGCGCGTGCTCTGCGTGAACAATGTCCTCTTCGAGGATACGGTGGATGGTGTCGCTCGTTGCGCGGTCCGCTACGACCTGGGCGAAGTCGGGCTCCCGGAATCCTTTGCTCATCTCCATCCAGTATGCCCATCCACCCGATCAAATAGGCGTCACAAGCCCCCTTGCGACGAGGCGGGCCTTCGTTTCAGGATCGTGAGCGACCAGATATACGGTGGGCGTGCTGACCGCGTAGGCCCGGATTCGACTTTGGCTAACCCTGTAAGCCTCCTCGTCGGGGGCCACTCCATCCACAACTCCTCGGAGTAGGAGCGACTGCGAATACGAGGCGTCGCCGGCGAAGAAGACTGAGTGGTCAGCCTCCTGAAGGACTACGCCAAGGTGACCCGCCGTGTGGCCAGGGAGCGGAACAAGGCTGACGTCTCCGGCCTTGGTAAGCAGCCGGCTTTCTGGGAAGGGTCCAAGCGGCTTGGACGGAAAGTCGATCCCCGCCGGATCAAACCATTTTGGAAACCGCTGATTCACGTAACCACGCAAGCGGCCCGCACGCCCGGCTGCCTGGCGGACTTCTGCGCTCGACACAAGAATCTGAGTCTTGGGAAAGTGATGGAGCCCACCCGCATGGTCGGTGTGAAGGTGTGTCAGGACCAGCCAACGCACTTCGCTCGGCGGGATCCCAAGCCTTTCCAGCTGCGGACCGATCTCCTCCTCTGGTTTGACCGACAGCTGTATGCCGAAGCGGTAGTAAGGATTCCAGCGAGGAAAGTAGCCCGGCTCCGCTGTGCGCGCCGTCTCGCCCGTGTCGATCACGATTACGCCCTCTGGGTGCTCGATCGCGAAGGCATAAATCGGAAACGGCGATGTCCATTTGCGGTCGAGCAGCATGTTCAACAACCGGCGAGAGCCGTGGCCGACACCTTCGACTTGCGCCGTCTTGATGACCACGGTTCCCGTCTGGATGACATGGATCTTCATTGGGCCGTCAACGCAAATGATGCCTGCGGATCAGCTCTGAAACGGCTTCGCAGCTCCTGTGTGTTCAGCCGGGCGGTGCGGCGCGGGCCCAGGCGTCGGTGAGGCGATCCGGGCCAAAGGCCGCTTTCGAGATGAATGCAACCGCCCCCGATCCAGCGATCCGAGCCTCGAAATCCTCCGGGTCGTACGTGGAAAGCAGCAACACGGCCACGTTGGGGTGAGCCGCGCGGATGCGACGGCTCGCCTCGAGCCCGTCAATGCCAGGCAGATGGACGTCCATGAGAACAAGGTCTGGGTGCAGGCGGCCGGCGGCGACAACTGACTCTTCCCCGGTCGCTGCCTCGCCCACCACCTGGAAACCGTGCGTCGCATTAACGACCTCTCGCGCCACCGCGCGGAAGGCCTCCTGGTCATCGCAGATCAAGACGTGCACAGCCATGCTTTGGCAGCTTAGCCCCGGAATCGCGGCCGGCCAAGGGTGCCTGCCCCATGTCAATCGGTGGGGCCAGCCCTATCCTTGGCGCGATGCCGATCAGGGTGGTGCTCGCGGACGACAGCTTCATCGTCCGCGAGGGAATAAGGGAGCTCCTCCAGTCGGTCGACGAGATCGAGGTGGTCGCGACGTGCAGCGACCTGGACTCGCTGCTAGCGGCGATCGAGCGCGAACATCCGGACGTCGTACTGACCGATATCAGAATGCCGCCGACGAACACCGATGAAGGCATCCGGATGGCTGAAGGGCTGAGAGGCGGCAAGCCACCGATTGGCGTTGTGGTGCTCAGCCAGTACGCCGACCCTGAATACGCCTTGGCGCTGCTCGACAAGGGCGCCGCTGGGCGAGCCTACCTGTTGAAGGAGCGAGTGTCGGACATCGACCAGCTCGTCAACGCGATCAAAGAGGTAGCACGCGGGGGCTCGGTGATCGACTCCAAGGTGGTCGAGAACCTCATCGCCGCCCGCGCGCGCAACAAGCGCTCGGCGCTCACGGATGTGACACCGCGCGAACGCGAGGTGCTGGCTGCAGTGGCTCAGGGCAAGAACAATGCCGCCATCGCGCAGTCTCTTCACCTCACCGAGGGAGCCGTCGAGAAGCACATCAGCTCGATCTTTTCCAAGCTCGCGCTGAGCGAGGAGGAAGACGTCCACCGGCGCGTCAAGGCAACCCTGATCTATCTATCTGAAGAGCGGGAACCCGAAAGGCGGTAACCAGCTCCTTGCGACCCTTGACCGGCGCCGGGCCGATGCGCTCAGCAATTGGTGATCGCGTCAGGACGGCGAAGGTCGCCTCGCTGAGCACCGTCTCCCCACTCGAAGCGAACTGCTGCAGGCGCTGGGCCATGTTGACCGCGTCGCCGACCAGCGAATACTCCGCCCGTTCGGCGCTGCCGATCAAGGCCGCAGCCACCAACCCGGTGGACAGGCCGACACCGAGCTCAAAAGCCGGCAGTCCAGCCAGCGCCCATCGCCGGTTCAGCTCCAGCTGAGCCATGTGCATGGCGCCGGCGGCGCGAAGCGCGCAGTCGGCGTGGTCTCGCTGCGGCTCCGGAGCGCCGAACACAGCCATCACCGAATCGCCCACGAACTGCATGACCGTTCCACGCTCGGCCAGGACCGCGTCGCTGGCGATTGTGCGGTGCTCCTTGAGCTGAGCGGCCAGTGCGCTGGGATCGGACGCTTCGGCAATTCCTGACCATCCCCGCACATCGGAAATCAGCACCGTGACGATCAGCCTCTCTGTATCTCCAGACCCCTGGCGGCCCTCGCGGAGCCGGTCCGCGATTCCGCCCGGCAGCAGCCGGCTGAGGCGCTCGCCTTGTTCCTCACGCTCGACGATGGCCTGGTGAAGCCGGCGCAGGTTGCGCACTCCGGCTGCGCCTCCGCCGCTCGCCTGCTTCGCGAGCTTGAAGAAGAGCTGCTCGACCGAGGCGGTAACGTCGGCGCCGGTGGTTCTTCGCTTGATGGCGATGGCGTTGATCGCCAGGCCGTTTGCCACCATGCCGAGCAGCTCCTCTTCCGCCGCCGACAGGTCCGCCTCGCCGGCGGGCCTGACCAGCGACTCGACGATCTTGGGATCGAGCAGCGATCCGCCGGTGCTCACGATGCGGATTGCTCGAGCGAGCTGATCGCCTTCAGCAACCCCATCCTTGAGCAGGTAGGCGCAGCCCGATGCGCCTTCGCTCAACAGCGCAACGGCGTATTCCGGGTCGTCATATTGGGAGAGGATCACGATCCCCGTCCCGAGGTGACGCTTGCGCACCAGCCGCGCGGCATCGATGCCCTCACGCTGAAACGCCGGCGGCATGCGGATGTCGGTGACGATGACCTGAGGCGCCAGCTCCTCCGCGCGCGCGACAAGCTCGTCGTAGTCGCCGGCCACGCCGACGACGTCGACGTCTTCGGTCATGGCCAGCAGCGCTCGAAGGCCTTCGCGAACGATCAGGCTGTCGTCGGCCAGGAGCACGCTGATCCGAGCCATTTGTCCATTGGACGCGTGGATTCGAGCTCGGGCAAGGCAGCCAACGTCAGCGCAACCATGCGGCTGGCCCTACTCAAAGACGCCAGCCGACACCATCGACCACCAACTCGGCCGGCCCTACGTTGCGTGGTGGAGGTTACAAAAATGAAATTTGAAAGTTCGGTTACGGCGGTTTCGTGGATCCCCTTCGAGGCGGTCAAAGGCTTCCTGGCGATGCCCTTTGACATGGGCCTCGCGCATTACGACGAGCCGCTCCCGTCCCAGCTCGACGACATCGAGGAGTGGCACCAGCAGGACCTCTTCCGCGAGGCCAACGAGCTGCGCGGGTGGATCGAGGTCGAAGACGGGAAGATCACCGGCTACGGTCAAGACGGCAAAGGCCGGATCGGCGTGACCCGGCTCAAACTCGGCCCCAAGTCGGTCACGGTGAAAGCGAAGGCGATGCCCGACATCCGGCCTGAGCCAGAGGTGACCAGCACCTACGTCCGCTTCACCCAGACGTGCGGCGGCCGCACGGGGGTGCCCGCGCCGCGACCCGTTTCACGCAAGCCGTTCCTCCAGATCGACTCGGCGGTCGCCTGGACCACGCTATCGCTCACCATTCACAGCGACGGCAGATCCGAGTACAGCTTGGTCGGCGCCAGCGCATTCCCGCGCCACTGGATCTATGACCACAGCGGGAAGCTGGTCAAGGAAACCGGCCTCACCGACTTCACCACCTGGATCAACGACGCGTTCGGCGAGCACACCCCGTGGGGCGCGTACGACTCGCCGGCGCTCGTGAAGCAGGTCGAAAGCGAGCTCGAGCGCGAGCTCAGCAAGCTGGTGATCAAGAGCGGGAAGCCCAAGGGCCGCAGCCTGCCTAAAGGCAAGACGCTGATCGAGCAGGGTCAGGACGGAGACGAGCTCTACCTGGTCCTGGACGGCATGCTCGCGGTCGAGGTCGACGGCAAGCAGGTGGCTGAAATCGGCCCGGGGGCGATCGTCGGAGAGCGCGCCACTCTCGAAGCCGGCAAGCGGACCGCCACACTGAGGGCCCTGACCCCTTGCCGGGTGGCCTCAGTTCCGCGACGCTACGCGGACGGGAAGGAACTCGTCGAGATAGCCGCCGGCCACCGGCGGGAGGAGAGTCGCTGATGCCGCCGCGTACAGACGATTCAATCGTCCAGGCCAGCCGGCTGCGCAAGGTCTACCGAGGCGCCAACGAGGTCGAAGCCCTTCGGGGCATCGACCTCGAGGTCGGGCGCGGCGAGATGGTCGCCATCGTCGGTCCTTCGGGGTCCGGCAAGACCACCCTGTTGAACTGCCTTTCCGGCCTCGACGGTTTCGACGGCGGGCACGTCGTGGTCGACGGCCAGGACCTCTCCACCATGTCCGACCGCGCCCGCACCGCCTACCGGAGCAAGAACATGGGCTTTGTCTTCCAGGCCTTCAACCTGCTTCCGGTGCTCTCGGCGGTCGAGAACGTGGAGATCCCTCTCCTGCTCCAGAACCTCAGCTCGCGCGACTCTCGCCGGCGCGCGTTGGAGATGCTGGAGACCCTGGGCCTGGCCCACCGAGCCAACCACCGCCCGGACCAGCTATCCGGAGGCGAGCAGCAGCGGGTGGCGGTGGCGCGGGCGCTGGTCCACAAGCCAGCCGTGGTCTGGGCGGATGAGCCGACCGGCAACCTCGACTCCGAGGTGACCAACGTGATCGTCGAGCTCCTGGTGCGCATGAACAAGGACGGCCAGACGATCGTGCTGGTCACCCACAACCCGCAGGTCGCCGAGCGCGCCCGGCGCACCGTGCGCATGCGCGACGGCCGGATCGAGTCCGCCGCAAGGGAGCTCGCCGGAGTCGTCTGATGAGCCTGGCCGCCGTGCTGATCGGCCTGTTCCTCCTCACGTATGGAGTATTGGCTGTGATCGCATTCCGGCGGCCCCTGCTCGCCCGCCTTGCCTACCGCGAGGCGATTCACCGGCCCTGGCAAACAGTACTGGTGATCGCGGGGCTCACAGTGGGCACTGCCCTCATCTTGATGGCGCAGATCAACGGCGACTCGATGAGCAACACGTTGACCGCCGCCACCTACAAATCCTGGGGCCGGGTCGATCTGCTGGTCACGGCCAACGGCGACTTCTTCAGCAGCAGTCTGACCTCCCGATTGGCGGCCGATCCGAGGGTGCATGGATCTGTTCGCGGCGTCCAGTCAGGCGTCGAGGTGGTTGGCTCGGTCGCGGACCTCGACCAGAGCCTGGACAAGCCGACCGTCAGGTTGATCGGGTTCGATCCGCAGGCACAGGCGCCGTTCGGATCTTTCACCCTGAACGACGGCCGGACCACCACAGGGGGCGAACTTGGGGCGACCGGCGTTCTGCTCTCACAGTCGCTGGCCGATTCGATTCAGTCGAAAATCGGGGACCGGCTGAGGGTCACATTCGGGCAAGTTGTCGCCGACTATCAGGTCGCCGGCATCGCTCGATCTGAAGGACCGGGAGCCTATGGGTCGCAGCCCGCCCTGTTCGGGACGCTGGATGCATTCGCACCGCTTGCGGGGACCGGCCGGATCAACGTGGTCCGAATCTCAGCGGTCGGCGACGGCTCTGCCGAGCTCGAGAACAGTCAGCGGATCGCACCGGCCATCACTGCCGCGCTACACGATGTGGCCGGGTCTGCCAGCCTGACCATGCGGACGGCGAAAGCTGACGATATCAACGAGATCACAAAACTGGCCGACGCCGAGCGCCCGGTCACCTTCGCGCTGGGCGTCGTGATCGTGCTGGCGGGAATTGCGTTGGTGGTCAACCTGGCCTTGGCTCTCGCCGAGGAGCGCCGGCCGCGCCTGGCGGTCTTGCGGGCGCTTGGCCTGAGCCGCGCCGGCCTGGTCATCGCGTCGGTTCTCGAGGGCGCCATCTATGCACTGGCAGCGGCCGCGGTTGGCGCGGTGCCGGGAATCGCGGCGGCGTGGTTGATCGTGTCGTCAGCAGGCTCGCACGTTCCCGAAATCCAGGAAAAGAACGCCACGATCGTGTTCTCGGTATCGATGGAGGCGATCGCAGCATCGATCGCCGCTGGAGCTTTGATCACGGTGGCGACCCTCGTCGCCGCTTCGATCCGGACCACACGAATGACCATCGCTTCGGCGGTGAGAGCCCTGCCTGAACCACCGAGCCCTCGCCAGTCCGGTGCCCTGCGTATCGCGGGTCTCGCGCTCATCGCGGTCGCGAGTCTGGCAGCACTTCTGAACGGTGACCCCAACCTGCGGTTGATCGGCGGCGTCGGCGCAATTCTGTCCATCGGACTTGCCCTGCGAGGCCGCCTGCCCAACCGCGTCCGGGCAACGATCGTCGGGGTCGGAACAGCGGTGTGGTTGGTCGTCATCTACGGCCAGCTGACAACAACGTACCTGTCCTATACGTCGCAAGCATCTGCAGGCGCGTTCATCACGGTCGCGACTCTGGCGCTGGGGGTTGCGGCACTCGCCACGGTGGTGGCCGTCAACATGAGGGCGGTCGAACGCTTCGTGCCGCGTTCCCTGGTGGCTCAGCTGACTCGCCGTCCGTCCAAGCTCTGGCTCGCGACCAGCTCAGTCGGGCTGGTCCTGGCGCTGTTCACGTTCATCGGAATGTTCATCGCCAGCTCCGCTCCGGACTATTACAAGGACGCCGGCGGCTTCGACGTCAGCGTACTGACTGCTGGTATCTCGTCACCGAACCTGACGCCGGCGCTGCAATCGAAGATCGCTCAGCGGGTCGGGGTCTCGACTCGCGAATATTTGGGCCCGGCGCGCTCGTCCTGGTCCGTTTCTGGCGAGCCGGTCGACTGGCATCAGCAACTGCTGCTGCTGTACACCCTCACCGACAGCCAGCTCGCTGGGCCACTTCCGGCACTCGCGGACCGCGACGCTCGGTTTTCCAGCGACGCCGCCGTCTTCGCGGCGGTGCGCAGCGATCCCACGATTGTCGTGTCGGGGATCTATAGGTCCGGGACGACGTTGAGCCTTGTCGGTCGCGACGGACCCGTCCGGCTGACTGTGGCGGGTGGCTATAAAGCAGGGTTCCTGCCTGGAATCGTGGGCTCGTCCACATCGATGTCACCCTTCTCAGCCGCGCCCGAGGGAACGACTCTTCTGCTGAAGCTCACGCCTGGTGTCGACCCGGCCGCCTTTGCTCTGGATGTACGCCGGTCGCTATTCCCGTCCGGTGTCGATGCCGTCGCAACAAGCGCCCTGCTGGACGCAGGCTCGGCGCCGCTGCGAAATTTCGCAGCCGAGGCGCAGCTGCTGATCATCGGCGGGCTGTTGGTCGGCGTACTGAGCCTCGGCATCCTCGCGATGCGGGCTGTCGTAGAGCGAAGACGTTCGATCGGCGTCCTTCGCGCGGTGGGATTTCAAGCCCGCGGCCTTATGTTGGCCGTGGTCGGCGAGTCGCTATTAATGGCTGCCGGCGGAATTGTCGTGGGGCTCGTGGTCGGATTGATCCTGGGATCACTGTTCGTACCTGAGTACCTTCCGTCAGCGCAGATTACCGTTCAGTTCGGCCTGCTCGCAATCGTGGTGGCGCTGATCCTCTTGACCGCCGCAGCGGTGACCGTGCTGCCGGCTCTGGCGGTCGCGCGCACCGCGCCCGCCGAGGCGCTGAGGATGGCGGACTGATGAGCAGCAACTCGATGATCGTCAAGGCCAGCCGTCTGCGCAAGGTCTATCGCGGCGCCAACGAGGTCGAAGCCCTTCGGGGCATCGACCTCGAGGTCGGGCGCGGCGAGATGGTCGCCATCGTCGGTCCTTCAGGCTCCGGTAAGACGACCCTGCTCAACTGCCTTTCCGGCCTCGACGGTTTCGACGGCGGACAGGTCGTGGTGGACGGGCAGGACCTCTCCACCATGTCAGACCGAGCCCGCACCGCTTACCGCAGCAAGAACATGGGCTTTGTCTTCCAGGCCTTCAACCTGCTCCCCGTGCTCTCGGCGGTCGAGAACGTGGAGATTCCGCTCCTGCTTCAGAACCTCAGCTCACGTGACTCGCGACGGCGCGCGTTGGAGATGCTGGAGACCCTTGGCCTGGCGCACCGCGCCAACCACCGGCCCGACCAGCTCTCCGGTGGCGAGCAGCAGCGGGTGGCGGTGGCTCGGGGGCTCGTCCACAAGCCGGCGGTGGTCTGGGCCGATGAGCCGACCGGCAACCTCGACTCCGAGGTGACCAACGTGATCGTCGAGCTGCTGGTGCGCATGAACAAGGACGGCCAGACCATCGTGCTCGTCACCCACAACCCGCAGGTCGCCGAGCGCGCCCGCCGCACCGTGCGCATGCGGGACGGCCGGATCGAGCGCACGGACCAGACCGATCGCCCGGCAGTGGAGGCGGCCCAATGATTTTTCTGGTGGCGCTGTTCGGCCTGTTCGTATTGGCCTACCTCGCGATCAGCGTGGTGGTTGTTCGCCGGCCGCTGATCGGCCGCATCGCGTTCCGCGAGGCGACCCGCCGTCCGAGCCAGACAGCGGTTCTCGTGCTCGGTCTGATGGTCGCCGGAGCTTCGATCTTCTCCATCCAGGTGCTCTTCGACAGCATGTACGCCACGCAGCGAGCCCAGCTCATGCAGCTCTGGGGTCGCGACGACGTCGAGGTCTCAGGTGGCGGGACGTCCTTTGACGCAGGCCTGGCCCAGCGCCTCGCAACGGACTCGGCTGCATGTTCATGCATCGCCGCCGTCCAGAATGCGGATGTCACCAGTGGGTCGGTGGTCGACCTCAACCGCGAGGTCGGGAAGCCAAACGTGCAGATCACCGGGCTCGACCTCGCGGCCGAGCAGCGTTTCGGCTCGTTTGTGTTGGCCGGCGGGAAAACAACTCTTGGCGACGAGCTCAACTCTGGCGGAATTTTCTTGACCCAGCCACTCGCCGACACACTGGGCGCCCGAGCGGGGGATCAGCTGCGAGTATTTTCCGGCACTTCAAGCCACGACTTGACTGTCGCGGGCATCGTCCGTCGCGAGGAACAAGGCGCCTATGGGTTTGATCGCTCGATCTTCACGTCTCTGCCGACGGCGCAGATGCTGGCCGGCACCGACCGCGTAAACCTGATCCGAGTCTCCGCGCGTGGAGAAGGCGACGCCGAAGTCAGCAGTGGTCGTGCGGTCGCACAAAACCTGCGTGGGCTTCTCGCCACAGATGGCTCGAGCCTGCAAGTGCTCGAGGGGAAGCGCGCCACGCTCGAACTGCTGGTCAAATCCAGTGAAAGTGGAAGGCCCTTCGCGACCTTCTTCGGCGTGCTTGTTGCCCTGGCCGCGACCGCCCTGGTGGCCAACCTGGCGGTGGCGCTGTCAGAAGAGAGGCGCCCTCGCCTCGCGGTGCTGCGCGCGATGGGTCTCACCCGCACCGGACTCATCCAGCTGTCCACCACGGAAGGCGCGATCTACAGCCTGCTTGGGGCGATCGCAGGCTTGCCGGCCGGCCTCATCTTCGCGTTTGTCATCCTTCATGGCCCGGGCGGGCCGGCGAGCAGCGGACACCTGGTGTTCTCAATGCGCCTCGAGTCCCTGCTGGGTGCTGTGGCCGCCGCCGCATTGATGAACCTGGCCACTGTGTTTCTGGCTTCGTTGCGCACCAATGGAATGGCGATCTCGTCGGCCATCCGCGATCTGCCCGAGGCGGCCACCAACAGGCGCCTCTCGAGGAAGCTGCTTGTCTTTTACGCGATCATCACGCTCGGAGGCCTCGCCTCGATCGCGTGGGGACGTCCCTGGATGGTCCTCCTCGGCGGCGCACTTTTGATTGCGGGAGCGGCGGGCTTTGTTCAAGGCCGCATATCAGACCGAGTTCGTTACTCTGCCGCCGCCGCCGGTGCCGCGACGTGGGCGATCGTCGACTTGTCGTACGGACCGCACGACAGCGGACCAGGCCCGTTCGCCTTCGCGCTGGTCATCACGGTGTTCGCGTTGTCGGTGCTGGTAGCCACCAACCTGACGATCCTCGACCGGATCGTCGGGCTGGCGGGTCGGGTCTCAGCAGGCTCGCGAGCCGCGCTGCGTCCGGCCATGGCCTACTCGTCGCGGCGGCCCATGCGCTCGGGTTTGGTGATCGCTGCCTTCTCGATCGTGATGACAATGCTCATCCTGGCCCAGGGCCTTCTCAACGCCGAAACCAACAACTACCAGCTCAATTCGGGCGGTTGGGATGTCCAGGCGGTGGTGGCCGGCACCGACCAGCTCACGCTGCCGGCCGATTTGCAATCAAGGGTGGCAAAACAGGGCGAGTTCCCCAGCCGCACATTCCTGGGTCCGGTCAACTGGGTCTACCCGGCTTCCGACTTCCGCGGCACGACGGATTGGCAGCCGGGTTCGGTCACCGTGTTCGGGCTCAGTCAGGCGCAGCTTGACAGTGGCATCGGCTTTGCCAACCCCGGCGACTGGGCCGCGCTCGCCCGTGATCCGAACCTCGTAGCCTCCCCCGAGCCTGTCGGTTCAGTCGTCTCACTGGCCACCGGTCACGGCACACTCTCATTCCGCGTGGCTGCACAGTTCCACGCGACGACCGGCACCAATACGAACAGCATCGTGCCCGGTCTAATCGCGTCGCGCGCGACCCTGGACTTGTTGACCAATACCTCGCCTGGAGCCCTGCTCCTTCTCGGGGCGGCACCCGGTCAGGACGCTGGAGCGCTGGCCCGCGACCTTCAGCGCGCCACGCTGTCCAACGGCGCTGACGTGATCACAACCAGAGCGCTGCTGGCTGACGACATCGCGACGAGCTACGGGATCGTCAATTTCATCATCCTGCTGATGCGCGTTGGCCTGCTGGTTGGAATCGCCAGCCTCGGCGCCGTGGCTCTACGCGCGGTCGTCGAGCGACGCCGTTCGATCGGAATGTTGAGGGCGATCGGATATCAGCCGGCGCAGGTACTGGCCGGCCTTCTCGCGGAAACGGTCGCCGTCGCCACCGCCGGTCTCGCCGTCGGCGTGGCCGCTGCGTACGCACTTGGAGGGCCCTTCAACCAGGCCCTGGCCGGAGCCGGATTCAACCTGGATCTCGGCAGCATCTTCTTGACGGTGGGTCTCGTTTACCTCGCCGTCCTGCTCGTTACCTTCTTGCCAGCTCTACGGGCGGCCCGGTTGCAGCCGGCGGACGCGCTCCGAACGGTGGGATGAGATGAGCTTCCTGGCCGTCCTGCTCGGGGCCTTTGTGGTGGCGTACATCATGATCGGCGCCGTGGTGCTGCGCCGGCCCCTGATCGCCCGCATCGCATTCCGCGAGGCCGGCCGCCGTCCGGGCCAGACGGTGGTTCTCATCCTTGGGCTGATGATCGCCGGCGCGGCCATCTTCTCGATCCAGGTGATCGAGGACACAATGTACGAGAGCTACCGCGCCCACGCGCTCCAGAGCTGGGGTCGCGACGACATCGAGATCTCCGCCGGAGGAGGCTCCTTCGACCCGAGCGTGGCGCAGCGCGTGGCCTGCTCCTGCGTCGCCGCCGTGCAGAATGCGGTCATCACGGCAGGGTCGGTGGTGAACCTCGACCGAGAGGTCGGCAAGGCCAACGTGCAGATCACCGGGCTCGACCTCGCCGCGCAACAGCGCTTCGGTCCATTCGTGCTCGCCGGCGGGCGTTCAACGCTGGGCGATGAGCTCACGTCAGGCGGCGTCTTCTTGACTGAGCCTCTCGCTGGCGCGCTGCAGGCTCAAGCCGGTGACCACCTTCGAGTCATCACCGGCGCCCCCTCGAGCCACGACGTAACGGTCGCCGGCATCGTGCGACGCGAGGCTGCAGGGGCTTACGGCTTCGACGATTCGATGTTTGCGTCGATCGCCACCGCGCAGACGCTCGCCGGTGTCAACGGCGTCAACCTGATTCGCGTTTCCGCGCCAGGCGTCAGCGATGCCGAGGTGACCAATGCACAGGCGGCGGCGCCGGTCCTGCGCACAATGCTCCAGAACGCGGGTGTGAGCTTGCAGGTGCTCGAGGTCAAGCGCGGTGCGCTCGAAATCGTGCTGAAAACGTCGGAGCAAGGACGGCCTTTTGTCAGCTCCTTCGGTGTGATCATCGCGCTGGCGGCAACGGCCCTCGTCGTCAACCTGGCGGTGATGCTGTCCGAAGAGCGACGCCCTCGCCTCGCAGTACTCCGCGCCATGGGCCTGACTCGCGCCGGTCTCGTCCAGCTCTCGACCACCGAAGGCGCGATCTACAGCCTGCTCGGTGCGATCGCCGGCCTACCGGCCGGCCTTTTGCTGGCATTCTTCATCTACAAGCACGGCTTCGGCGCCGCCGGACCCCAGCTGTTCTCGGTCCATGTCGAGTCATTGCTCGGCTCGGTCGCCGCGGCCGCCCTGATCAACCTCATCACAGTTTTCATCGTGTCGATGCGGACGAACGCGATGACGATCTCTGCCGCGATCCGCGACCTCCCAGAGCCACGGATCGCCAGGCGTCCATCGCGGAAACGGCTGGCGTTCATCGGGGTGGTCGCGCTCGCAGGACTCTTCCTGCTGGTTGCGGGGAATGGGCAATATGCGATTGTGGGTGGCGCACTCATCATCGCCGCCGTCGCCGGTGTCATCCAGGGTCGCGTCTCAGATCGGCTTCGATACTCGGCAGGCGCGGCAGCAGCGGCGGCCTGGGCGGTCGCCGATTTCCAGCTAGCCGCCAGGGACGTCACCAATCCCGGGCCCTTTGCCTACGCGTTGATCGTTCTGGTATTGGCTTTTTCCGTGCTCGTGGCCACAAATCTGTCGCTGCTCGAGAGCGCCATCGGCTTGTTGGGAAGGGTATCTGCCGGCTCGCGCGTCACGCTGCGGCCCGCAATCGCGTACTCGTCTCGGCGCCCGCTGCGCTCGGGCCTCGTCATCGCGGCGTTCGCCATCGTGATGGCCATGCTGGTGCTTGCCCAGAGCCTGGTCTCCGCACAAGGGGTCAACTACCGCGCGCAGTCGGGCGGGTGGGACGTGCAGGCGGTCGTGGCGGGGACTGACGCGCTGTTGGTGCCTGCTGCCCTTCGGTCAGAGGTCGCGGCTCAAACAGAGCTCCCCAGCCGTACGTTTCTCGGATCAAGCAAGTGGACGTTTTCGACCTCTGACTTCAGGTCGCCAGAGGACTGGCACCAGGAGCCGATCACCGTGTTCGGCGTGAGCCCGCAGCAGCTGGAGACCGGGATGGGCTTTGTCAGCCCCACCGCAACTGCCGCCGAGTGGATGAAGATTGCACACGACCCGACTCAAGTCGCATCGACGAATTCCACCGGCTCAGTCATCTCCATGAAGACAGACCACGGGACGGTTTCCTTCACGGTGGCTGCCACGATCCCGTCGACCAACACGGCCGCTTACAACAGCGTCGTGCCCGGACTGATCGCGTCGCGTGCAGCGCTTGACATGCTGGGCGGATCCGCGCCTGGCGCCATGCTCCTCCTCAACCCGGCGCCCGGCGTCAGCGCAAGCACTCTGTCCCGCGACCTGCAGCGCGCAACTCTTTCGGCCGGCGTCGACGTCAGCACGACGAAGGCGCTGCTCGACCATGACTCCGCGATCAGCAGCAGCTTCGGCGACTTCATCATCCTGCTCATGCGCATCGGTCTCACGGTGGGAATCGCCAGCCTCGGCGCGGTGGCTTTGCGCGCCGTGATCGAGCGGCGGCGCTCCATCGGGATGCTGAGGGCAGTCGGATATCAACCGGTGCAGGTGCTGGCCGGTTTGCTGGCCGAGACCGCGGCGCTGGCGACCGCCGGCCTTGCCGTCGGCCTGACGGTCGCGTTCCTGATGGGCGGGACCGTGGTCAGCCTGCTCGCCTCAGATGCGCAGTACCGCCCCGACTATGGGAGCGCAGCGCTCACGATCGCGCTCGTCTACGTGGCTGTGCTGCTGGTGACCCTGCTGCCCGCTCTGCAGGCTTCCCGACTGAGGCCCGCTGAGGCGCTCCGCGCGACGGGCTGAGATTGGACTCTGCCGCACTCATCCTGGTCGGGCTGCTGGCCGCGATGCTTGCTCTCGGGGCTGTGTACGGCTTGATCGCCTCGAGCACTCGCCGCCGCAAGGAGGGAGGCAGCCTCTCGGCGATCGACTTCGCGCGCGGTTCTTTCGCGACGCAGCTGAGCCACGGCGTGCCCATGGCCGACCTGCTGCTGCAGATGGTGGAGGCGATGCGGGACTCCTTCAATCTGGATGTGGCTGAGCTCTGGCTGAACGAGGGCGGCGTGCTGCGACTGACGGCGTCAGAGCCGAAGCGAGATCGCGCGCCCATCAAGATCACGCCCGCAGAGGAGTCGATCGCAGTTAACGCACGCGTGTCCGGGGCGGCCTGGGCCAAGGTGTGGCTTCCAGACCTCTTGCGCGATCGGCCTGAAACGTACCTCCGCGTGGCGCCGGTCAGCCATAGCGCGCAGCTCTTCGGTTTGATCGTCGCCGAACGCGCGCGCAAAGGAGAGAACCTGGCCGCGGAAGCCGACGAGACGCTGGAGGAGGTGGCGCGTGAGGTTGGCGTCGCGGTGAACAAAGCGCGTCTCGACTCAGCGCTCCAGGAATCGCTGGACCGGCTGCGAAAGCAAGCCGTCGAGCTGCAGGCTTCGCGCGGCCGTCTTGTTGCGGCCGCGGATGCCGAAAGGAGACGCATTGAGCGCAACCTGCACGACGGCGCGCAGCAGCACCTCGTGGCTCTGTCCGTCAA
This sequence comes from Candidatus Dormiibacterota bacterium, assembly GCA_035602315.1. GTDB lineage: Bacteria > Chloroflexota > Dormibacteria > Dormibacterales > Dormibacteraceae > Palsa-870. Next base: position 31,764 of record DATNML010000125.1, read on the forward strand.
GGTGCGTCTGGTCGAGCAGCTCGCAGACCGCGACCCCGAACGCGCGAAGGCGCTGATGAACCAGCTCCAGGATGACGTCAGGTCAGCGGTCGAAGAGCTGCGGTCCCTGGCCCATGGGATCTACCCGCCGCTGCTCTCCAGCGCTGGTCTGGGCGAGGCGATGAGCGCGGCGTGCCGGCGGGCGCCACTCCCCGCGAGCGTGAACGCCGACGGTGTCGGCAGGTACGCGCCCGAGGTCGAGGCGGCCGTCTATTTCTGCTGCCTCGAAGCGCTGCAGAACGCGGCCAAGCACGCGGGCGCCGAAGCGTCTGCGCGCGTCCGGATCTGGGAGGAAGCCGGCGCGTTGCTGTTCGAAGTTTCGGATGATGGCGCCGGCTTCGAAAATGGCGGGGACGGGGAAGGCGCGGGTCTAACCAACATGCGTGACCGGCTCGGAGCGGTCGGCGGCACGCTGCGGGTGGACTCGGCCGGCGGCAAAGGAACGCGGGTTCAGGGCGCCGTGCCGGTGAGCTGAGCCGGAGTAAAGACTCGTTCAACTTCAGCGCGCACGGTGGCTGAGGCGAGGCCGCGAACCGAGAGCGTGGTGCGGCGCCGGACGAGATCTTCAACCGTCATCGCCCACTCCCGCTCCACCGCGTGGTAGACCTGCGCCCACACGTCGGGACCACTCGGATGGATGCGCTCCAACGCATCCCGATGGTGCCGGCGCTGCTGCAGAACCTGCGCCGCATCCAGGCCGTAGACGCCGATGACATGATTCACGACATTGGGATCGAGGTCCCAATCGGTTGGCTCTCCCGGCGCGGCGCTGACTTGTTGTAGGGGCACGTCGGCGACTCTGAGGTCCGAAAGTCGCGGTTCGGGCAGCCGGCGCAGCGCCTCCACCGCGATCCGGCGATGCGTGGTCAGCTTGCCACCCGCGATCGAGACCATGCCAAAGCGGCCGGTCCTGATCAAATGCTCGCGATGCGCGTTGGCCGAGGTGCCATTGCCGATCGGCAGGACGCGCAAGCCGGCGAACGAGAAGCGCACGTTCTCCGGGCGCAGCATCTCTCGCGGTAGCGCCATCGAAGCCTCCCCCAGCACCTGCGCGACGTCCGAACGTGTCACCGCGCACTCGTCGGGGGCTCCGTCGAAATCGGTGTCGGTGGTTCCGAGCATGAGCATCCCCTGCCACGGCAGCGCCATGGTGACGCGGCCGTCCTCGACCGGCACGACCAGGCCTGCCTGCCACTCCGCCGGCGGATCGAGCAGGAGATGGACTCCTTTGCTGAGACGAGCGATCGGCTCGCAGGCAGGATCCTCCAGCTGCCTCAGCCGGTCGACCCACGGACCTGCCGCATTGATGACGTTCCTGAATCCCACCTCGACGACCCCTGCACCGTCGCCGCCCTGGATCGCCGCCCTGGCCAGACGTCCGCCTGGCCGCTCCAGTCCGACCACGCGCGCGTGGTTGAGGACGGTTGCCCCGCTCCTGGCGGCCGCGTTAACAGTGGCGAGGACGAGCCGCGCGTCGTTGGTCTGGCCTTCGTCGAACCGTCCGCAGACGTTCAGGCCATCGGTGCGCAGTTGAGGCACGAGCTCCTGCGCGGCGTGCGCGCCGACGAGAGCGACCCCGGTTCCATGGAACCCGCACAACGCGCCGTACGCGAGCACGCCGGCGGCAGCCGTCACCGGTCCTGTGGGGCCGCCTCTGTAAGCTGCGAGCACCATTGGCATCCGCCGCACGAGGTGCTGCGCAACGTGACCCATGAGCGCACGGCGCTCCCGCTGCGACTCCCATACCAACGCGAGGTCGCCCATTGGCAGGTACCTGAAGCCGCCGTGGATCAACTTGGAAGAACCGCTCGACGTCGCGCCGCCGAAATCCCCGGCGTCGACGAGCGCGACCATGAGGCCGGCGCGAGCTGCTTCGAACGCGATGCGGCTGCCGATGATGCCTGCGCCGATCACGAGCAAGTCGAAGGTGCTGGCGCCCAGCCGGTCCCAGGCCTCGGCCCGTATCGCGGTCATGCCTGCCTCAGGCCGCGAGGCGCTGCCTCGGTCCGGGGATCTGGTTCCCAAGGCCGTGCAATTGCCGATACAAGGCGTGCCAGGGATCGCCGCGGGAGTTCGGGATAGGCGGGCAGGAAGACCAGGCCGGTCATCATTCGTCGCGCCTCGTGCGGCTCCGACTCCGGCCGGCTGTCCGGCGCAGCCACCACGCTCACGCTCGAGGCGCCGCGTGCGGCGTCGATCCCGACCCGACGGCAGGCCGAGATCAGATCGTCAGGCTGGGACGACACCACCGGAAGGAGCCAGTGGGTGCGACCTCCATCCGGTAGCCCGGACGTTTCACGTGGCTCGGCAGGCGAGCGCCCAGCCACTCCCCCGCTGCTGCGCGACGTCGCAGTCGCGCGTCGTCGAACGTCCGCAGCCGGAAGCCCAGCGTAGTCAGTAGGGGTGCTGACGGCTGGACCTCCAGCTGAGGAAGCAGGGGGCCCGGGCGGAATGCGCGGACTGAGCTGTTGACGCACCGGTCGAAGTCATGACCCAACGCCCGTGCCAGGAGGCCGTACGGCAAGGGCCGCGTCGCCACGAAAAAGGCGAAGAACTTGAGGACGTTGACCGTGTATGCGCGCCGCGACTGCCTGCGCCATGCCCCCTGCGCGATGCGCATTCGCTCCAGCAGCGCGCGGTCTTGGATCCTCAGCAGCGCACCACCCAGAGCGGTGCACGTCTTCAGGGCGCCGAAGCTGTACATCGATGCGTCGGCGGTCGGGTCGCCCGTGTCACCTGGGCCCGTGAACGCCTGCGCACAGTCCTCCCAGAGGAGCAAGCGATGCCGCTTTGCGAAAGCCGCCACGGGAGCCATGTCGATGCGCCCGCCAAACAGGTGCGCGACCAGGACGGCCTTCGTGCGGGGCGTCACCAACTGCTCGGCGGGCTCCAGCCTGGGCGCGAGCGTCGCCGTGTCCAGGTCGACCGGGACCGCGACCAGTCCGTGCGCCTCCAGGATTCGGATCATGTCCGGGTGGGTCACGGCCGAGACCAGGACCTCGCCGCCGGCGGGCAGGGCGAGCGCCTCCAGCATCAGGTGAAACCCGGACCGAACCGAGCGGCAGGCCAGACCCTGGCCGGCTGGGGACCAGCTCGTCTCGAGACGAGAGCTCAGCCGGTCCGCGTCTCGCGCCCACGCCGAGGCGAGCAGCGCGTAACCGAAGTGTTTCAGGCGAATGTCGAGGCGGTGCCGAGACTGCACTGTAAGCATGGACAGCAGCGTCGGGGCTTCGGGGTATCAGTTTCAGTCCCGAGCGAGTCTCAAAATCAATGCCATGGCTTCCTGGGCCGAATTCGAAGCGGCCGCCCCCGATTTCGCCTCCCGCGTGCGTGCGTTGATGTCGTCACGCAAGCACCTCACCATGGCCACGCTGCGCCGCGACGGATCGCCTCGGATCAGCGGCACCGAGGTCAAGTTCGTCGATGGTCAGCTGGAGATCGGATCGATGTCGAATGCGGTCAAGGCGCTGGACCTGCGGCGCGACCCCCGTGTCGCCATCCACGGCCCGACCGAGGATCCACCCGCGGACCAAGCCACGGGCTGGAACGGCGAGTCGAAGGTGGCTGGGATGGCGCATGAGGTCGACTCCGGGAGTGACGCGCATCGGTTTCGCATCGATATCCAGGAAGCGGTCATCACGCATCTGAACTCAGGCGGCGATCGCCTGGTGGTCGAGTCGTGGAACGCAGCGCGCGGCTACCGCTCGTTCGACCGCGAGTAGGTCGCGGCTAAGAGGGTGCCGGCCCTACCGCCTGCCTGACCGCGTCGTCAATCGCCGCGATCGGCACCTCTCCGATCATGATCTGGGCCACCGTGCCCGAACGGTCCGAGAGCACGTTGACTGGCAGCCCGACATCCACCCCATAGGCCGCGCCGATCGCGCCCTCGGGGTCGATGACCGTCTGGAGGCTCACGCCCAGCCCGGAAAGGTACTTGCGCATCCGGTCACTGCTCGATTCGCGGTAGTTCACCGCGAGCACCGTGAACCCGCCGGATTGGTACTGGTCTTGAAGCCGCTGCAGCGCGGGGAGCTCATCACGGCACACCGTGCACCAGGTCGCCCAGAACGTCAGAAGCACCGGACGCCTTCCGAGCGCCGAGAGGCTCACTTGTTTTCCGTTGAGATCCCAGGACGAGAAGTCAGGCGTGGTCCCTCCCACACGCGCATGGCCGGCGGCCACCCACACTGTGTTCGAAGAACGGCCCGCCACGACCATCGCGATGCCGGCGCTCATCGCGATCACCACCACGAGCACCGGAAGCAGAAGAGCCCACGCCGGCACCCGGCGGCCGTCCGGCTTTAACGCATTCGCTCGGGCCGCGGTGTTCACAGCTTCACGACGGCGGCGAACGCGGCGGACATGAACAAGAGTGCCAGGTAGGCGAGCGAGTAGTGGAACAGGGCGAAGGCGGTTGCCCCATCCAAACGGCGCGATGCTCGGATTGCGAACGCCAGAAAGAACGAACCCAGGGTGATGCTCCCGGCGGCGTAGATCGGCCCCAGCCACACGACCGGGATCAGACTGACGGCAAGCAGCACGAACGAATAAAAGAGGATCGAGCGGCGGGTCCGTGCCTCGCCGGCGACCACCGGCAGCATCGGGACCTTGGCCGCGGAGTACTGCCGGCGCAGGACCAGGGCGAGGGCCCAGAAGTGCGGCGGGGTCCAGAAGAAGATGATCGCGAAGAGCGCCCATGCAAGCGGGCTGAGCGAGC
>DATNML010000126.1:0-2257 GCA_035602315.1 Candidatus Dormiibacterota bacterium
TGGACAGCGTCTCGTCCCAGCCCGCGGGCGGCTTGGGCGTCTTACCCGCCATGAGGTCCTTCAGCTGCTCCTCGTCGATGGTTTCGTACTTCATGAGCGCATCGGCCATCGTGTGCAGCTTGTCGAGGGAGCTGGTGAGGATCTGGCGCGCGCGCTGGTAGTTGCCCTCGATGACGCGGCGAATCTCCTCGTCGATGGCGTGCGCGGTCACGTCCGAGACCTGCTTGTGCTGCGTGACGCTGCGACCGAGGAACACCTCGCCGGTCTCCTCGGTGTACGTCAGCGGCCCGAGGCGGTCCGACAGGCCCCACTTGGTGACCATGTTGCGTGCGAGCTCGGTGGCGCGCTCGATGTCGTTGGCAGCGCCGGTGGTCACCGACTCGGGTCCGAAGATCAGTTCCTCGGCGATGCGCCCGCCGAACAGCGTGGTGATCGCGCTCTCCAGCCGGCGCTTGGAGAAGCTGTAGCGATCCTGCTCGGGCAGGAACTGCGTGACCCCCAGCGCCCGGCCACGCGGAATGATCGTGACCTTGTACACCGGGTCGTGCTCCGGAACCGTCATGCCGACGATCGCGTGGCCGGCCTCGTGATAGGCCGTCATGCGCTTCTCGGCCTCGCTCATGACCATGGAGCGCCGCTCGGTGCCCATCAGGATCTTGTCTTTGGCGCGCTCGAACTCCTCCATGCCGACGATGCGCTTGTTGGCCCGGGCGGCGAACAGCGCCGCCTCGTTGACGAGATTGGCGAGGTCCGCGCCGGAGAAACCGGGCGTGCCGCGCGCGATCAGCCCCGGCTTCACGTCATCGGCGAGCGGCACGCGGCGCATGTGCACGCGCAGAATCTGTTCACGGCCGCGCACGTCGGGCAGCGGCACCACCACCTGGCGGTCGAAGCGCCCCGGGCGCAGCAGCGCCGGGTCCAGCACGTCGGGACGGTTAGTCGCGGCGATGACGATGATGCCCTCGTTGCCCTCGAAGCCGTCCATTTCCACCAGCAGCTGGTTGAGCGTCTGCTCACGCTCGTCGTGACCGCCGCCCAGCCCCGCACCGCGGTGCCGGCCGACGGCGTCGATCTCATCGATGAAGATGATGCAGGGAGCGTGCTTCTTCGCCTGCTCGAACATGTCGCGCACGCGCGAGGCGCCGACGCCGACGAACATCTCGACAAAGTCGGAGCCGGAGATGGTGAAGAAAGGCACCTTGGCCTCACCGGCAATGGCGCGTGCCAGCAGCGTCTTGCCGGTTCCCGGCGAGCCCACCATCAGCACGCCCTTGGGAATCTTGCCGCCGAGCTTCTGGAACTTGCCCGGGTCCTTGAGGAAGTCGACGATCTCGCCGACTTCCTGCTTCGCTTCCTCGACCCCCGCGACGTCCGCGAAGGTAACGTTCACCTGATCCTCGCCCAGGAGGCGCGCGCGGCTCTTGCCGAAGGACATGGCTCCGCGGCCGCCGGATGCGCCCTGCATCTGCCGCAGCATGTACAGGAACACCAATATCAAAAGCAGCGCCGGCGCCATCTGCAGCAGCAGCTGCCCGATGAAATTCGGCTGCTTGGGCTCACGCGAATCGATGACGACCCCTGCCTTCAGCAGCGTGCCGAGGAGCGCGGTGTAGTCGGTCTCGGGGTTGCGGGTCTTGAAGGTCGACTTGTCCTTGTGCACCCCGTAGATCATCTCGCCCTGCATGACCACCGACTCGACGTGATTGTTCTTCACATCCTCGACAAAGGTGGAGTACGGGATGTCCTGGGGCTGCCCGCTGGTCGGCATGTAGCGGCTGAACACCAGCAGCAGCACGATCACGATGACGACCCAGAGCAGGATGTTCTTTGTCAAATCGTTCAAAGGCTTCCGTCCTTTTACGTGCGCGGCCGGGGGCTCAAAAACAACCTACACCAAGCGAAACTGCATGGCCAGCAAATACATCTCGGGGCTGCGGGACCGGGATGCCGCGGGTTTGACGACCCGCACACGGGCGAACCTGCCGCGTGCGGACTGCACCAGCTCGCGGAAGCCCGCCCCCTGAAATACCTTGATCAGGGCGCCACCGCCCGGCTTCAAGATGCGTCCGGACGTGTCGAGCGCCAGCTCCGCCAGGTACACGGACCGCGGCTGATCGATGACGTCGACCCCGCTCAAGTTTGGCGCCATGTCCGAAAGAACGATGTCGACCTGCCGTCCCGGCAGGAGCCTGAGGAGCTCATTGAGAACCTCCTCCTCGCGGAGGTCGCCCTGCACAAACTCGACCCCGGGAAGCTC
>DATNML010000127.1:0-4208 GCA_035602315.1 Candidatus Dormiibacterota bacterium
TGTGCAGGGCGCGCGCCGGCGCCTCGAGCGCTGCCTCGATGCGAACGTTCTGAAGAGTCACGAGCGCGGCCATCGCCACCAGCGAGACCGCTGCCGCGACCGCAAACACGATGCCGAGGTTGAACAGCGCGATGAATCCGCCGATCGCGGGGCCGATCAGCATGCCGGCCATGTTGGTGGACTGCATGAAGCCGAAGACGCGGCCGCGCTCTTCGGGCGGGCTGACTTCGGCCAGGAGTCCGTTCGCCGCCGGGAAGTAGGCGCCCTGAGCGCCACCCTGGATGAAGCGGACCAGGATGAAGACGGGGATGGGTAAGGGAAGCAGATACGCAAGGAAGAGAAGGGCGGATGACCCCCATCGAGGCGAGCATCACGGGCTTCGTGCCGAACCGGTCAGCTGCCCAGCCCGCCGGATAGCGGATCGCAGCGTTCGAAAGCAGTCCCGCGGCGACGACCGCGCCGACCAGGGCCGCGGAGCCGCCTCTCCGGCCTATGAAGATGGGCAGCAGGGGCACGAAGAACCACATCCCGACCGAGTCCAGGAAGTTGACGGCGTAGAGCGTCCAGAGGGTTCGCCGTTGATTCATGAGTATCAGGAATACTGGCAGAGGCATGCAAGACGACCGGATGCGCGACATCGAGTGGGACGTGATCCCTCCATCGCCGCACCCGCCTCACATGCACATGGCCCTGGACGAGGTGCTGCTCGAGCGAGTGATCGCCGGCGAGCGCCGGCCGACGCTGCGAATCTGGGAGTGGATCGAGCCCGCGCTCGTCATCGGCTCGCACCAGTCGGTGATCAACGAGGTCGACGCAGTCGCGGCCCGCGACCTGGGCTTTGTCGTGACCAGGCGCATGAGCGGCGGGGGCACCATGCTGTGCGAGCCCGGCCGGACGATCACATATTCGATGTACTTACCCGAGTCGGCGCTCGCCGGCATCACGTTCCGCAAGTCCTACGCGCTGCTCGACGGCTGGGCCGTGCGGGCGTTCGTCGAGCTCGGGATCCCTGCTGAGTACCGCGAGATCAACGACATCATCTCCCCGCGCGGAAAGATCGCGGGCGCTGCGCAGGCGCGCCGTCGGGGGTTTGTGCTGCACCACACGACCATCGCCCATTCGATGGACGTCGAGCTGGTGCCGCGCCTGATCCGGATCGGGCGGCCGAACATCGCCGCCATCGGCGTGCGCAGCGCGAACAAGTCCGTGTCGCCGCTCTCCTGGTTCACCTCGCTCTCGTGCGCAGACGTGGCGCGCAGCCTGTTGCGATCTTTCGCGAATGAATTTCCAACCAAGCAGGGGGATGCCTGGCCCGAAGAGCTCGAGGCCGCGCGGCGGCTCGTGTCGACGAAGTACGGGACGGCGGCCTGGGTGAACCGGATACCGTGACGCGGGCCCCGCCGACCTAGCGCGAGGCCTTCCAGTCTCCGACCAGGTCGGCGCTCTGCTGGACATGCTCACGGTAGTGGTCGCGGAGCCAGCCGACAACGTCCTCGGCGCTCGTCGGGTACGGGTCCTGGCCCTCGCCGTAGATGACGGCGGCCTTACGCAGCCAATCAGCCTCGGGCAGCCGGGTGACCGCGGTCACCACCGCGACATGGAGGCGGCCCATCTCGGCGACCGCTTTCGCCCGCTGGCCTGCCGTGAGGCCCACCTTCGCCTTCTGCAGCAGGTCCTGGGCCTCGCCCGGCGGGTCCTGCGGCCCGAGCTGCCCGAACTTGCCAGCGATGATGCCGTCGAGCACCCTCCTGTAGTGCATCAGCACCCAGTTGACGTGGACGAGCAGGCCGCCCAGCGCGTAGTCATCGCCAGGCTTCAGGTACCCGAGGGCGTCATCGGGCACGTTGGCGAACGCGGACTCCCACTCCTTGCGAGCGGCCTCGAAGTCCGCGAGGGCGGCTTCTCTTTCCATGCGAGCGGGAGATTAGCTGAAGTAGTTGTGCTTTTGGAGGTAGGCGGCGGCGACCGCGTCCGGGTCCTGGTGGAGCAGCTCGACCTGCCCGTTCATCGTGAAGAGGTCGTTGGTCGTGAGCACCGCGCCGATCTTGTTGAGGACGGTCTTCACCTCGTCGGTGGCGACTGCGGTGCGGACTACGGGGACCACGTTGTCGGCCGCGATCATGTGCTTGTCGTCCTGCAGCACGACCAGGCCGGCCGCGCTGAGGTCGGAATCGGTGCTGAACACGAGACCGACCTGGATCGAGCCGTTCTTGAACGCGGCCCGAGTCGCCGGACCGTCGGTGTCCAAGGTCAGCGTCTGCTTGAAGTGGAGCCCGTAGACGCTCGTCAGACCGGGCAGGCAAAACTTGTAAGTCGGGCACTCGGGGCCGGCACCGAACACCAGCTGGCCTGCGATGGGGGTCAGGTCGGACAGCGTTTTCAGGTTGTACTTGTCAGCGGTCGCCTTGGTCACGGCGTACGCATTGCCGTCAACGGCCGCGGACGGGGTCAACGCGACGGCGTTGATCTTCGCCAGGTACGTGTTCAGCTTGGCGGTCGTGGCCACCGGGTCGGCCGAAGCCTCACCGGCGCCGCTGTTGAAGTACTCGAGCTCGCTGGCCGCGTACCCGGGATACATGTCGATCTGACTGCTCTGGAGGGCCGGTGCAACGACCTTCCTCGTTCCAAGGTTCAGCTTGTAGTTGATCGTGTATCCGTCATGGGCGAGCGACTGCCCGTAGAGCTGGGCGAGGATGCTGCTCTCGGGGAAGTTGAACCCGGCCACCGTGATGGTGCCCTTGCTGGTCGTGCCGGACGGCGTGGTGCTGCCGCAGGCCGCGGCGACAGTCGCCAGCGCGGCGAGTGCGGCGACCAACCAGACAGAGCCTCTAATGCGATACATGCGTTCCTCCCTGGCCCTGGCGGGCCGTCCCCGATCCAACCTCGAGGTCCCGAACATTATTCAACCTAGGCTGTCTTGAAGGTGCCCGCCCGCTGGGCGACCGGCGCCTTGAGCAGGCGGATGCCTCGCGGCACCATCATTCTCTGCAGCCCGGCCAGCAGCAGCTCGGTCGCGAGGGCGAGGGCCGCCACGAGCAAAGCGCCGGCCAGCGTGCGCGGGTTGTCGGAACGCGCCAGCCCGTCGACGATGTAGCGGCCCAGACCTCCGCCTGCGATCAAAGCGGCGAGCGTGGCCGTGGCCACCACCTGAACCGCCGACGTTCGAATGCCGGCCATGATCAGGGGTACCGCGAGTGGTAACTCGACGCGGAGCAGCTGCGCGAGCTCGCGATAGCCCATGCCGCGGGCGGCATCTTTCACGTCCTGGTCGACCTCGCGCATCGCCACGTAGCTGTTCGTCACCATCGGAGGCACCGCCAACGCGGTGAGCGCGATGACGATCGGCAGGTCGCCCAGCCCGAAGACCTGAAAGGCGATGACCAGAATGCCGAACGACGGCACCGCGCGGCCGACGTTGGAGATGTTGATCGCGAGGTTGCCGAACCGGCCGTAGTGGCCGAGCACGATCCCCACCGGCAGTGCGATCAAGGCCCCGATCGCCACGGACTCGAGGGAGAGATGGACCTGCTCACCCAGCCGGGTGGGGATGCCATCGATGCCCTGCCAGTGGGCCGGATCGGTGAGCCACTGGAGTGTCGTCTGCAGGAGGTTCATGCGGCCCTGGACCAGGGAACTGCCAACCGCTGCGCTCCCGCCACGAGAAGGTCGGCAATAAACGCCAGCACGATGCAGAGCACCGTCGCCACGACCAGCGGGGTGTGGAAGCTCTCGATCAGACCCCTGAGGATCAGCTGGCCCAGCCCTCCCAACCCGATCACCGCCGTGATCGTCACGATCCCGATCGTCGAGACGGTGGCCACGCGGAGCCCGGCGAAGATCGCCGGCAGCGCGAGGGGCAGCTCGATCCGGATCAGCCTGGCCCAGGGGCGGTAGCCCATACCGTCGGCGGCATCGATGACGTCCGGCGGGACAGCGTCCAGCCCGACCAAGACGTTGCGCACCAGGATGAGCACGTTGTAGCCGACCAGCGGGATCTCGGCGGTCAAGGTGCCGAGTCCTGTGTAGGGGATCAGAAGCGCGAACAGCGCGATCGAAGGGATCGTGTAGAAGCCACCGAAAACGGTGAGCACGGCCGGACGCAGGTGGAGATTGGTCCATCGACGTGCAGCGACCCCAAGCGGCAGCGCGATCACGAGACCGCCCACGAGGGCGATCACGGTGAGGATGACGTGCTCCTGTACGGCTGC
>DATNML010000128.1:0-9377 GCA_035602315.1 Candidatus Dormiibacterota bacterium
GGCGTCGAGCCAGTGAGCGCAGTTGGCGACCGCTGCCGGTGGCGGCTTCAGGTCGCCTGTGCCCGCAGGGTTGCGACCGGGAAAGCAGCGCATCAGGGCCGCGATGTAGGTGAGGCGCCGGAACTCTTCGGGGCTCTCGAAACCCGCGCGCACCATCCACCGGTCGAGCTCCTTGCCGGCGCGGCCCGAGAACGGGCGGCGAGATTCGCGCTCGACTGGACCAGGAGCCTGGCCGACGAGAAAAAATGGCGCACCCCACCGTCCCTCGAACGTTGGGTTGGCCTCGAGGATGATGCCCTGGTCCACGCAGACGTGACATAAGCGGCACGCGGCCTGGATTTCCAAGAGCGCATCGCGACTCTTCATGAATGGAAACTAACGGGAATTGGGCACGTCTGGCGCCTCCGGCGCGTTTGAGGCGCGACGATTCCGCACGTCTGGCGCCACGGGTGCGATAGGGGCCGCGCTCTCTAGTACCGGTAACATGCGGTGACGGTGGCCGTCCCCACATCGCAACAGGTCCTCGAGGTGCTGGCTCACATCCAGGACCCCGACCTTGGCCGCGACGTGGTCAGCCTTGGCATGATCAAGGAGCTCGAGGTCAGCCCGCAAGGCAAAGTCAGCTTCACCTTCGAGCTCACCACTCCCGCCTGCCCGGTCCGCGATCGCTTCAAGTCCCAAGCGCAGGACCTCGTCGGCGAGATCCCGGGGGTGACCGGCGTCGAAGTTCGCATGACGGCCAACGTCCGGCCGGCATTCATGCGACCCAAGCCCTCGGAGATCCTGCCCGGCGTCAAGCAGACCATCGCCGTCGCGTCGGGCAAGGGCGGCGTGGGCAAGTCCACGGTCGCGGTCAACCTCGCGGCCGCGCTGCGCAAAAGCGGTGCCGAGGTCGGCCTTCTCGACGCCGACATCTACGGACCCTCGGTGCCCGCCATGACCGGCTCGAGAGTGACGCCCGAGCAGGTCAACGGGAAGCTCAGGCCCATCGAGGCGCACGGGCTGAAGCTCATGTCGTTCGGACACATCTATCCCGGGGAGCAGCCCACGATCTATCGCGGCCCGATGGTCGGCAAGGCGATCGAGGCGATGATGGTGCAGGTCGACTGGGGCGTTCTCGACTACCTCGTGATCGACCTGCCGCCTGGTACCGGAGACGCCTCCCTTACCCTCGCGCAGGCCGTGCCGCTAACCGGGGTCGCGATCGTTTGCACTCCGCAGGATGTCGCCACCGACATTGCAGTCAAGGCGCTCCAGATGTTCAGGAAGCTAAACGTCACACCGCTCGGACTGATCGAGAACATGAGCTGGTACATCTGCCCGAGCTGCGGTCATCGGCACGAGATCTTCAGCCACGGTGGAGCGGAGTCGGCCGCCAAGCGACTCGGCGTTCCGTTTCTCGGCGCGGTCCCGCTCGAAGAAGGCATCCGCGAGGACGCCGACTCCGGGGTACCAGTCGTTATCTCCCGGCCCGACTCGGCGGGCGCGAAGGCGTTCGAGCACATCGCCTCACAGGTCGCCGCGCGTACGTCGATCCAGTCGTTTCGACAGCTGCCGGTCATCAACGTCCACTAGCGACTGACCGCTGCAAGACCCCGATCCGTTTCCGGTCAACGTCGATGTCGATCGCGAGCGCCAGGTGATGGAGATCACGTGGGAAGGCGGAATGCGCACCGCTTACTCCGGGGAGCAACTTCGTTGGGCTTGTCCGTGCGCCGAATGTCGCGGTGAGGCTGGCGCACCGGGGCGCCTTTCAAGGATCGGCGCGCTCAGCCCCGAGGAGCTGCGCATCAAGGACGTGACGCTCGTCGGCCAGTACGCATTTCAGATCGCATTCGAGAGCGGGCACGCCACCGGCATCTACACGTTCACGTATCTGCGCGGGCTCAAGGCCACGAACTTCTGAGATAATCCCGGGCGGCCCGTTGTCGATATCCACGTCGCTCCCACAGCTCGAGCCTACGTCTCCACCGGTGCCGCCTTACAGGCGAAGCTCACGCCGCGGGTTGCGCTTTTCCCGCCGCGGTCTGATCGCCGTTGGCCTGGTGGTCGTCGTCGTGCTGACGGGGATCGGCGCCTATCTCGCTTACGAGAACACGCTGCCGACGACTCTCGCCACGAATTTCAAAAACGGACAGAAGGACGTGCCCACCGACGGTCGCGTCCTCCTCACCTTCAGCCGACCGGTATCTCTCGAGGCCGTACAGGCGGCGTTTTCGATCAGCCCGACCACCGACGGCACGATCTCCTCACTCTCCGGCCAGAACCAGTACGCCTGGTCGCCGGCCAAGCCGCTCGATGAACTGACGACCTACACCGTGACGATGAAGGCAATCGTTGATGTGGGCCATCATCGGGTCCAGGGCAACAGCTGGACCTTCACGACCATCATCGTGCCGCACGTGACCTCGATCACCGGCGCGGCAGGCAGCCCGCTCACCGACGGGATGGAGCTCGATCCCGGAGCCGCGCTGAAGCTCAATTTCAACGACGCGATGGAGCCGACGTCGATCAAGGTGACCGTCGGGACCCAGGTCGCCGACCTCAAGTGGGCGGCCGACGACAAGAGCGCCACCTTCTCCACCGCGGGCCTTCCATCGGGACCGCTTCAAGTCCAATTGAGCGGAGGCGGGCGTGACCAGACCGGCCATCTGGTGCCGGGCATGTTCACCTTCAAGACCGGCATCTACTACCACGACACCGAGCACACGACCGCGCTGAGATACCCCGCCTTGATCCAGATCCCGAACGATGAGTTCGCGCGCGACCAGAACGGACTGCAAGCCGCGGACGTGATTTTCGAGTACCTCGCCGAAGGAGGCATCACGCGCCTGACCGCGATCTACGACAACGCGCCGGATCTCATCGGCCCGATGCGCTCTGCGCGATTCATATCCTTGAAGATCGGACGTCACTACCGTGGCCTTCTCTTTCAGTCGGGAGAATCGCAGGCGACGCGCGCGCGCGCGGCCCAGGACCCGACCCCGCAGTTCTTCGACACGATCGGTTACCAGTTCCGGGCCGGCCCACCGCGCTATGCGCCCGACAACCTGATGATCCGTGGCCCGCAGGTCAAGGCGGCGGAGGACAACTACTTCGGAGGAATCCCGGCCTTCACGGTGCCCAAGGCTCGGCCCACGCTCCCAGCCGGTGGCTCGGTGAGCACGATCAACGTCGACGAGCACTACTCGGTCTACAAGTACGAAGCTGTCACGGGCACCTATACGAAGTCCGAAGAGGCCCACCCTTATTCAGATGCGAGCCTCGGCAAACCGCTGCGGATCGAGATGCTGATCACGCTGCACACTCAGGAGACGCTGCTGGACGTCGGAGACGGTCACGGAGCACACATCCACGACTACAACCTCGACACCAGCGGGCGGATCGACGTCTTCTACAAAGGAATGGGGTATGCAGGGACCTGGAGCTCGACCGACAGCCACGGACCGCTCACGTTCACCCTGGACGGCGGCCAGGTGCTGACGCTGCCTCCCGGCCTGGTCTGGATCGACGTCACGCGCTAGAGGCGCGGACAGGTCAGGCGCGCGCGGCGTCCTTGAGTGAGGTGACATACATCGACGCCGCTACCGCCGCGGTCGTGCCGTCGCCCACCGCGGTAGCGATCTGCTTGGTCAACTGCGAGCGCACATCGCCGACGGCCCAGACCCCGTCCACCGACGTCTCCATGTTGCGGTCGGTGACGATGTAGCCCGCGTCATCGTGGTTGACGTGAACCTTGAACAGCCCCGAGTTCGGCACGAATCCGATGAAGACGAAGACCCCGCCAACAGCAAGCTCCTTGTCTTGACCGTGCTGCTCGTAGCGCACCACGTGCACCTTGCTGTCTCCGCCGATCTCCTTGACCTGCGCGTCGAAGATGAACTCGATCTTCGGGTTGGCCGTCGCCCGGTCGACCAGGATCGGCTGCGCGCGAAACGCGTTGCGCCGGTGGATGATGTAGACCTTCGACGCGTAGCGCGTGAGGAACTCGCCCTCCTCCACCGCAGCGTCGCCGCCGCCGATGACCGCGAGCTCCTGGCCCTTGAAGAATGCGCCGTCGCACACCGCGCAGTAGCTGACGCCCCGGCCCCAGAACTCCTTCTCGCCAGGTACCTCCAGGTATCGGGGTAGGCCCCCCGCGGCCATGATCAGCGCCGGGGCTCGGAGCTCCTCGCCCGACTCCAGGCGGACCACCTTGGTCTTGCCCTCGACGTCGATCTCCTTGACAGGCTCGAAATCCCGGACCTCGACCCCGAACTTGCGAGCGTGCTCGCCCATCATGGTCGCCAGCTCCGACCCCAGGATCGATTCGAAGCCCGGGTAGTCCTCGATCAGCTCGGTGTTCAAGAGCTGGCCGCCAAGCGGGCCACGGTCGATTACCACCGTTTTCAGGTCCATCCTGGCGGTGTAAAGGGCGGCCGCCAGCCCGGCGGGCCCCCCTCCGACGATCACGACGTCGTAATCACTCACTGCACTAATTGGAATTGCGCCGGCACGAGTTCGTATTCCGTCGCGCTACCCGTGCTTGTACTGGGCGCCGTACCCGCCCCGGGGGGTATGGCAGGAGATGTTGTCGAACGGGCACCCGATCGAGCAGGCGCCGCACTCGATGCAGTTGCCGAAGCTGACCAGGTTCTTCTTCTGCTCCTCGTTCCACTCGTAGACGCCCGCCGGGCAGAAATGGTTGCAGTACTTGCCGGTGCACTTGGTCGCGCAAACTGTCTGATCGACGACCTCGATGTGCGGGTGCCCGCTGTCCTCTTTGAACTTGACCGTGAACAGCTTGTCGGTGAGCTTCTCCACCTAGTGTCGCCTCCGGGAAAGAGCTGGCCAATCCATCGGCCCAGTCGGCCGGGCTTCGCCGATGCCGGCGTCCGGGGCCGCGTCCTGTCCAGCTGTTCCCAAATGCGCCACTAGCCGGCTCCGAAGCGTTCCCAGACCCGGCACATCAGGCGAACCGCGTCGATGTAGTCGGCGGCGCGGATGTTCTCGTTGGGCGCGTGGATGCGGTTGTCCGGGCGGCCGACCCCGACCGGGAGCACGGTCGGGATGCCGAGGTCGGAAACGACCGGGTGCATGGGGCCTGTCGCCGGCATGAAGGGCCACAGTATCGGCTCGCCGTGAAGCTCGCGCACGCATTCGATCATGGTCTTGCCGATCGCCGAATCGGGGTCTGAGCGCGCGGGCTTTTCGCCGTCGCTCCACAAGATCTCCACTTTTTCGAAGCCGTGGGTGTCCAGGTGTTTGCGCAGCTGCGACAGAACGTCCGCCGGGTCCTGGTTGGGGATGAGCCGGAAATCCAGCTTCGCGGTGGCCTCGGCCGGCAGCACCGTCTTCGAACCTGGCCCCTGGTAACCCGTGGTCAATCCCGCGATGTTGCAGGTCGGCGTAAAGAGCATCTGCTCAATCACCTGGTCAGGCTTGGGCTCGCGGACCAGCCTTTCGAAGCCGACCAGCTGCTTGCGCTGGTTGACCTCCGGGTCGATCTTGGCCATCATCCTTCGGTCGGCCTCGGTCGGCTTGACGACCTTGTCGTAGAAGCCGTCGAGCTTGATGTTCATCTCCTGGTCGCGCAGGCTCGCCAGCGCTCCGATCATGTACATCGCGGCCGATGGATAGATGGACGCGAAGCCCGAGTGCTGGTCGAAGCTCAACATCTTGACGCGGAGCTGCACATAGAGCAGCCCCCGGCATCCGAACTGCAGCGTGGGCCGGCCGGCGTCGTCGAACGAGGCGCCCGATTCCCACAGGCAGCCATCCGCGGAGAGCTTGCTCGCGTGCTCATGCGCCATCTTCTCGAACGTCTTGGATCCGATCTCCTCCTCGCCTTCAACCAAAAAGCGCAATGTGACCGGCACCTCGCCGAGCCCTTTCAGCGTCTCGAGGGCGTGGATGCGGGCCATCACGTCGGCTTTGTCGTCGGCGATGCCGCGAGCGACGATCCGGCCGTCCTTCTCAATCGGTTCGAACGGCGGAGAGTCCCACAGGTCGATCGGGTCCACCGGCTGAACGTCGTAATGCTGGTAGAGCAGCAGCTTGCGCCGGCCGGTACCCGGGACCTCCGCGTACAGCGCCGGCATCCCGCCGGCGTCCAGCGTTTCCACGCGGTCGGTGAACCGCGAGAGGCGGTCCGCAAGCCAGTCGCGGGCAGGCTCGACCGCTTCCTTTCCGTGGTTGGAGATGCTCGGGAAGGAGCACAGCTCCTTCAGCTCCTCGACGAAGCGTCGCGAGTTCTTATCGATGTACGCGTTGACCGCGCTGGTCGAGATCACAGTGCCATTGTTTCACCCGCGTAACCTTGTCGTGTGGCCGAAGGAATTCCCCACGAACGCGGAGGCTTCGCCGTGCGTTCGCGGGGGCCCCTGTAGTGGCGGGGGAATTCCACTTTTCGCCGCGTCCCAACCGCGCGGCTGAGATCAACTGGCATCCCTGGTCGGCGAGTGCGTTCGAGGAGGCCAGGCAGACTGGCCGGCCCATCCTTCTCTCGATCTCGGCCGTGTGGTGCCACTGGTGTCACGTGATGGACGAGACGACGTATTCGCATCCCGGCGTCATCGACCTCATCAACCGGGACTACGTCCCGATCCGGGTCGACAACGACGTTCGGCCTGACATCAACCAGCGCTACAACATGGGCGGCTGGCCCTCAACAGCCTTCTTGACATCCTCCGGCGACATCCTCACCGGCGCCACGTATCTGCCGCCGGACCAGATGGCCGACGCATTGACCCGCATCGCCGGCTACTACCTGACCAACCAGCCCGAGATCGCGAGCCGAGTCCTCGAAGCGCGCAAGCGCGCAGCATCGGGCGTCGCGCGCAGCGCCGCATCGCTGGACGACGCACTGGTCGACTCGGTTCTCGAGGCCGTGACGACGGCTTACGATCCCGAGTACGGCGGATTCGGCAACGCGCCAAAGTTTCCGCAAACCGACGCCATCCTCCTGCTCCTCGAACAGTCGCAGCTGCGCGCCGACCCGGCTTTGCGTCAGATGGCCGTCCACACGCTCGAGAAGATGGCCGGCGGCGGCACGTACGACCACGTCGAAGGTGGTTTCTTCCGCTACTCGACGACGCAGGACTGGAGCGTCCCACATTTCGAGAAGATGCTCGAGGACCACGCCGGCCTGGTCAGCTCAGTCGCCCTCGCGGGGCTCGATTCGGTGCTCGACTCGACGACCGGCTACCTCGACCGCGTGCTTCGCGACCCGAAGACGGGGGCCTACGGCGGCAGCCAGGACGCCGACGAGCACTACTACTCGATGGACTCAGACGAGCGCGCGCAGCGGCCGGCGCCGTACGTCGACCGGCGCGTCTACACCTCGTGGAACGCAGCGCTCGCCATCGCGTATCTCGACGCTTGGCGCCGCTTCGACCGGCCCGAGCTGTGCGAGCACGCGGCGAAGCTGCTCGAGCGGCTCTTCAAGGATGCCTACAGGCGCGGCGAAGGGATGGATCATGCCGAGGGCACGGGCGGCCAGCTGGCCGACCAGGTGTGGAGCCTCTGGGCGCTCACTCGTGCCCACCAGGCCGGCCTCGGCGACCAGTGGCTGCCGGCCGCAATGGACCTGGCCGCAAACCTCGATGAGCGCTACGGCGACTCCAACCTCGGCGGGTATTTCGACCACGCTGCCGGCGACGAGCTCGGCCGCCTGGCCGAACCGATCAAGCCCCTGGTGGAAAACTCAATCGCCGCGATGGCGCTGGTGGAGCTGAACATCCTGGCGGGCGATCCGAACGCCCCATATCTCGACCGGGCTCGCCGCGCCCTCGAGTCGGTCGCCGCGCTCCCGCTGCAGTACGGACTGATGGCGGCGGTCTTTGCGCGCGCGCTCGACCGCACCCATCATCAGATCAAGGTGTCGACCCGCAACCCGGAGCTCGCACGCGCGGCTGTGGTCGCTCACCCGTACGCCGTGATCGATCCAGGCGGTGACCAGCGCGCCGTCGTGTGCTCCGGGACCATATGCTTGGCGCCGGTGTCGACACCAGACGCAGTCGCCGCGGCCATCAAGGAAGCCATTACGACGCGTGCCTGAATCTCGGCGGCATTTCTCGCATCGGGTCAATAAGGCCCTCGACAACCCGAAGCTGCAGCGCGCGCTGACCGACGCCATGACGGGGCTGCGCGCCCGGCGCAACAAGGCTTTCGAGAGCCTCGACTTCGAAAAGGGACGCGCCGATTTGAAGCAGCGCCGCAGGGCCAACCTGGACCGGCTGCCTGAGCTCATCGAGCAGTTCAAGGCGCGGCTCGAGGCGGTGGGCGGCAAGGTCCATTTCGCCAAGGATGCGGCCGAGGCGCGCGACATCATCGCCCAGATCTGCTGGAACGCCGGAACCCTGCAGCCCAAGAGCGGTCGCATGGTGGTCACCAAGGTCAAGTCGATGGCCACCGAGGAGATCGAGCTCAACCCATTTCTCGAAGCGCTCGGCATGGAGGTCGTCGAGACCGACCTCGGCGAGCGAATGGTGCAGCTCACGCACACGCGCCCGTCGCACCTCATCGCGCCCGCCATCCATCTGACGAAAGAGGACGCGGCCAACGTCTTCGGGACCGAACCTACCGTGGAGGCGATCCAGCATCACGCGCGAACATCGCTGCGCCAGAAGTTCATCGACGCCACCGTCGGCATCAGCGGCGCCAACATGGCGATCGCGGAGACAGGAACCATCGTGCTGGTCACCAATGAAGGCAACGCCGACCTGACCACCACGCTTCCACCCGTGCACATCGCCCTCTTCGGCGTGGACAAGGTGGTGGCCTCGCTGGACGACGCGGTGGCGATGCTTCGCATGCTCCCGCGCAGCGGCACCGGCCAGATCATGACGAGCTACGTGAACTGGATCACCGGTCCGTCGCGGTCAGCGGACATCGAGCAGTCGTTGACGATCGGGGTCCACGGACCGCGCGAGATGCACTGCGTGATCATGGACAACGGGCGCGAGGCGATGCGCGCCGACCCGATGTTCCGCGACGCGCTGACCTGCATCCGCTGCGGCGCGTGCTCCAACGCATGTCCGCCGTTCATGGCGGTGGGCGGCCACCAGTTCGGCCACATCTACACGGGCCCCATCGGGCTGGTCGTCACCCCGTTCCACCATGGCGTTGAGGAGGCCGACCTCCCGAACGCGCTCTGTACCCAATGCAACGCCTGCCAGGAGATCTGCCCGGTCGACATTCCGCTGCCGCGGCAGATCCTCGAACACCGCAAGGTGGGCCGCAAGTCGCTGCGCAAGAAAGCGCTGCTTGGCCTATGGAAGCGGCCTGAGCTGGCCGACCGCGTGCTGAGGGCCGGAGCTCCTTTCAGCGGCCTTGTGCCGGGGACTCCCAGGCTGGCGCGCGTCCCGTACCGCGACAGCGTCCTGCCGAGCGACGTC
>DATNML010000129.1:0-9481 GCA_035602315.1 Candidatus Dormiibacterota bacterium
GCACAGGTGCACTGATTCCGCTTGGGGTGAAACCTCGCTCGGCTCCTGGCCCCACAATTGCACGAGGTGAGCGCCTCCGTCCCACTGCGCCTGCGCCCCCTGGAGATCGGGGACCTGCTGGACGAAACCTTCCGCATGTACCGGCGCCATTTCGTCCTCTTCGCGGGACTCTCCGTGATTCTTTCCATCCCGTCTGCCGCTCTGTCGGGCATCAGCTACTTCGCACTCTTCAACGGCCTGCTTCAGCGGACCACTCCGGGACAGTTCAGCAGTTCGAGCCAGCCCAATCTCGGGTTGATCGAATCGGCGCTTGTGACCTTAGGAATCGGCGCGCTGGTCAACCTGGCGCTGGTGCCTTTCATCTACGGCGCCGTGACGTATGCGGCTTGCGAATCTGCGCTTGGCCGCCCGGTCACGGCCGTGGGGGTACTGACCGGAGTGCTGCGCCGTTACTTCGCGCTTCTCGGCTACTGGGTTCTCATCGGACTGATGGGAGTCCTGTTCTGTCTCCTTCCGCTGTGGATCTGGATCTGGGTCGCATGGGCCGTGGTGATGCCAGTGATGTTCGTCGAGAACGTCGGCCTGGGCGCGGCGCTGAGCCGCAGCTGGCGCCTGGTCGAGGGGCGATGGTGGCGGACCTTTCTGATCATCTTCCTGCTGTTCGTCGTCTACGAGGTGGTCCGCACCGCGCTCGGCGCTTTCCTAACGCTCGGGCAAGCACTACTACAACTCCTGTTCCCATCGATCGTGATCCTCTGGTTCACGGCGTCGTCCACCGTGATCATCGACTCGCTCGTCAATCCCGTCATCCAGATCGCGATCGTCCTCATCTACTTCGACCTGCGCGTGCGAAAGGAGGGGCTCGACCTGTTCCAGCTTGCGCAGGGAGTGGTCGGCATGTCGCCGCCGCCACCACCCCCGCCACCGCTGCAGCCACCGCCTTCACCGATGCCCGCGTCGTGAGCGTTCGCTGATCATCGGCATCTTCCTCCGCGCGCTCGGACTGACCGTGGCGACCATGGCGGTCGCGGTTGCGGTGCTGCCGGCAGCCGCTGATGTATCGGCCGCATCCAGCTACCGCGTGGCGATTGAAGACACATACAACCTGCTACGCAGCGCGGCGCCTAACGACACCGCGGCTGCAAGCCACGCGCTTTCGGTGCTCGAGGCCGGCACCGGTATGACCCAACCCGAGGTCATCGCCGACCTCCAGCGAAAGCCGCCCGCTCTCGAGGATGCAAAGACCCGCCTCTTCGCGCTCATGAATGCCATCGACCAGCCGGCGAACACCTCCGATCCGGCAACCGCTCAGCAGCGTCTACATGACGTGCTGGCCATGCATCGCTACGACGCCCTTCACCGGCCCCCCTCGCTGCTCGACCAGTTCCTACAGTGGGCGCGCGACCGGCTCGATCAGCTCTTGCGCCTGCTCTTCGGTGGGGCAGGGGGCGCCCAGGTGCCGAGCTGGTTCTTCTATATCGTCGGCGCGGTCGTCCTGATCGCGGTCGCGGTTATCGTCTTTCGTTCCGTGCGCGGCCGGTTCAGCGAAAGCCTCATCGCGCATCAGCCGGGAGGCCCCCGCGCGCCGGCGGACTATTTCGCGGAAGCTGACCGCCTTGCGGCAAAGGGCGACCGCATCGGCGCCATTCGGAACCTGTGCGCGGGAGTGGCCGCCACCCTGGCCGGCGAGCGGACGTGGGAAGGAAGCCCGCTCACCGTGCGAGAGATCTTTCAGCGTGCCCCCGACCCCACGCGACTGCGTCCTCTGCTCATGCCGT
The DNA here is from genome assembly GCA_035602315.1 of Candidatus Dormiibacterota bacterium. Lineage (GTDB taxonomy): Bacteria > Chloroflexota > Dormibacteria > Dormibacterales > Dormibacteraceae > Palsa-870. The sequence goes on from DATNML010000129.1 coordinate 1,779, forward strand.
TCGAGGCTGCCATCTACGGAGGCCGGGACGTGGATGCAGCAACCTACGCACGAGCCGCCCAGGTGGCCGCGCCATTCCGCCGGCCCATCGAGGTGGCGGCATGAAGGGAACCCGCGGCTGGGTGATCGCAGCTGCGGTGTCGGTCGCCATCGCGGCGGCGGCGTACCTGGTTCAGCCTCACCAGGACTCCCCGGAGCACAGCTCGAACAGCGATGCGGCCAACGGCGCCTCAGCGGCGCGGCTCTTTGCGCAGTCGATGGGCCATCCAACCGACCAGATCGCCGGTTCGTTCTCGCTGCCGGCGATCGACGGTTTCATGTTTGTCCTCAGCCCTACCAGCCCGTTCACCGGCGACGAGGCAGAGCGGGTCCTGCTGTGGGTGCGCAGCGGCGGCACGCTGATCTATGCCTCGGAGCAGGGCGATCCTCAGCTTGACCGGGTCCTGGGCGTGACAAGGTTCGGTTACGGGACTGTGATCGACCACGAGGTCGCCAACGAGGTCGTGCCAGGCGTCGGCAAGGTGGCCGGCGGAGCCCTCGTTACTCCCCTGAATGCGTCGGCCGAACAGGTTCCGTTTCTGCGGACGCCGAATGGACTTGTGGTGGGCTACCTCGGACGGGTGGCGGCTGGGTCGGTGGTGGTGCTGGCCGACCCGCTCGTAATCTGCAACGGCTACCTCGAGAAGAGCGACAACGGGCGCATGCTGGCGGACCTGCTGGGTCTGGCCGGCCCGACCGCCCCCGTGTGGTTCGATGAATACCATCACGGCCTCATCCTCAGCGACTTCAGCCCACAGGCCTGGCTGCTGACTCCGTGGGGCGCCGGCCTGCTGTGGCTGCTCGTCGCGGTTTTCGTTGGACTGGTCCTTCGCGGGCGGTCGTTCGGCCCGCTCATCCCACGGCCCACCGAGGTGGCGCGCACCGACGTGGAGTGGGCGGTCGCGGTCGGTCAGCTGCTAAGGCGCTCGAGCGCACGCTCCGTCACCCTCGGCGTCCTGGCCTCTGCCACCGAACGTGCGGTGGCGGTGCGGATAGGCCTTCCGGTGCAGCCACGTGAGCGCTTCTGGAATGCTCTGTGGGTGCGCGCGCCCGAAATCGCCGCCGACCTGGCTGACGTGGAGAACTCCCTACACGCATCTGGGTCGAGCGAGCCTGACCTCTTGAGGACAGCCCAGCGGCTTCACCGCATCGCCCATCCGGCACCGCGAGTGAAGTCCTGATGGCGCCGGGCGCGCGCAGGGCGCATTCCTGATGGACACCAAGGAGACCACTGCGGTGGCCGCACCGGAGTTCTACGCGAGGCTTCGTGAGCAGCTCATCAAGGCGGTCGTCGGACAGGAAGATGCGATCCGCCTGTGCGCGATTGCGCTGGTCGCTCAGGGCCACGTGCTCCTCGAGGGTGTGCCCGGAACCGGCAAGACCTTGCTCGCGAAATCCATCGCTCGTGCCCTGGCGCTGGAGTACGGGCGCGTCCAGTTCACGCCCGACCTCATGCCGGCAGACATCCTCGGCACGTCCGTCTACGACCTCGTGAACCGCACGTTCGCGCTGCGGCGCGGCCCGATCTTCACAAATGTTCTTTTAGCGGACGAGATCAATCGCGCGCCGGCCAAGGTCCAGTCGGCGCTCCTCGAGGCGATGGAGGAGCGCGGCGTGACCCTCGAAGGCCAGCAGCTCGCGCTTCCCGCGCCATTCTTCGTCCTCGCCACACAGAACCCGATCGAGTACGAAGGCACCTACCCGTTGCCCGAAGCTCAGCAAGACCGATTCCTATTCAAAGTCCGGCTCGACTATCCCGCGCCTGCGGACGAGATGGAGGTGCTCAGACGATGGGAGTCGGGCATCGAGCTGCGTGACCCGGTCAAAGCCGGCGTCGAGCCCGTGCTGGGCGCAGCCGACATCGAAGCGTGCAGACAAGAGGTCGCCAAGGTCGTGCTCGACGAGAAGATTCGCGCGTACGTAGTCAACCTTGCGTTGGCCACGCGCACCGCGCCTGAGATCGCGTTGGGCGCCAGCACGCGAGCCGAGGTCCTGCTCATGCTCGCCGCCCGCGCTCTTGCCGCATTCGAAGGACAGCAGTTCGTCACCCCGGACCACGTGAAGGCGCTTCTCGCCCCCGCGTTTCGCCACCGCCTGATCCTTCGCCCAGAGGCCGAGGTGGGCGGCCAGACCCCGGACAGCGTGCTCGAGGCCGTGGCGAGCCGGGTGGTCCCACCCCGCTGATTCGCTTTTGATCCGAGGGCTCGCGCCGCAGCCCCGGCTGCTCTGGGCCGTCGCCATCGGCGCGATCCTGATCGCCCTGGCGATCGTGTCGCCAGTGCTGGGCTTTGTCGCCCTCGTCTATCACGTCGGTCTCGTCGTCATCGTGGCGCGCGACCTTGCGCTCCTGCCAGGTCGCTCGGGCTACGTCGTGCGGCGCAAGGTTCCTGAACCGTTCTCGCTGGGAGAGCAAGAGGACGTCACCGTCGTGATCGAGAACCCGGCGGCGGCCGGCCTGGTGGCCAGGGTCGCCGACCATGCTCCGGCCGAGCTCAGACCGCATCCACGCGAGGTCGAAACCCGATTCGATCGTGCCGGGCGGCTGCAGGTCACCTACCGGACTTCTTCTCCGAGGCGGGGCGCCTACCGGTTCGGTTCGGTCGACCTGCGCGTGTGGCGGGAAGACGGATGGTGGCGGCGCCAGGTGAGATTGCAATCTCCAGTCGAGGTCGCCGTCTTTCCCAACGTGATCGCGATCAAGCGCATTCAGCTGACGTTGCGGCGAGGCCTGCGCGCCATGGCGGGTCTCCGCCGCGCCCGTCCGCCGGGAGCATCAACCGCTTTCGCCGGTCTGCGGGACTACGTGCGCGGCGATGACATGCGGCGGGTGAGCTGGGCTGCGACGGCTCGGCGCGACCGTCCGGTGGTCGTGGAGGTCGAGGCAGAGCGCGGGCAGCAGGTCATGATCGCGATCGACTGCGGGCGTCTGATGACCGCGCCAGCCGGCGACCTCGACAAGCTCGACCACGCAGTCAATGCCGCGCTCATGCTCGCCTGGGTCGCTCAGGCGTATGGAGACCGGGTGGGGTTGATGACCTTCGACGACCGCGTCAGCGGCTTCATCAAACCCGAGCGCGGCAGCACTCAGCTGCGGCGGCTGACCGAGGCGCTCTATGCGATCAAGGCAGATTACGTCGAGCCGGATTTCGGCCACGCGATGACACACCTCGCTTTGCGGCTCGGCAGGCGATCGATGATCGTGGTCCTCACCGACGTCCAGGATCGCGAGGCGTCGAAGGAGCTGGTCGCCCACTGCCTGCGCCTGGCCGGAAAGCATCTCGTGCTGGTGGTGGCCATGTCCGACCCAGCGATCCTCACCGCTCGAGATGTGCCCGTCTCGACCTCTGCACGGGCTTACGAATGGGCCGCCGCCGAAGAGTTCGTCGCCAGCCGCCGCGAGAGCTTCGAGCTGCTCCGTCGAGGTGGAGTGCTCGGACTGGACGTCGTGGCCGGCAGCCTCAGCCCGGCTTTGGTTGAGCGCTACCTGGAGCTGAAAGAGCGGGCACTGCTGTAAAGCGCTCCAATGGCGCCAGATTCGGTTTTCCACTCAGCAACAGGTACGAATAGAACAGCAAGCCCATGGTCAGCCCGATCGTGAGCTTGACCAGGAATGGCGCGCCTGACGGAGAGATGTTGCCCTCGATGGTGCCCGCGACCAGCAGCATGGGCGCGAGACCGAGCAAAAGAGTGAACGCGCGCCTGGTTGCGATCGCGAGGGCGTCGGAGCGCTTGCGGTTGCCTGGCGAGATCAGCGCCCAGCCCATCATCAGTCCGCCGGCACCCTGGGCGACCACGATCGACAGCTCCAGCACTCCGTGTCCGATCACGAAATCGAACAGGCCTCCACTCACGCCGTAGGCCTGGGTCAGGCCGAACAGCCCACCGAGGTGAATGCCGTTGGAGATCATCACCCAGATCACAGGCAGCCCAAAGAGAACACCGAACGAGAACGCGAGCATCGAGACCCAGATGTTGTTGGCCGAGATGAGCCCCGCCTCCGCGACGCGGGTCTCCGGCGGGATGTGTGTCCATATCTGGTGGTGGTGCACCTGGTCGATCAACGTAGGCGACGCGAGAGCGTAGGCCGCGTCGGGGTTGGCGAGCACCACGAAATAGCTGACGATCGCCGGGACGAACATGAGAGCGCCCGCCGCCAGCAGAAAAGGCGCGGCTTCGCGATAGGTGCGCGGAAGCGTCTCAACGTAGAAGGTGCGAATCCGCTTCCGGACCTCTCCGCCGCGCCGGTAGACGATCCCGTGGCCGCGGGCGACCAGCCCGTTGAGATAGCGGTGGACGGGTTCGCCCGGCCAGTCGCGCTGCGCCCGCGCGAGGTCGGCTGTGGCCCGCCTGTACAGCGATGCCATGGTCAGGACCTGCGCCGGGGCGAGGCCGTTGAGGTTGCCTCCGCCCGCCCGCGCGAGCAGGTCCTCGAGCCTGTTCCAGTCATCCCGCCGGAGCGCAACAAAGTCTTCCGCTCTCATCACTCGCCAAAATTACCTGACATGCAGCCCCAGCCGGACAGCGACCTCGTCGTTGCCACTCCCGAGCGCGTTTCGTTCGACTACCAGGTAGCCGGGCTGGGGACCCGGGCGATCGCGCAGGTCCTGGACCTTCTCATCGTGAGCGGCATCCTGATCGCCGTCTATTTCGTGGCCGTGGCCGTGTCTCTCGCGCAGGTGGTGACCGGGCAGCTGATCGGCATCCTCGGCAGCTTCGTGGTCATCTTTGGCTACTTCTGGGTGAGCGAAGCGTTGTGGTCGGGCCAGACGGTCGGCAAGAAGGCCTTCCGCCTGCGTGCGGTCGGCGATCGAGGTGAGCCGCTCACCTTCGCCCAGGCCGGGATCCGCAACGTGGTCCGGATCGTCGACTTCCTGCCCTACGGATATGGGGTCGGCTTGATCGCTTTGTTCGTGAACGGCAAAGGCAAGCGCCTGGGCGACCTCGCCGCCGGGACCATCGTCGTCAAGGACTCGGATCACATCTGGCTCTGGCAGCTGCCCGGCGCCAGGGCTCCCATCGCTCCGCCGGGATCCCCGCCGCCGGCCCCGACCACGTTCGCGCCCGCTTCGCCTGCCGAGCTCACGCTGCGCAGGCTCGACCCGGAGCTGCGCCGCTTCATCACCTCTTACGCGCGCAGGCGGCCGCAGCTGTCGCTCGAGGTCCGGGTTCAGCTGGCCAGCCAGGTGCAGCCGAGCTTGCGAAACGCGCTGCCTGAGGTCTTCGCCCAGGGCGGGCCCCTTGCCGCGCTTGACTACCTGGCGGATTTGGAGCGGGGGTAGTGCCGGCTCGTCCCACCCCCACCCTGACCCTCCCCCTGAAGGGGGAGGGAACGTGACGCCGCCCCGGGGGTAGTCAGGGCGGCGCCTCAACACTTCAAGGAGCCGGGGTGTCTAAGTCCGGGTTTCCTTTCACCAGATAAAACGCCTCAGCCTGTAAAAGGCTACGGGGCCACTTGTAAAGCCCGATCATCGGTGGGAGAGTAGTCCCTCCCATGCCCAAATCCACGATCACGTACGTATGTACAGAGTGTGGCGGCGAGAGCCTCCGCTGGGCCGGTCAGTGCCCTCACTGCCAAGCCTGGAACACATTGCAGGAGTTCCAGGTCCGCAAGGCCGCGACCAGCAAGAGCTCAGGCCGGGCCCGAAGTACAGCCGGGGCGAAGCCAATCGCGCTCAGCGAGATCGAGAGCGAGGCCGCCCCGCGCCGTCCGCTGGCCTGGGACGAGCTGAACCGCGTGCTCGGAGGCGGCGTCGTCCCCGGGAGCATCGTGCTGGTCGGTGGCGAGCCTGGGGTCGGCAAGTCGACGCTCCTGATGCACGCGGCGGCCCAGGTCGCGCACCGTGGCGGTCGGGTCCTCTATGTATCGGGCGAGGAGTCAGCACAGCAGGTTCGCATGCGAGCGGAGCGCATGGGCGCATTGCAGTCGGGCATCTTCCTCCTGGCTGAGAACGACCTCGACGTGATCTGCGACGCGATCTCGGCCGAGCCAACCGCGCTCGCGATCATCGACTCGATCCAGACCGTCACGGATGCCGGCTTCGAGGGCAGCGCCGGCAGCGTGACCCAGGTCCGCGAATCCGCGGCCCGGCTGATGCGGCTCGCCAAAGAGACTGGCGTCCCCATCTTCCTCGTCGGACACGTGACCAAAGACGGTGCGATAGCTGGTCCCAGGGTCCTGGAGCATATCGTTGACACCGTGCTGTACCTGGAAGGCGACCGCCGGCAGGAGCTTCGTATCCTGCGGGCGATGAAGAACCGCTTCGGATCGGCCGAGGAGATCGGCGTCTTCGCCATGGGCGAGGCCGGCCTGGAGGAAGTTCCAGATCCATCGGCCGCCCTGCTCGGCTCGGCGGTCATCTCCTCGCCAGGGACCGCGATCGTGGCCGCGCTCGAAGGAACTCGACCGCTGCTGGTCGAGATCCAGAGCCTCGTGAACAAGACGGACAACAGCATGGTGCGGCGGATCGCCAACGGCATCGACATCAACCGCCTCCACATGATCCTTGCGGTCCTGGAAAAGCGTCTCGACCACAAGTTTGGGAAGTCGGACATCTTCGTCAGCGTCGCGGGCGGCATCCGGGTGACGGAGCCGGCCGCCGATCTCGGTCTCGCCCTGTCGATCGTCAGCAACCAGGACAACAGGCCCCTGCCGGACGGCCTGGTTGTCATTGGTGAGCTCGGTCTGACAGGCGAGGTGCGCCGCGTGGGCCAGCTCGAGCGCCGCCTCCAGGAGGCGGCGCGGCACGGGCTCACACGCGCATTGATTCCGGCCGGTATGAAAACTGGCCGGCCATCCGGTCTCGACGTAGTCGAGGTCCGGACCCTGGCGGAGGCAGTCTCCGCCGCTTTTTCTAAACCCATTACGTCCGGCGCATTCATACGGGGGGCCGGCGTATCGGTCTCCTGAGGAGGTAACCCGTGAAGCGTTCCGAGTATCTCGCCCGGTGGTTAGGGGCGGCGCTCGGAGTGATCGGTGGTTTCTTGCTCGGTTATTTCATGGTCCGCGGTGTGGGAAACCCCCACCCCGGATTCGTGATCATCGGGCTGACCACGCTGGAAGGATTGATATTCGCCTACCTGGGCACGCCGTACGTGCTGGGTGGATGGCGGACTTTCAACTTCCGGCTGACGAGCACTCCGCTGCCCGACCTGTTGAGCGGTCTTCTCGGCATGGTCGTCGGCCTGGTCATCGCTGTTCTCATCGGCTTTTTCGTGCGCGACTTTCCATACGGCTATGCGCTGTCCTTCGTGCTTGCCCTCCTGCTGGCCGCGCAGGGCGCCGCGGTGGGGCTCACTCGCCGCGCCGAGCTGACCTCTCTCTTCTTTGGGGGTGACCGGCAGACTGAGGGGCACCGGCAGAGCGCCGTGCTGCTTGACACCTCTGTGATCATCGACGGACGCATCCTCGACATCGCCAAAACCGGATTCGTCGACATGCCGTTGGTGATCCTCAGCTCCGTGCTGCGTGAGCTGCAGATGGTGGCCGATTCGGCCGACGCCACGCGCCGGCGTCGGGGACGGCGGGGTCTCGACGTGCTGACCGACATGCAGAAGGATCCTTCGATCAACCTCCTGGTGGAGGAAGACGAAACAGCGCCCGGCACGGAGATCGATGCGCACCTGGTCCGCACGGCCAAGCGCAAGGACTGGGCGATCATGACCAAC
>DATNML010000130.1:0-10972 GCA_035602315.1 Candidatus Dormiibacterota bacterium
GTCAGGCAGCAGTCGGCGATCTCGAAGTGTTCGCTAGTGGCGGCTACAAGGTCTTGATTTCGGAAACAGAAACCATCGAGGTGGCGGCTACCACCGCCGGCAGGTAGCCACAACGGAAATGCGAAAGGGCTGACTCTCGTGGCCAGCCCATTCAAAAGGAAGGAGGCAACCAGTGCTCCCGAAACGTGCCGATCCCGTGGCCGGCGCTCTTTTCGGCACCATCGTGCTTGCCGCTTTGCTCGCGACTCCGGTTCTGATCCTGGCTCTGATTGTTTGGATGGTGGTTCGCGCCGCACGCAACACGCCCAAGCCGGAAGGGGACTCAGAGTTCAGCTCTCGTTTTCAAGAGCTGGAGGAAGGCATTCTCGATGCAAATCCAGCGGACGCCCCGGGCAAGAAGCTCGTTAGAAAGCGAGGACACCGGGCCACTCGATAAGGGGAAGGGTGCCTGCTTGCGGCCGCTCCGCAGACCATGCGGGTGGCCCAGAACCATAATGTCGATCATGCCGGCGGTTATCCGCGACGGAGTTCGACTGCATTACTCCGATAACGGCAGCGGCCCGGCCGTGTTCTTCCACACAGGCGGTGGCGGCGACGGCACGATGTGGCAGGCCGCAGGCTATTTAGATGCGCTGCCAGGCCGACGTCATCTTCTGTTCGACCACCGAGGTCATGGACAAAGCGACCAGCCCCAGGATCTGGAGGCGCACCGGCTCGACGAGTACATAGCCGACGTAATCGCTGTGCTGGATTCTGCTGGAGTCGATCGGGCCGCTATGGTCGGCTACTCAGATGGCGCCCGCGTCATCTACGCGCTAGCTGCTCGCCATCCCGGGCGTGTCGCTGCGATTGTTGGCATCGGCGGCGTCGCCCACCCGATGGACATCGACAACGGGCGTCGCGAGCTCGCGGCCGAGGTGCGTCAGATCGGGTTCCCGGAATGGTTGGAACAGGTGTCGGCCAGCGAAACCGAGCCGGCGCCACATTGGTTGATGGAGAACCTTGCGGCGACACCCACCGAGATGTTCGCGCTCGAGGTCGAGGGTTGGGTGGATGCCCCGAATGAGTTCGAGAACTTTCGACGCATCGAGGCTCCTACCCTCATCGTTTGCGGCGAGCTCGAAAACACCGACGGCGCCGCCGAACTCGCCGCTGCCGCGCTCTCAAACGGACGGGCGCAAGTCATACCGGGCTTCGGCCACATGCAGGCATTCTGGCGAACGGACATCACGGCCCCGCTCATCAGCGACTTCCTGGCCCGGTACGTGGGCGTGCCCGCGGCTAAACAGCTATAGCGAAGGGAATCCGCGTACCGGCTCGCGCGTGTTTCGCGCCGCAGCCAAGCCCGCCGGAGCCTGCATCGGCGGTCTGCTAAGCAGCCCTTTGAACGGCAGCAATCTGCCAGAAGATGCCGGGCATCTCGAGCGCGCTTTGCAGACCGTGTCGCTCGGCTTCAGCGAGGATCTGGTCCGGCGGATGTACAAAAACCTGGAACTGCCGCTTCGTGACTCGCAGCGCGAGGTTGCCCAGCGCCAAGATCGTGCGCGTCCACCATGCTGCCTTCGGAAAGCTCATGACGAGAACCTCGCCAGTGTGCTCGGCTGCAGCGCCGGCCAGCTCGAGCATGTCTGGATAACAGCAGATGACGCGGTTCATGATCACGATGTCGGCGACCTCGAACACTCCTGCCGATCGAGCGAAATCCATCACCTTCCGTTCGACGCGGTTTTCGAGGCCGGCTTCGCGGAGCAGCTCGAGGGCGGCGGGCTCATAAGTCGGCGTCAATTCGACGCTGACCGCCCGGGTGACGCCCGCCTTCAGGAGCTCGATCTGGATCGCGCCCACGCCACCACCAACCTCGAGCAGGGTCCGGCCCTCCACCCCTCGTTGTTTCAAGTACTCGACGATGCGACGCGACGTGGGATCGAGGCCTTTTCGGCGGTAGCGCTGCGCGTCCGCACGCGCGTTCCGCTCACTGAAGATCCAGCGATACCCCTTCGGCGAGCAGCAATCGCTCACTCCGGGATTATCTGCCTCCCTGAGACGGCGCGAGTCGGCCTCGCGGATAGGCCGATCGGCCGTATACCAGCAGGTCTTTGTGCCCTTTATCGCCGCGCTCGTCGCGAGCACGCTGGAGCCAAAGGAGAACCATGTACCTCAGTGTTTTCATCGTCTACGCGATCATCCTGGTGTTGGCATCTCCAGTCATCTGGGTCGCCTGGTGGCTGCTCGCCGATATTGGGGAAAGCGCGACCCGTTCGTATCTAACGCTGCATCCGGTGACCACCCCGACGCTGCATCGTATGGCCACCCCGAAATCGCTTCGCCGGGCCGCCTAGATGCTCGATCTTCGGCCAGGGCAGCTTGAGATACTGAATGAGCAGGACCACGTCAAACTGCTGCGTTCACACGACCTCGGCCGGATTGCGGTGGTTGATCGAGAAGCCCGTCCGCTCATCTTCCCCGTCAACTACTTCTTCGACGAGGGCGTTGTGGTCTTTCGAACCGCACCCGGAAGCAAATTGGAACTTGCGCCGGGCGCATATGTGAGCTTCGAGATCGACGGTTGGGACCCAGGCCAGGAAGTCGGATGGAGTGTGCTGGTTAAGGGAATCGCCCACGACGTAACCAGCCCACGCGGTGCGCCCACCGGACGGATGCGCTTCTGGCCGGTGCGACCAGCAGCGCCCGGATCGCGTGAGCACTGGGTCGGCATCTGGGCCTATGAGATCACCGGGCGAAGGTTCATGTCCGATCCGCGGGCCCTGACGGAAAACTTGCATGAAAGCAGCTGAGCTCAAGACAGAGGTGGAGGAGATCCCGGAAGCGGAGTGCCTCGACATCCTTGGTCAGCACAGCCTTGGTCGGATCGCAATCGTCGCCGACGGGCAACCTCAGATCTTTCCGGTCAACTACGCAATGAGCGGCCGGATAATTGCCGTTCGCACCGCATCAGGCAGCAAGCTGTCGCAAGCGCCGGATACGAAAGTCTCGTTCGAAATCGACGAGCACGACGCTTCAGCCGGCGTGGCCTGGAGCGTCATGGTGCAAGGCGTCGCGGTTGATGCGACGGAGGCGTTCGATGACGTGTCGTGGACCGCTCGCGCGGCGGCGGCGCCCTGGTCGCTTGCACCAGGAGCGAAACCCCACCTGCTCGCGATCGAGCCGACCATCATCACAGGACGCCGATTTCAGGTCCGCCCGGCATCGGCTACCTAGGCTCGCCTCCAATGGACCGCATGAGCCCGCAGGATTCAATGTTCATTTCGGTTGAGGATGAACGCAACCCGATGCACATCGGCACCGTGTCGGTGTTTGAGGGTCCAGCGCCCAGCTACGGCGACCTTGTGCGGACCGTTGCGTCCCACCTCTCCGATCTTCCGCGCTACCGCCAGCGTGTGCGGTTCGTGCCGATGGGGCTCGGCCGCCCGGTTTGGGTGGACGACCCACACTTCCAGATCCTCTATCACGTCCGCCATACCGCCACGCCCCCGCCGGGATCGGCGGACGAACTGCGAAATCTGGCCGGTCGTGTCTTCGCGCAGAACCTCGACCGGAGCAAGCCGCTTTGGGAACTGTGGATGGTCGAGGGGCTCGCAAATGGCAATTGGGCGCTGATCTCCAAGGTGCACCACTGCATGGTCGATGGTGTGTCGGCCACCGACCTGCTGACCGTTCTGCTCGACCGCAAGCCCCAGTCCCCGCCGCGCAGAGCGACCAAGTGGCACGCCAGTGGAGAACCGAGCGATCTACACCTCCTGGCCGATGCGGTTGTGGACGCCGTGGCGGATCCTGTCCACCGAATCCGCGGCGTGCCCGCAGTGGCCCGCGCGCTATACGCCAGTGGGTTGGGCGTCCATAACGTCACCGACCTCGGGAACTTCATCGGCTCGCTCGGAAGCTGGACCCAGCCAGCCGTAAGCTCCCTCAACGGGCCGATCGGCCCTCATCGACGCTGGAGCTGGGCGAACGGCACCCTGGAGCAGGTGAAGGAGATTCGTTCGGCGCTCGGTGGCACTGTCAACGACGTAGTCCTCGCCGCCATCACCAGAGGTTTCCGCGACCTGCTTCGCCATCGCGGCGAGAATGTGGCGGGCAAAGTCGTCCGCGCCCTCGTTCCGGTCTCTGTACGGCTGGAGAGCGAGAAAGGCCTGTACAACAACCGCATCTCGGCCATGTTTCCGGGTCTCCCTGTCGGAATCGAGAGTCCTGTCGCGCGACTGCACGCCATCAGGACGCAGATGGATGGGTTCAAGCGCTCCGGCCAGGCCGTGGCGGGAGACGTCCTGACGCAGCTGTCGGGCTTCGCGCCGCCGATGCTTCTGGCGGTCAGCTTCCGGCTCGCCTTACATGCTCAGCAGCATCTGGTCCAGACGGTTACCACCAACGTGCCGGGACCGCAGTTTCCCCTGTACGCCGCGGGCAGGCAGATGCTCTTCGCATATCCTTACGTGCCGATCGCCGGTTCGGTCAGGATCGGAATCGCGATCTTCTCCTACTGTGGCGGTCTCAATTTCGGTGTGACCGGCGACTACGACTCCGTGCACGACATCGAGGTGCTGACGCGGGGCATCGAATCCGGCATCGCGGAGCTTCTCGTGGTTGCGCGCCGCGCGAGCCCAGTCATCGGGATGACCCATAGCGCCGCGCGCGGTCCCATCCGCGCGATCGGAGCGCGAGAGCACGTACGTTCCGCCGCCGGCGCGCCATCAGGCCCCTAAGTCCGAGGTCCTTCTGCCCTTTGGACCCTGACCCGAGTCCTTCACGACGAACTAATGAGTCCTGATCCGTAAGGTTTTCCCGCAGGAGAACGTTAGAACGATGGTCTGGTGCTCAAGCGAATCGCCTACTTGTTCGCCGCGCTGATCGCAATTCCAATCGGCGCGTACTGCGGTTTGGCCGGTTACTCGATTGCCACCAGCCCTGGACTGGACTCGGCAATTAACGGGTGCCCGTCCCGCTCATTCCCGGTACCACCCGCCAGCCGGGTCCAGGAGTCCAGCTTGATCACAGTGGGGTCGGACAATGGCCCGACGACCGGTTGCTGGGCGACATTCGCCGAACCCGACTCAAGCACCGAATGGGGCGTTTATCAGTACTACGCTCAGCCGGCCAACACGCCTGGCTGGAAGCTCGGAGAGACGTATGCCCACACGCGCTACGCGGCGTTCAGCAATGTCACAGATCCGAAACTTCGTGCGGAGATCGGCGTCTGGACACGAAAGGCCTTTGGCTTCGCCGGGCCTTCGAGGGTCACGCTCGACATCAGCGTTTGTATGTGTGACCCGGCGACGATGGCGCAGTAGTTGGATCAGTGGAAGACAAAGCCTGAGTCCACAGCCAGCACCTGGCCGGTGGTGGTCTCGGTGCGGCAGAAGGTGACGACCTGCTCCGCGACGTCGTCGGCAGAGGTGCCCCTGTGTAGGACCGCTCTCTGGAGCGCGCCCTCGCGCACAGCATCAGGCAACCGGTCCGCCATCCGCGTGCCTTCGATGAGGCCGGGCGCAACGCAATTGACAAGCACCTCTGGAGCCAGCGCCACCGCCAAGCACCGTGTGAGGTGGATCAAACCGGCCTTGTTGGACGAGTAGGCGATGCTGCTGCTGGAGGGGTACAGGCCTCCGATCGAGGCGATGTTCACGATTCGCCCGACGCCCTGCGCCCGCATGGTGCGAGCTGCCGCCCGTGCAAGAAGGTAGGGTCCGCGCAAGTTCGTCGCGAACATGCGGTCCCAGATCTCCGGAGTGAGGGCTTCGAGGTCGGCGAATGGCACCCCGACGTTCCAGGCGGCGTTGTTGACGAGGACGTCGAGACGGCCGAAGTGTTCGACGACAGACGCGACCACCTCGTCGGGCATGGTGGCGCTGGACTGATCGAGGTGCACCGCCCAGCCCCGGCACCCGGCTGCCTCGACCTCAGTCACGACGAGCTCGGCGCGATCCTTCTCGCCCAGGTAGCTGACCGCAACATTCATCTGGTTGCGTGCCATCGCGCGACAGATCGCCGACCCGAGATCACCCGAACCTCCTGTAACCAGCGCGACTCGTCCAGCCAGATCCATTCCGCCTCCTTCGTCAATCCAACCGACAACTCGCTTCTCAGCAAACCCTAAGGGACCGTCCAACCTACACACAGCTTCCGGCGGCATCTTGTGGGAACAAACCAAACGCCAAAGCGTTACCGGAGGTAGACCCCGATGTCGGAAGTGCAAAAAGACCCCAGCGAGCCAACCGGACAGCAGGCTGACCAATCGCTGCTGCCTCCGGCCGGCGCCGAGTCACCCAGCGCGCCGCTGCCTTACTGGGCGCCACCACCCGCAGCCCCAGCCCGGCCGGTCGACAGCAGCCTCTGGCACCGCATCGCGGCGGGCGTCGTGCTGGCGGCCGTGATCGCGGCTGCGGCGGGGGCCGGCCTCGGCTGGAGCCTCGCCCGCACCATCAACTCACACACCCCCACAGCGCAAACGATCACCACGCCCAGTACCACGCAACCTCAGACCAACCCCGAGGCACCACTCCAACCCGCCAACCCAAGCACCGGCAGCCTCAACGCCAACGCGATTGCGGCCAAGATCGATCCCGCGATCGTCGACATCAACACCGTCGTCGGAACAGGTCAGGCGGCCGGCACGGGGATGATCATCAGCTCGACCGGCGAGATCCTTACGAACAACCACGTCGTGGACGGCTCGACCAGCATCCAGGTCACCATCGCCGGCCACTCGCAGACCTACACCGCGCATCTGATCGCCGCCGATCCGAGTGCTGACATCGCGGTGATCAAGGTGGACGGCCTCTCGGGGCTGCCGACGGTCAGCTTCGGGAGCTCGTCCTCGGTCAACGTAGGTGACCCGATCGTTGCGCTCGGCAACGCGCTTGGCCAGGGCGGCACGCCATCCGTCTCGCAGGGCTCGGTTACGGCGCTCGACCAGACCATCACCGCGAGTGAAGGCGGCAGCAGGTCGGAGCAGCTCACCGGAATGATCCAGAGCGACGCCACCATCTACCCCGGCGACTCCGGAGGTCCGCTCGTCAATTCGTCCGGGCAGGTGATCGGCATGATCACCGCAGGCAACGTCTCGGGCTTCCGCTCGAGCGCCTCCAACGTCAACTACGCGATCGCATCGGACAACATCCTGACCGTGGTCAACCAGATCCGATCCGGGCAGACCAGCGCGCAGATCATCTACGGCCAGGTCGGCTTTATCGGAGTCTCGGCGCAGACGCTGGACGCGGCAGCGGCATCGCAGCTTGGCCTCAACGTCTCGTCAGGCGCCCTGGTCGTGGGCGTTCAGGCAGGTTCGCCGGCGGCCGGCGCAGGCATCGCCCGCAACTCCGTCATCACCTCGGCCGGCGGCACCCAGATCACGTCGGTCGACACCCTTGGTACCGCGATCCGGGCCCATAGGCCGGGCGAGCACCTCTCTCTGACCTGGGTCAACACGAGTGGCACCCACACAGCAACCGTCACTCTCGCCGGCATAAACCCATAGAGGGTCGCGGCCCGGAAGGTCCTTGCATCTTCATCGGCCCAGTCGGCCGGGCGCCTTCGGCGCTGAAGCCAGCGTCGCCTCCTGCGCGCGCTCGGTCACGCATCTACGCGATGCGCTCCCTCGCGTGCTCGTCGTCTCCTTGGCTCCGGCCGCCGGGGCAGCGAATATGCGTCGGACCTCCGGTCCGCGACCCTCACCTGTCATAAAAGCCGGCGCGACGGTGCTCAAGAAGAGGTGAGCAGCGCCGCGCCGGCCATTCGCGCCATCGGACTCTCCAAGTCCTATGGCAAGCGCCTCGCCGTCGACCACCTCGACCTGCAGGTCGACCGCGCAGAGCTCTTCGGCTTCCTGGGCCCGAACGGGGCGGGGAAAACGACGACGATCCGGATGGCCCTGGGCCTGATCGCTCCGACAGGCGGCTCGGTCGAGATCCTCGGCCTCGAGGTGCGCTCGCACCGTTCACAGGTCCTGCCGCGCGTCGGTGCGCTGGTCGAGTCGCCCGCGCTGTACGGCTACCTCTCGGGACGCGACAACCTGCGCGCGGTCGGCAACCTGCTTGGCGGCGCGTCGGAGAAGCGGATCGACGAGGTGCTCGAGATCGTCTCGCTCAAAGGCCGCGATCGAGACAAGGTGAGGACGTACTCGATGGGCATGAAGCAGCGCCTCGGCCTGGCCCTGGCCCTGCTCAACGACCCGGATCTCCTGATCCTCGATGAGCCGGCCAACGGGCTCGACCCGGCCGGCATCGTCGAGATGCGTGACCTCCTGCGCGACCTCGCCGCCCAAGGCAAGACGGTGTTCATCTCGAGCCATGTCCTGAGCGAGGTGCAGCAGATCTGCACACGCGTGGCGATCATCAATCACGGCAAGCTCATCCGCGTCGCGCCGGTGCACGATCTCCTGAAGTCGTCCGGAGAGTTCGAGGTCAAAGTCGACTCGCCGGATAAGCTGCTGGCCGCGCTTCACCTGCAGCCCTGGGCCCAGCAGGCACGCATCGAGGACGGCCTGGTCATCACGCCGGCACCAGAAGGTCGGGGGCGCAACCTCATCAAGTTCCTGGTCGACGGCGGCCATACGCCGGACTCGGTGAGCGAGCGGCAGCAGGACCTCGAGGACATCTTCCTCAAACTCACAGGAGATTCATGAGCGCCGCATCGATTCGCCCCCGCTTCTTTGGGGCGGTGCGAGGCGAAGCCCTGAAGGTCTCGCGGCAGCTCAGCTTCTGGCTGATGCTGGGCGGCTCCTTCGTGCTGCTCGCGATCATCACGCTGGCGATCACGAGCGCCTCGAACATCCAGGACCAGCTGAAGACCGACCCGACCGGCTGGGCGTACGGGGCGAGGGATGTCTTCGGGACGATCTTTCAGATCGGCTCGGGCATCTTTCTCCTCATCGTCGGGTCGCGGCTCTTTGCGATGGAGTACTCGTCGGGGACGATCCGGATCATCTACGCGAGGGGGACGGGTCGGCTGCGGCTGCTGCTTGCGAAGATGTTCACCCTCGCGATCATCGGCATCTTTCTCCTGGCCGGATACGTCGTTGTCGCCGGAGGGACCCTCGCCGTGCTCGTCAACGCGTGGGCCGGCAGCCTCGCACCGCTACAGCACCTACCGAGCGAGTTCTGGCAGGACCTCGAGATGTGGGCGCTCGTCCAGGGGATCAGCATGGGGATCGTCATTCTTATGGCCGCAGCCGCGGCGGGGATCGGGCGCTCACTGGCGTTCGCGATGGCCGCCTCGCTCGCGTTCTTCCCCGTCGACAACTTCTCCGTGATCCTGGAGGTGCTGGGCTCGCGCATCACGAAGCAGGACCACCCTTGGCTCACCATGAGCCAATACCAGCTCGGC
The DNA here is from genome assembly GCA_035602315.1 of Candidatus Dormiibacterota bacterium. Lineage (GTDB taxonomy): Bacteria > Chloroflexota > Dormibacteria > Dormibacterales > Dormibacteraceae > Palsa-870. Next base: position 9,340 of record DATNML010000130.1, read on the forward strand.
CCCAATCTCAACATCGTCTTGAACCTGATCGAGCCCGGCCACCACGCGCGGGCTGCTTTCGCCGCCCCGCTGACGCCGGTTGACGGAACGCACGCCCTCGTGGTGATCGGGGCCTTTGCCGTCGCCTTCGCGGTCATCGCCGTCGTCAGGGCGGTTCGCCCGGACGTCCTCGAATAGCGCCTTAACAGCAGCGCTGCCTGTCAATCGGTATCCTTGTCGGGTTGTGCGAATAGTCGTCAAGGATCCCGAAGAGTTCGAGCAGGCGCTTCGGGAATTCCGCCGCAAGGTGCAGGAGCAAGGGCTCGTGCGCGAGATGCGACGCCGTTCGCACTACGTCCCGCCGGCGGAAGCTCGCAAGATCAAGAGCCTCCGCGCCCGGAGACGAAGAACCCGCTAGCAGGGCGGCAAGACGAACCAGCCCCCCATCCAGGCCTTCCCCCTGGCGGGGGAAGGGTTAGCGGTTTGGCTATAATCTGATCTGTTCGGTGACCATGGCGGAGGGGAAACACCCGTTCCCATTCCGAACACGGTAGTTAAGCCCTCCAGCGCCGATGGTACTGTCGGGGTAACCCGATGGGAGAGTAGGTCGTTGCCGAGCGTTCTTATAAGTCCCGAGGTTCGCAAGGACCGCGGGACTTAGCTTTTTTAGGCCGTCGCGATCTCGGGCTCCGCGAGGCTCTCGGCGTGCAATGTCGGCAGCAGGACATAGCACCGGATCGTGAGCAGCACGAGCAGGCCGAGGAGCGCCACCAGCACGTCCACCACGATCTGCCCCACCCGTGCATGGAACAGGAAGATCAGCGCTCCCTCCGCCACCACGGCCAGAGCAAGGATCGGCACGAACACCCGGTCGTGCACCGCCATGAAGAACTGAACCAGCAGGTTGTCGAGCGACAGCGCCAGGCCGATGATGCCTACCGCGAACACGTAAGGCGTCGCATCGCGGAACGCGGAGCCGAACAGGATTCCGACCACGAGCCCTGGTACCGCCGCGAACACGAGGATCGCGCCTCCGCCCAGGGCTGCGAGGATGCCGGCAGACGAGAGCAGGATCCGGCCCGGGTGCTGCTCTTTAGCCACCGCCTCGACCACTCGGGGAAACAGCACCTGGCTGACGCTGAGAGTTAGGAAAAACATGATCGTCCCGATCTTGTTGAGCCCCCCGTAGATCCCGCCGTCATGGCCGCTGAGGTAGTGCTCGGCCAGGATCACATCCTGGTTGTAGAGGATCTGGATGCCGATGATGCCGGCGGCAGCGGTCAGCGAGAACCCGGCCATCACCCGCAGCTGCACGCGCGCACCGACGCGCTTGAAGTGGTCCCGGAGGGTAAACAGGCCGAGCCCGAAGCAGAAGGCGAGGCCCAGGAAGACAGCGGCCATCGCGCCCGATACGGCATAGCCGGCCTTCAGGAGGATGAAGACGGCGGTCGTGCGGATGATCAGCTCCACGGAGAGGTTGAGCGATAGCGAGGGGAATCTCTGAAGGCCCTGTAGGATGCCGCGCGGGATCGCGACCTGCCAGATGAGAGCAATTGAAAAACCAAGGATGAGGATCGGAATCGTCGAGTTGAGGTGCTCGAATGCGGCCACCGGCCGCGCCATCAGCGTGGTCACGAGCACGGCGATAAGGCAG
>DATNML010000131.1:0-2850 GCA_035602315.1 Candidatus Dormiibacterota bacterium
CGTTTTGGGAGGCGACGGACGATCGACGGACGGTCGACGGACGCAGGGCTTGGCCGGCTGAATACGAGGAGCCTGTCAACAGCGGACGGTCAGCGGACGGTCGCTGAGTAGGGTAAGTGGCGATGAAGCCCGACGTCTCCAGCGACCCGAAGAGCGAGTCCATCCTGAGTGCCATGGCCGCGCACAGGCAAGCCTTGGACGCCCTTCGCTACGGCTCGTTCCGGGGCGTCGTGCGAGACGGCAAACTCGTTCGGTTTGCCATCGAGCAGGAATGGAGACCGGCCGATAACAGAGAGGAGGTGGTCTAAAGAGAGGACGAGGGCAAGACCCGGACACCGGGGAGCCTATCCAGCCGATATCAACATCCACCCCACCAACGGGCTGACTGAGCCAGACAACTGGGATGCCCGGAGGACCACGGAGGTCTTCCATGACACCCAGCCGTCTGGCTTTCCTACAAGAGTTCGAGCGAGAACTCGGTTCGATCTCGCTGCGCCAATGGTTTGAAGCGTCACGCAGGCGGGAGCCGGCCATCGAGGAGTTCGTCGACCCCGCCGCCCTTCGCGGACTTCTGCACACCGAGGACCGCCACCCGCGAAAGCCCCAGATTTGGCGAGCGCTGGTACGCAGCGTGCAGATGGACCCATCACCCGAGGCCAAACTCTTTGTCCTTGGACTCCTTGAGCCGGCCCTCGGCCACATGATCGACAAGGTCGACGAATTTGACCTTGATGGCGACGACCTCTGGCAACAGACGATCGCCTGCGCCCTCCGGGCTCTGGCGAACCCACAGCTTCCCGAGCGGCGCGTCGTGCTCGTCGGGTTGGTCAAGGACACCTACAAGCTGCTCTGTGGATGGCTGCGGCGCGAGTTGACCGAGGTCAAGGGAGACGAATCTCTTTCTGATCTAACCGTCGGACCGGATCTTGAAGGCACTGAGGCCGACTTCTTGTTGGCCGTCTGGTGCCGACGCGCGGGCGTCACATCGAGGGATAAGGAGCTAATCCGGGCCACCCGCATACAAGGGATTTCGTTGAGTCAGCTGGCGGTACCGCGCTCGCCGATCTATAACCGCCTGCTCCTTCGGCGGTACCGGGCTGAGCGGCGCTTGGAGCGGTGGCTCACGAGCACGTTTGGCCGATCGCCAGCAACTCCGATGTAAGAAAACAACCTCAAAAACCGGCTCTTTAGAGAGTAGATGCGAGGACAGGCCAACGCACGACCGGACCGGCTCCCCACAGTCGCCTTCAGCCGCGGAAGCCCGGCGAACCAGCGCACCTGTCCCGCATCACCATCACCCCGCTGGAGGACAACGCATGAGTATCCGACATCAGATCGATCGTCGCACCGCTGACCGCGAATCCTACGCACGCCACCTCAGGGCCGAACACAGCCTCCCAGCTGACGCCGTGGCAGCGATCGACCACAGCGGCGTGGATCTTGGTGCTTTCCATGACGACGAGCACAACAACGACGCCGCGCTCGGACTGGGTGGCGACTCCCACGAGCGCATCTGAGATGGACGTGGACGACGACGAAGACGTCGAGGACGCGCTCGGTCTCATCAGCACAACCAACCTCATCTACGAACGGAGGCATGCCCTGAGAATCGAGCCCCAGGAGACCCGTTGTCGTCATGGATCCGACCCCAGAAGCGTCAGGCCAACCAGCGGTCGCTGCCGGTGAGGTTGGGACTCCGCGTTCGGATCACCGGCCGGATTCTCCTGCTCGCAGGATTCCTGCTGTTGCTGACGACGCGCCCCGCCTATGCCGCGACGCCCGATCTGCCCACCGTGCTCGACAACCTGCGCTTCTGGATCACCAGTGTCTTGGCCACCCTCGCCACCCTCTTCCTCAGCATCGGCGGGGTGATGTATCTCACGGCCGCCGGCAACCCGCGCCGGGTGGAGCAGGCAAAGGAAGCCATCCGCTCCGCCATGATCGGCTTCGTCTTCGCCGGCCTGGCACCGCTGATGATCAACATCATCAAGCACATCACCGGCCTATGACGGTGATCGTTGCCTCCACTCCGCCAGTCGCTGCGCCCTGGGATCTCCCGGGCCAGGTCGCCCAGGCGATCAATGCCTGGTTGCTCTCCGTCGCCCAGAGCATCTTCGCGTTCGCCCTCCACGCCATCGCCGACCTACTCACCGTCACGCCCCACTTTGAGCGGGCGCCGGAAGTCGCGCGACTCTGGAATCTGACGCGCGGTATCGCCACCGGCTTCCTGGTGGTCATCGCCCTGATCGGTGGCGTACTCCTGATGACGTCCGGGGTGGCAGGAACCCGCTACACCGTGAAGCTGATCATCTCTCGGCTCCTATTGGCAGCAGTGCTCGCCAACGTTAGCCTCTCCGTCTTCTCGACCGCCGTTGACCTGAACAATGCGCTGAACGCCGCCCTGCTTGGAGGCACGCCGCTGCCCCAGAACGTGCTGGGGTCCCTGCAGAGTGGCATGTCAGCCCTCAACGGGGCCGAAGGGCCGGTCGCGGTGCTCATGGCTCTCGTCGCCGGTGTCCTCATGCTGGCGCTGGTCGTGGTCTACGTGGCCCGCAGCGCGCTCTTGGTCATCACCCTGGTTGCCGCGCCTCTCGCCCTCATCTGCTATGCGCTGCCGCAGAGCGAGCGGGTGACCTGGGCCTGGTGGCGCGTGACCGCCGCCACCTTCCTGCTGCAGCCGGTCAACGCCTTGCTCCTCGGGATCGCCGGGCGGGTGTTCTTCTCCTCGCAGATCGGCTGGGGCCTCAACCCGGTCTCGCTGTTGATCGGTCCGCTGATGGCGATCGTTTTGCTGTATCTGCTGATCCGCACGCCCTCGTGGATCTATCACCACATGATCGCGCCCGAGAC